>CAIPAY010000217.1 GCA_903863195.1 uncultured Holophagaceae bacterium
ATGGTGACGGCGGAGGTGGGCAGGATGGGGTTCACGAACTCGCAGAGCTGGAAGGCGTAGACTGCCGTCTGGCGCGTGACGCCCACCAGGTCCGAGAGGGGCGCCATGATGGGCATGGTCAGGGCGGCCTGGGCCGTGCCCGAGTGGATGAGGAAGTTGATCCCCGACTGGATGAGGAACATCACCTGGGCCACCACCACCCGGGGCAGCAAGGTCATGGCCTTGGAGGCGGCGAACAGCATCGTGTCCATGATGCGGGCGTCCTGGGCGATGATCAGCAGGGCCCGGGCGCAGGCCACGATGAAGACCACGCTCACCATGTCCTTGGCCCCGACCACAAAGACCGCGGCGATGCGGCTGGGGCTGAGGCCGCCCACCACTCCGAGGGCTATGCCCATGCCGAAGAACAGCACCGCGATCTCCTCCATGTACCACTTCCAGCGCAGCACGCCCACCACCAGCAGCAGCATGCAGCCGGCGAAGAGGACCAGTGAGGCCACCTTGCGGGCATCCCAGCCGGGGCCAGTGGAAGTCTCGGAGAGGCTGCCCCGCTCGAGATCCAGGTCATAGACCGGGCTGAGGGTCGGGTCCCGCTTCACGCGGCGGGCGTAGAGCATCACGTAGGTGATCACCACAGTGGTGCCGATGACCCAGGTGACCAGGCGGTAGGCGAGGCCGGAGTAGAGCGGCAGCCCGGCGATGCTCTGGGCGATGCCGACGGTGAAGGGGTTGAAGAAGGCCGCCGCGAAGCCCGCAGCCGCGCCCAGGAACGGGATGCAGATCCCCACGATGGAGTCGTAGCCCAGGCGCCGGGCCAGGGGGATGAAGATGATGACGAAGGGGATGATCTCCTCAGCCATGCCGAAGATGCCGCCAGCCAGGGAGAACACCGTCATCAGGACCGGGATCACCAGACCTTTCAGGGCGGGCCGCCGGGCCAGGACGTCCGTCAGCCCGCAGATGCCCGACTCCACGGCTCCGGTCTCCTGGAACACGGCGAAGGTGCCGCCGATCACCAGCAGGAAGCAGATGAGCAGGGACCCGTCCAGGAAGCCCTTGATGGGCGCCAGCAGCAGGGCCTGGAGGCCCAGCATGACCTTGGGCACCAGCTGGAAGGTCCCGGGGATGGTGACCTTCCGGACGCCCTCGCTGGTCTCCACGGCGGTGCGCTGGTACTCGCCCGAGGGGATGAGCCAGGACAGCACCAGCACCAGGACGATCAGGGCCCCGACGATCACCAGGGTGTGGGGCATCTGCCTGGCGGGGGGTGCCTCCGGCGTGGTGGCTTCTGGCGTGCTCACTCGAACCTCCCCTTGGTCAGGGGGCGGCCGGCCTTCATCAGCAGCTGGCCCTTGGCCACGACGCTGCGGACTTCCAGATCCTTGCTGAGCAGCACCACGTCGGCGTCCATGCCCGGCGCCAGCTGGCCCTTGCTGCGCAGCTTCAGGATGCGGGCGGGGTTGGCGGTGATCACCCGGAGGGCGGTCTCGAGGGCGAGCCCCTCGGCCTGCACCGCCTCACGCACGGCCGGGAACAGCGAGGTGACCCGGCCCACGGAGATGTCCTGCAGGCGACCATTCCGGTCCCAGTCCGGCAGGCTGCCCTGGCCGTCGGAGGTGAACGTGATCCGGCCTGGATCCACGCCGGCCTCGAGCATGCGGCGCAGGGCCTTGGCGCAGGGGATCTCGCCATCCTCGAGGTAGGAAGGCAGGGTCGAGGTCGTGAAGTCCACGAACCCGCCCGCCTTCGCGTGGGCGATGCCCTCCTCGAAGAGGTGCGGGTTGCGGTTGATGTGCGTGGGCCACATCTGGGTGAGGGGCAGCTCCGTCTCGGCCGCGATGCGCCGCAGGAAGTCCAGGCCCCGGGCGCCGTCGCCCAGGTGGACGTTGACGATGCCGGCCTTGCCCGAGAGCATCCCGCCCCGCCGGGCCATGGCCACCAGCTGGGTGAAGGCCTCGAAGCTGGGCTGGCTGGAGCGGTGGTCCGAGAGGGCCACTTCCCCGGCCCCGATCACCTTGTCGATGAAGAGGAGGTCTTCCTCCAGACTGGGCATGAGGGTGCGCAGGGGCAGTCCGTAGGAGCCGGAGTAGACGAAGGTGCTGAGGCCCTCTTCCTCCAGGCCCTTGGCCTTGGCGAGGAGGCCCGCCATGTTGCGCGTGTAGCCGTCGGTGCCCAGGCAGCCCACCACGGTGGTGACCCCGCCCAGGATGGCGTCCGTGAGGGGCAGGCC
>CAIPAY010000218.1 GCA_903863195.1 uncultured Holophagaceae bacterium
GCTGGAAGCTCAACACCTCAGTGCTGGAGGGCATGAACAACAAGGTCAAGGTCCTCAAGCGCATGGCCTACGGCTTCCGCGATGACGACTACTTCTTCCTCAAGATCAAGGCCGCCTTCCCCGGTAAAGCGCGATGAACCGAAAATCGCTGCGCGATTTTCGGCAGAGCCACTGCCTGAAAACCCCACGCTTTTCAGGCCGCCCTTGCTTTTACCAGTGAAAATCGCGCAGCGATTTTCAGAAGAACGGCAAAGCGTCGGAACCCACCCCTCAAAGCTGCATTACCACGCCGGGCAGCTTCTGGATGGCCTCCCGCAGGGGCGTCTCGGCCTCGGCATCGGGCAGGGTGACCCAGAAGGTGTAGCTGATGAAGGAGCCCTTGCAGGTGGCCTGGTGCCGCTCGTCGCCCTCGGCCTGAGGTCCCAGGTGGGCGAGGATGGTCTCCATGACCATCTCGGGGCGCAGCTCCTCCTGGCGCCCGATGATCTTCATCGGTACGCGAAAAGGGTAGGTGATCTCAGGCCGACGGCAGGCTTCTTCCATGCTTTACCCTATCTCTCCATGCGCAGCATGGAGAGCCTACTTGACGATGATCTCCCGCAGATCTTTGCCGGGCTTGAAGCGGATGCTCTTGCCCTTGGGGATCTGGACACTGGCGCCGGTCTTGATGTTCCGGCCCATGCCACGCTTGCGGGGGCGGGGCTCGAAGACGCCGAAGCCACGGATCTCGATGCGGTGGCCGTTGAGCAGGGCATCCTTCAGGCGCTCCGTAAGCAGGTCCACGACCTGGAGGGCGGTGGCGCGGGAGCAGGGGTGAACCTTCATCAAAGAATTGGCGATATCGATCTTGATCATGGGCGACCTCGGGAAGTGGCTGGGAAGAGCCAGAATAGGTGAAGGATGGCTACCGTGCCAGGGTGATTTTTACCTCGGGACTCGAGGGCAGGGTCGTCATGGGGATCCCGGGGCCCGAGGGCTGGGCTCGGGGTGAGGGCGATCCACCGGCTTCCCGCCCGCCGCCCTGGGCGATGGACATGCCGCGCTCCATGTTGCTCTTGGCCAGGTCCGAGGTGGCCATGACGCCCTCCAGCCGGAGCTTGAACTCCCCGACGTTGGTGGCCCGCAGCAGGGCCTCCTCTTCGGTGATAAGGTTCTGACTTAACAGGAAATAAAGACTCTGGTCAAAGGTCTGCATGCCGTATTGGGCCGTGCCTGAGCCGATGACGTCCTTCAGGAGCTTCGTCTTGTCCTTTTCCTCGATGCAGGACCGGACAGTCTCGGTGGCGACCATGACTTCCACGGCCGGCACCCGGCCCTGGCCGTCGGCCCGGGGGACCAGGCGCTGGGAGATGATCCCCTTGAGCACCGAGGCCAGCTGAAGGCGGATCTGCTTCTGGTGGTGGGGGGGGAAGACGGAGATCACGCGGTTGATGGTCTCGGTGGCGTCCAGGGTGTGGAGGGTGCTGAACACCAGATGGCCCGTCTCGGCGGCGTGCAGGGCCGTCTCGATGGTCTCCAGGTCGCGCATCTCGCCCACGAGGATCACGTCCGGGTCCTGGCGCAGGGCAGCGCGCAGGGCGGAGGAGAAGCTCTTGCAGTCGGCCTCGACCTCGCGCTGGTTGATGATGCTGAGGTTGTCCCGGTGCAGGTATTCGATGGGGTCCTCGATGGTGAGGATGTGCTCCGTGCGCGTGGCGTTGATGAGGTCGATCATGGCCGCCAGGGTGGTGGACTTGCCGGAACCCGTGGTCCCCGTCACCAGCACCAGGCCACGCTGCTCCTGGCAGATGGTCTTCAGGACCTTGGGCAGCATCAGGTCGTCGATGGTGTAGATCTTCCGCGGGATGACGCGGAGCACTAGGCCCACGGTGCCACGCTGGTTGAAGACGTTGCAGCGGAAGCGACCCAGGCTCGGCACGGAGTAGGCGATGTCAATGTCGAAGTTTTCTTTGAATTTTCCCTTCTGACGGTCGCTGGCCATGATCGCGTAGGCCATGGCGATGGTGTCCTCCTGGACCAGGCGCTTGAACTGGGTAAGGGGCGTCAGCTTGCCTCGGATGCGGGCGATCGGGTGGTTACCAACTTTGAGGTGAAGGTCACTGGCACCCTGCTCACACACGACGGTGAGCAATTCATTGATGTGCATGGGGATCTCCCAGAGGGGGTCGGAATTATCTTAGTCCCCATTCGGCCTAATGGAAGGGATTCGCGATCAGTGCTCGGGAAAGTCGCAAGTTTCTGGTAAAATCGAAGGTTCTGCCCGGCCTTTGCCAGGGCCGCCCCGGGAGCCCGATGACCGCCCTTGAAAAGATCCGCAACCTCGCCATCATTGCCCACGTCGATCACGGGAAGACCACCCTCGTCGATGCCCTGTTCAAGGGCGCCCATATGTTCCGGGACAACCAGCGCGTCCAGGAACGGGCCATGGACAGCAACGACCAGGAGCGGGAGCGCGGCATCACGATCCTGGCCAAGACCACCTCCCTGCACTGGGGCGGCTACCGGTTCAACATCGTGGACACCCCCGGCCACGCTGACTTCGGCGGCGAAGTGGAGCGTGTGCTCAGCATGGTGGATTCCGTGCTACTGGTCGTGGACGCCTTCGACGGCCCCATGCCTCAGACCAAGTTCGTGACCCGCAAGGCCCTGGCCCTGGGGCTCCGGCCCATCGTGGTCATCAACAAGGTGGACCGCCCCGGCGCCCGCCCCGTCTGGTGCCAGGACCAGGTCTTCGACCTGCTCATCGAGCTGGGCGCCACGGAAGAGCAGCTGGACTTCCCCTGCGTGTTTGCCAGCGCCAAGATGGGCTACGCCATGCTGGACATGAACGACCCCAGCGAGAACCTGGACCCCCTCTTCGACACCATCGTCAAGCACTGCCCCCACCCCACCGGCAGCCCTGACGCCCCCCTCCAGATGCTGGTCACCCTCATGGACTGGAGCGACTTCGTCGGCCAGATCGGCATCGGCCGCATCGTGAATGGCCGGATCCACGTGGGCGACAGCGTGTCCCTGATCAAGCGTGACGGCAGCATCCAGCAGCAGAAGATCACCCAGCTCTACGGCTTCGAGGGTCTCAGCCGCATCCAGCTCGAGGAAGGTAGCGCCGGCGAGATCGTGGCCATCGCGGGCATCGAGGACATCCGCGTGGGCGAGACCATCGCGGACAGCGCGAGCCCCGTGGCCCTGGAATACGTGGACATCGATGAGCCCACCATCTCCATGATGTTCATGGTGAACGCGGGCCCCTTCGCTGGCCAGGACGGCAAGTACATCCAGAGCCGCCGCATCCGGGAGCGCCTCCAGAAGGAGCTGCAGCACAACGTGGCTCTGCGGGTGGAGGACACGGACAGCCCCGACTCCTTCAAGGTGAGCGGCCGCGGCGAGCTGCACCTGTCGGTGCTCATCGAGACCATGCGCCGCGAGGGCTTCGAGCTCTGCGTGAGCCGCCCCGAGGTGATCCTTCACTACACCGAGCAGGGCGAGAAGATGGAACCCTACGAGGACGTCACCATCGACATCCCCGAGGCCTACATGGGCGTGACCATGGAGCACATGGGCAACCGCAAGGCCGAGATGCAGGACATGGGCAACGAGGGTGGCCGGTTGCGTCTGCACTTCAAGATCCCCAGCCGCGGCCTCATCGGCTTCCGCAACGAGTTCATGACCGACACCCGCGGCGAAGGCATCATCCACAGCCTCTTCAGCCACTACGGCCCCCACAAGGGCGAGCTGACCAGCCGCAAGAACGGCGTGCTCATCAGCATGGAAACCTGCGAGTCCGTAGGCTTCGCGCTCATGAA
>CAIPAY010000219.1 GCA_903863195.1 uncultured Holophagaceae bacterium
GTGAGGTTCCAGCCATCGGAGCCTGGCTGCTTCGCGGTGTTCCAGAAGGGATCCAGCACCACGAAGAGGGCGTCGCCCCAGGTCCAGGCGTACCAGGAGGCCCGCTTGCCCACAAAGGGTTCGTCCACGCCGTCCCCGCTGTAGAAGCCGTCGGGCACCGGGTTCACGAAGGTGCGCTGGCGGGCTTGGGTGGTCCAGACGGCCAGGTTGCTGGCGGTGCCGTTCAGGAACCAACCGGACTCGCCCTCATGGTTGCCGTTCACCAGGAAGACGGGCGATCCCGCGCTCATGGCGCCGAAGTTGCCCCGCTCGTAGGTGTAGCGCGCGGCCACTGTCGCGTAGTCCGGCGCGGACTGGACCACGGCGCTGAGGGGCCCCGTGTGCTTCTCGCACATGAAGGTGTCGCCCAGGTCCACATGGAAGTCCGCCCCGGCGGCGGCGACGTTACCCAGGGACCGGAGGTAGATGTCCTGGCTGGAGTTCTCGTCCATGTGGCTGTCGGCCTGGACCGTGAAGGTGAAGGTGCTGCCGGCGGGCCGGGCCGTGTGGAAGGCGAACTCTGCCGTGGGCCCGTAGGAGCCCCCGGCGGGCTGGTAGTAGAGCCGGTAGTAGTACTGGGTGTTGGCGGCGAGCCCGGTGAGGGCCAGCTCCACCGGCGCTCCAGCTGCAAGCGCCACTGGGGCTGACTGGAGCGGGTAGGTGCCCTTCACCGTGCCGCAGGCCAGGTAGACCGTCCCGCTCTGGACGGCCGAGAGCACGTTGGCCTTGATGGAGGTGGCCGTGGGGCTGCCGAGGAGGATGCTGCCCGCAAAGACCCCGGGCGTGCCGGTGCCGCCGGTTCCCCCGGTGCCACCGGTGGAAGGTGGGGGAGAGCCTCCAGAGGAGCCGCAGGCGGCCAGCAGGACCAGCAAGGTGGCCAGCAGGACGGAGGCCCCCAGGCCTAGGCCTTGGCGCCCTCGCGGGGGGCAGCCAAGGTCTGCGTGGGCGTGGGCGTCTGGGGGCTCAGGTCTCACGGGTTCTCCGAGCGGGGAGCAGGCCTTGGGCCCGCCCCGATTTTACAGTCTAGACAGCGAACCGGGCCTCCCGGTTGAGTCCCCCGGACTGCAACCTGGGATGGCCGAACGGCGCCTCCTGACGGGGGAACACCCACGGAACGAAGAGCCCGGCCGGTCCCTGGGGGTCCGGCCGGGCTCGGTCTGCGGGAGATGGCCTAGAGGCCGCTGCGGGTGACCATCGCTTTGAGGGTCTCGTCGATGGAGGCGAGGCACTCGGCGAAGTGGGCGCGGGTCTCCTTGCTGTAGGCGGGCTTGGCGCTGGCGGCGCGCAGCTGGGTGGCCAGGCCCTTCAGGCCCTCGCGGGCCAGGGCCCGGGCGTCCTCCGGTGTGGCCGGGTTGGCCCGCAGGACGAGACCCACCAGGTTGCGGAGGTGCTCCTTCTGCAGGTTGCGCCGCAGCGTGGGGGCATCCTTGCCGGTCCGGGCTTCGCTCCAGATGGCGCCCTGGAGGGTCTCGAAGAGCTCCGCCAGACGGAAGGCGGCCTTGGGCTCCACCAGCTTGTCGGCGGCGTCCAGGATCCGGGTCGCCACGCCCACGTTCATCAGCTGGTTGAGCGTCTGCCGCTGGACCGAGAGCAGCCGGCTGCTCAGGGAGTAGTCCGGGTTCATGCCCCGCTCGAACTGGTTGACCGTCAGCTTGGCCATGAACTCGGGCCGGAAGCGGAAGGAGTCCGCGCTGAACAGGCCGGTCTCCAGCAGCTTCAGGGCCTCCCGCTGCCTTGCGGCGGGCACCGGCGTGAAGGGCGCGCGGGGGCTGCCCGCATGGTCGCGCAGGTGGACCACGCCGCCCACGTATTTGGCGGCGAGGTTGGAGGTCAGGGCCACCTGGCCCAGGGCGCCGTCGAAGTTCCGGCGCAGGATGGCGTAGCTCTCACCGTCCTTCAGCTGCTTGTCCTGGAGGCGGTCCCAGAGCTCGCGGCTGAGCTGCAGGCGCTTCTGGTAGTAGCCCAGGGGGTCGGCGCCGAGGTCGCGGCGGTTCACCTCGGGATCCATGCCGTCCATGCCCGGGAACCCGGCCTCCTCGTCCGTGCCGTAGGCCAGCAGGGGCTCCTTCTGGCTGCGGGCGGCGATGCGGGCCAGCTCGGCCTTCTCGCTGGCCGCCTCCAGGGGCTTGTAGGCGTATTCGATGGCCCAGTAGTCGTAGGGGCCCAAGGTGCTCATCACGTATTCACCCTGCGCCTGGCCCTTGGTGGCGATGTTGAGGGCGTTGTAGTCCATCACGGAGCCCGTGAGGCCGTTGGCGCGGGTGAAGCTGGCGTCCTGCAGCTGGGCCTCGGTGTAGATGGTCGAGGCCCGGAAGTTGTGGCGCAGGCCCAGGGTGTGGCCCACCTCGTGGGTGATCACATCCTTGAGCACGGCCATCACGTAGGCGTCGGCCTCGGGGCTGTCGGGGTCCAGATCCCCGCGGGCTTCCAGCAGGTCCATGGCGAAGGACAGCTCCTGGGCGGCCTCGGCCTCGTAGGCGCAGGCATGGGCGGCGTGGCGGCTCTGGAGCCGGGGCAGCTCTTCCACCACCTGGCGCCGGGGCTGCCGGGTCCAGATGTCCCCCACGCCGATGTCGGCGTCGAGGATCTCGCCCGTGCGCGGGTCCACATGGCTGGGTCCGATGGCGAAGCCGATGTCCGTGCCCACCAGCCAGCGCACCGAGGCGTGGCGCGTGTCCTGGGTGTCCCAGGCGGCGTCCTGGGGCTGCACCTCCACCCGCACCGCGTCCTTGAAGCCGAGGCGCTCGAAGGCCTTGTTCCACTCGAGGATGCCCGCGGTCACAGTCTTGCGGTACTTCTCCGGCATGTTGCGGTCGAGCCAGTAGGTGATGGGCTGGCGGGGCTCGCTGAGGGGCGCGGCGGGCTCCTTCTTCTCCAGGCGCCAGCGGTGCACGAGCCGCACCTTGGGATCGGGGCTGAGGTCCTGGGTGAAGTCCCAGCGGGTGGTCACGAAGTGGCCCACGCGCTCGTCCGCCAGCCGGGGCCGCATGGGCTCCGGCAGGGTGGAGAGGGTGTAGTGGAAGCCCAGGAAGAGGCTGCGCACATCCTCGAGGGTGCTGGGCAGGGGTGTGAAGGGCGGGGGCGTGGCACCCGGCATGGAGGGCGGGGGCAGCATCAGCTTGGCCAGGGCGTAGTGGGCGCTGACGGTGAAGGCGGCCTGGTCGGCGGTGCTGCGCACGCTGACAAAGCTGCTGTTCGTCTTGTCCAGGCTGTAGGGCTGCCGGAAGGCCGCCTCGAGCTCGGTGGCGCCCATGGGAATGTCGTTGAAGAAGAGGGCGTTGGCCTCCACGAGGAAGGTCTTGCGCTCGGGGTGGGGCTGGCTCAGCACCGGGGCCGAGACCAGCAGGCTGTCCGAGAAGCCCTCGCGCACGGCGCGGGCGATGGGCGTACCCTCCTTGGCCGTGAAGTCCAGGTTCTTGGCGATCAGCTGCAGGTGGTTGCCGATGCGCTTGAACTGCACCACGTGGGTGTCACCCATCATGCCGCCGTAGATGCCGCGCTCGCCGATGCCCTGGGTGGTGCTGACAGCGAAGAAGTAGGGCTGGTCCAGCTGGGCGGGACTCAGCTCGAGCCAGACCTTGTCGTCCTTCTGCCAGAGGGGAAAGAGGCCCGGGAGCTCCTTGGCCTCCTTGATGACCTCGGCAAAGGGCTTGAGGGAGTTCGGGGCCGGGGTCGCCGGGGCGGCTGCGGCAGCGGCAGGAGCCTTGGCGCCAGGCGCCGCGGCCTTGTCGGCGGGTGGGGTCTGGGCCACCAGACACAGGGGAAGGGCCGCCAGGGCGACGGGTCGCAGGGAACGCCAGGTCATAGGTCTACCTCCGGTTACAGGGAACGGACCCCAGTGATACGAGGCATGCTGCGCGGGGTTTATTGGCCGTCTGGAAGGCCGAGGCTGCGACATCCTGACGCAGCCTCGGGGTTTCCGGGACGCCTGTCATTGATGGGACAATGGCCCCTCCATGACCCGACCCAGCTCCGACATCTCGCTCACCTGGCTGCTGCGCCTGCGGTGGATCACCGTGGCCGCACAGACGGCCGCCATCCTGGTGTCCCTGCGCCTGCTGCCGGGCGAGCTGGCCCCGCTGCCGCTGCTGGGCCTGGTGGCCCTGGGCGCCCTCAGCAACCTGTTCCTGCAGCTGCGGCTGCGGCTGCGGTCGGCGGTGCACCCTTCGCTGCCGGGGCTGGTGCTGGGCCTGGACATCCTGCTGCTCACGGGCCTGCTCTACCTCAGCGGGGGGGCCGCCAATCCCTTCACGGCCATCTACCTCGTGCACGTCACCCTGGCGGCTGTGGTCATGCGGGGCGTCTGGGCCTGGGCCCTGGGCGCCCTGGCCATCGCAGGATTCGGCCTGCTCTTCTTCTGGAGTGTGCACGTCCACTCCCTGGCCCACATGGACCACGGCGAGGGGGGCATCTCCCTGCACCTGATCGGCATGTGGGTGGCCTTCGCCATCACGGCCGGACTCATCGCGGCCTTCGTGGGCCGGGTCACCGAGGCGCTCCGGCAGCGAGACGAAGAGCTGGCCGCCTTGCGGGACCTCACCGCCCGGCAGGCGCGGCTAGCGGCCCTCACCACCCTGGCCGCAGGCGTGGCCCACGAGCTGGGCACCCCCCTGGGCACCATCGCCATCGCGGCGAAGGAGCTCCAGCGGGCTGCGGAGGCCCTGGGCCTGGTGGACGGCGACATCCCCCAGGACGCGGCGCTCATCCGCTCGGAGGTGGACCGCTGTCGCCGGATCCTCGACCAGCTGGCGGATCCCAGCGGGACCAGCCTGGGCGAGGACTTCCGGGACCTGGCCTGGTCCGAGCTGGAGGCAGACCTGCTGGAGGGCGTGGCGCCCGAAGATCGCGCCCGCCTGGCCTTCGACTGGCCCCCGGAAGCCTGCGGCGCCATGCCCCGGCGCGGCCTGGCGCGGGCCCTGCGCGCCGTGGTGGCCAACGCCCTGGAGGCCACGACGCGGCCCGGGCAGGTGCGTGTCTGCGCCCGCCGGGGGCCCGGGCGCTGGCAGGTGGAGATCCTCGACCAGGGCTGCGGCATGAGCGCCGAGGTGCTGGCGCGGGTGGGCGAGCCCTTCTTCAGCACCAAGCCCACGGGCTCCGGCATGGGCCTGGGGCTGTTTCTGGCCCGCACCTTCGCGGAGCAGCTCGGCGGCGAGCTACGGGTGGCGTCGGCCGCCGGCAGCGGCACCACCGTGCTGATGGCTTGGCCAACCGTGCCTCATGCCTGAGACCCAGCCCTCTCTGCTCTTGGTGGACGATGATGCCGTCTACCGCGACCGTCTGGCCAAGGCCCTCGCCGCCCGGGGCTATGAGGTCCGCACCGCCGCGGACGCCGCCGAGGCGGTGGCGATGGCGGAAGCGGACAGCCCGGAGCTGGCGGTCCTCGATCTCCGGATGCCCGGGGACTCAGGCCTGGAGCTGCTGCGCCGGCTCAAGGCCATCGACCCCACCACCCGGGTGCTCATGCTCACGGGCTACGGCAGCATCGCCACGGCCCTGGAGGCCGTCCGAATGGGGGCGGTGCACTACCTCACCAAGCCCGCGGATGTGGACGAGATCCTGGCGGCCTTCGACCCCGAGGCCCCCCGCGCCGAGGCGGTGGACCTGGAGACGCCCTCCCTGGCCCGGGTGGAGTGGGAGCACCTGCAGCGGGTGCTGTCGGACTGCGAAGGCAACCTCAGCGAGGCCGCGCGCCGGCTGGGCATGCACCGGCGCAGCCTGCA
>CAIPAY010000220.1 GCA_903863195.1 uncultured Holophagaceae bacterium
AAGGTCAGCTTGCGCGTCTCGTTCCAGGCCAGCAGCATCCGGAGCACCTTGACCTTGGCGGTCTCGAAGGCCAGCCGGCGCACGTCGGAATCCCGGGGGTGGGCCGGAAACCCGTCGTAGGAGGTGTTGCTGAGGCTGGGCGCGTCTTCCAGGCGCTGGGCGCCGAACACGCGGCCCGTGCTGAGATCCACCACCTGCACGGTGGCGCTGAAGTCAAGGCTGGTGATGCTGGTGCGCTTGATCCGGAGCACGTCCTTCTTGGTCTTGGAGTCGGTGATCCACTCTTCCCGGCTGGACTGGGTGCGGCTCAGGTCCGACCGGTTCACGTTGACGATCACCAGCACGCTGGGGCCCAGCAGCTTGCCCAGCATCGCGATGGTGGCGGGCTCCACATAGCCGCTGGCGCCCAGCTCCTGCTCCCGGAGCACCGCATCCAGGTGGGCCCGGTCCACCACCTCCACCTGGCGGCTCTGCACCAGATCCGCCGTCAGGATGTCGGCCAGCTCCCGGGAGTTCAGGTCGCGGGACGGCGCAAAGGCCAGCCGCTCCACCTTGAGCCCCAGCCCTGGGGGATGGACGAGAACCACCTCCACCTTGGGGTTGGCCAGCTCGCTCCAGAACTGGGCCTGGATGGGCCAAGCCAGGAGGGCCAAGGCGACGGAAAGCAGCGGGCGCATGGGTGCTCCGAAAAGGCTGATCCAGGCTAGCATGCGGGCCTGTGGCATCCTGGGAGCGGACTTCCCGAGGAGCGACCATGGCCCACACCTATCCCCTCACCGTTGGCTGGACCGGCAACACCCTGGACGGCACCTACAACCGGAACGCCACGGTCACCAACCCGGGCAAGCACGCCCTGGCCGTCAGCAGCGCCCCGGAATATGCCGGCGACCCCGCGCGCTGGAACCCCGAAGACCTGCTGGGCTCGGCCCTCGCCACCTGCCACATGCTCACGTTCCTGGCCCTCTGCGCCAAGACCAAGGTGCAGGTGCTGGCCTACGAGGACCACGCCGAGGCCGTGCTCGACACCGTGGACAAGGTCACGCGCATCACCAAGGTCCACCTGCGGCCCGTGATCCGGGTGGCCCGGGGCACCAGCATGGCCAAGGTCGTCGAGCTGTTCGAGAAGGCCCACAAGTACTGCTTCGTGGCCAACTCGGTCACCTGCGAAGCGGTGATGGCTCCCCGCGTCGTCGAGGTCTAGGGAGTCGCCCGGTGCACTGTCCCTTCTGTGGACACCTCGAGGACAAGGTGGTGGACTCCCGCGAGTCCCGCGAGGGGGACTCCATCCGCCGCCGCCGGGAGTGCCTCTCCTGCGCCCGCCGCTTCACCAGCTACGAGCGGGTGGAGGAAGTCCCCCTGGTGATCCTCAAGAAGGATGGGCGCCGCGAGCCCTTCGACCGCCAGAAGCTCATGAAGGGCCTGCTGCTGGCCTGCCAGAAGCGTCCCGTCTCCCTGGCCCGCATCGAAGAGCTGGTGCAGGACCTCCACGCCCGGCTCATGGAGCGGCCCGACCGGGAGATCCGCAGCCGCGAGCTGGGCGAGCTGATCATGGACGAGCTGAAGGGCCTCGATCAGGTGGCCTATGTGCGCTTCGCCAGCGTCTACCGGGACTTCAAGGACCTGCCGGACTTCGTGAAGGCCCTGGAGGGCCTCATGCACAAGGAGGCCGCCACGGGCCGCGCAGCCCCCCCTCCCATGCCGGAACCCACCAAACCTCTGCCTCAGGCCCTGTTCCCGGGCGAGGCGCTGGAGGCTCCGCCGCTGAAGGGTCGTCGGAAGTAGGGCTACACTGGACGACCGAGGTTTTCCGTGGCCGACGACGTCCTCCTGCCCCCCCCTACCGATGAACAGCCCAAGCTGCCCGAAGAGCTCCCGGTCCTGCCCCTGCGGGACGTGGTGGTCTACCCCTATGTGATCCTGCCGCTCAGCATCAGCCGGGAGAAGTCCATCCGCGCCGTGGACACGGCCCTGGTGGAGCACCGCATGATCCTGCTGCTCTCCCAGAAGCAGGTGGAGATCGACAACCCCCGGCCCGAGGACCTCTACCAGGTCGGCACTGCGGCCCTCATCATGCGCGTCCTGAAGCTGCCGGATGGCCGCATCCGCGCCCTGGTGCAGGGTCTGCAGCGGGTCCGCGTGGAATACTTCACCCAGACCGACAGCCTCTTCAAGGCCCGCGTGGAGCCCCTGGCCGAGCCCGAGATGGCCTCTCCGGACCTGGAGCAGGACGCCCTGCTGCGCAGCGTCAAGCAGACCCTGGAGAAGGCTGTGGCCCTGGGGAAGACCCTGCCCCAGGAAGTCCTGGTCATTGCCAGCAACCTCGACAACCCCGGCCGCCTGGCGGACCTGGTGGCGTCCAACCTCGACCTCAAGCTCCAGCAGACCCAGGAGGTGCTGGAGATCGCCCACCCGGGGCTGCGGCTCAAGCGCGTGAACGAGCTGCTCATGCGGGAGATCCAGCTGCTGGAGGTCCAGCAGAAGATCACCATGGAAGCCCGCGGTGAGATGGACAAGAGCCAGCGGGATTACTACTTGCGCCAGCAGCTCAAGGCCATCCAGCAGGAGCTGGGCGAGGGCTCGGAGCTGGCCGAAGAGGTCAACATCTTCCGCGAGAAGCTCGCCAAGGTGACGGTGCCGGACGAGCCCATGGTCGAGATCGAGCGCAACCTGAAGAAGCTCGAGCGCATGCACCCGGACTCCAGCGAGACCGCGGTGACGCGGACCTATCTGGAGTGGATGACGGAGCTGCCCTGGGGCAGCTACACCGAGGACAACCTGGATCTGGTCAAAGCCAAGACCGTCCTCGACGAGGACCACTACGGCCTGCAGAAGATCAAGGACCGCATCCTGGAGTTCCTGGCGGTGCGCAAGCTCAAGCCCGATCTGCGGGGCACCATCCTGTGCTTCGTGGGCCCGCCGGGCGTGGGCAAGACCAGCCTCGGCAAGTCCATCGCCCGGGCCCTGGGCCGGAAGTACTCCCGCATCTCCCTGGGCGGCGTCCATGACGAGAGCGAGATCCGCGGCCACCGTCGCACCTACGTGGGCGCCATGCCTGGCCGCATCGTGCAGGCCCTGCACCAGGTCAAGAGCATGAACCCCGTGATCATGCTGGACGAGGTGGACAAGATCGGGCGGGACTCACGCGGCGACCCGAGCGCAGCTCTGCTGGAGGTGCTGGACCCCGAGCAGAACCACACCTTCCGGGACCACTACCTGAATGTGCCCATTGATCTTAGTCAGGTGCTCTTCCTGGCCAACGCCAACGAGCTGGAGCCCATCCACCCGGCCTTCAAGGACCGCATGGAGATCATCTACCTCAACAGCTACACGCTGGAGGAGAAGCTGGGCATCGCCGAGCAGTACCTGATCCCCAAGCAGCTCGAGAAGCACGGCATCTCCAAGAAGCACGTGTCCATCTCCAAGAAGGCGCTCAAGGCCATCGTCACGGGCTACACCCGCGAGGCCGGCGTGCGCCAG
Organism: uncultured Holophagaceae bacterium; assembly: GCA_903863195.1. Taxonomy (GTDB): domain Bacteria; phylum Acidobacteriota; class Holophagae; order Holophagales; family Holophagaceae; genus Geothrix. Next base: position 3,478 of record CAIPAY010000220.1, read on the forward strand.
CTGGAGCGGGAGCTCGGCGCCGTCTGCCGCAAGGTGGCCCGCCGCGTGGCCGAGAGCACCCTCAAGAAGAAGCTCGCCCTCAACGACGAGTCCCTCCACGAGCTGCTGGGCCCCGTGAAGCTCCTGCAGGACGAGCGCCTCAAGGCTCCACGCGTCGGCGTGGTCACGGGCCTGGCCTGGACCTCCGTGGGCGGCGACGTGCTGTTCGTCGAGGCCCTGCGGATGCCGGGGAAGGGCCTGCTGATCCTCACGGGCCAGCTGGGCGATGTCATGAAGGAGAGCGCCCAGGCAGCGCTGAGCTACATCCGCAGCCGGGGTGATGCGTTCCAGATCGATCCCGAGCTGTTCCAGAAGCAGGACATCCACATCCACTTCCCCGAGGGCGCCATCCCCAAGGACGGGCCCAGCGCGGGCCTGGCCATCGCCACCGTGCTGCTGTCGGTGCTCAAGGGCGTCCCTGTGCGGAACACCATCGCCATGACCGGCGAGATCGACCTGCGCGGCGAGGCCCTGCCCATCGGCGGCCTCAAAGAGAAGGCCCTGGCGGCCCTGCGGGTGGGCATCCACGACATCCTCATTCCCTTCGCCAACCAGAAGGATCTGGAGGAGATCGACCCTGAGCTGCGCGAGCAGCTCCGCTTCCACCCCGTGAAGCACGTGGAGGAGGTCTTCGAGCAGGCCCTGGTGGGCTGGACGCTGCCTGA
>CAIPAY010000221.1 GCA_903863195.1 uncultured Holophagaceae bacterium
GATCTGCCCGAGGGGGTGGACATCAGCGACCTGGGACCGATGCTGGACTCGGCAGGCGAGATGAACCCTGAAAGCGATTTAGAAAAATTCACCGAGGAAGGCGTGGCCCAGGTCCAGGAGACGGAGTTGGGGGCCGAGAACAGCTGGGACCAGGATCTGCCCCGCACCAGCAACCTGCCCGAGGAGGACCGGCTCTCCTGGGAGGACCGGCTCAGCGCCTTCGAGTCCCTGCAGGATCACCTGGTCGGCCAGCTCTACGAGACCCTGGAGCATGAAGATCCCCGGGCGCCCCTGGTGGAGCGCCTCATCGACCGGCTGGACCCCAAGGGCTTCCTCCGCATCGACCCCGATCAGCCCTCCGTCGAGGCCACGCCCACGAGCCTAGCCGCGGACCTGGGCGTGTCCCTGGAGGACCTGCTCGCCGCCGTGGAGGTGCTGCAGGAGTTCGATCCCTCGGGCGTGGGCTGCTACACCGTGCAGGAGTCCCTGCTGCTGCAGCTGCGCCACGCGGGCGCTGAGCCCGACGACCTGGCCGTGCGGATCATCCAGGACCACACGGTGCTGCTCTCCCAACGCGACAGCGGGAAGCTGCGCAAGGCCCTCGGCTGCACCGAAGAGGAACTGGCCCATGCCATGGACCAGCTGAAGCACCTCAACCCCTCTCCGGGCCGGGCCTTCGACCCCGAGGGCGAGCGGGTGGTGAAGCCGGACGTGGTGGTGCTGAAGGGCGACGACGGCAACTGGAAGGTCTACCTCAACGACGAGGGGCTGCCCCGGCTGCGGGTGAACGGCGAGTATCCCCGCTTCATGGCCTCCAGCGAAGCCAAGACCGACAAGGACTTCATCCGGGAGCGCTTCCGCAGCGCCCGGGACTTCATCCGCGGCGTGGAAGACCGGAACCGCACCGTCCTGCGCGTCTCCGCCCAGATCGTGGACCTGCAGAAGGAGTTCATCGAGCACGGCATCGAGTACCTGCGGCCCATGGTGCTGCGGGACGTGGCCGAGGCTACGGGCTTCCACGAGAGCACCATCAGCCGCGTGGTGAAGGCCAAGACCATCCACACGCCCCAGGGCCTCTTCGACCTGAACTACTTCTTCTCGGCCCGGCCCAAGGACACCGACATCTCGGCCACCGTGGTCAAGCACCGCATCAAGGCCCTCGTGCAGGCTGAGGATCCTGCCAAGCCCCTGTCCGACGAGGCCATCGCCGGACTGCTGGAGCGGGACGCCATCAAGGTCGCCCGCCGCACCGTCAACAAATACCGGGAGGAGCTCAAGATCCCTCCAGCTTCCCAGCGCCGGCGCCGATAAGACGGCCGGAGTCCTCAGTTCCGGGCCACCCGGCCCTTTTCAGGAGTGTCCCATGAAGGTCCACTACACCGGCCGCCACGTGGAGCTCACCGAGCCCCTGAAGCAGTTCACCAAGGAGCGGTTGGACAAGCTGGCGACCTACCTGGACGACATCATCGACGTCCACGTGATCCTCGGCGTGGAGAAGCACCGGCACGAGGCCGAGATCACCCTCAAGACCCGCGCCAGCGCCTTCGTGGCCTCGGCCACCACCGCCGA
>CAIPAY010000222.1 GCA_903863195.1 uncultured Holophagaceae bacterium
GGCCTGGCCAGCACCGAGGCCGCCCTGCGGGCCGGGCGGCGGGTCTGTGTCGCCAACAAGGAGTCCCTGGTGGTGGGCGGAGCGCTCATGCACGAGGCTGCGCTTGCTGGTGGTGGCGAACTGCTGCCTGTGGACAGCGAGCATGCCGCCCTGCACCAGCTGCTGGACGGCCGCGACCGGGCCACCCTGCGCGAGGTGCGCATCACCGCCAGTGGCGGCCCCTTCCGGGACTGGCCCCTGGACCGCATCCAGGCCGCCACGGTGGAACAGGCCCTCAACCATCCCACCTGGAAGATGGGGCCCAAGATCACCATCGACAGCGCCACCCTCATGAACAAGGGCCTGGAGGTGATCGAGGCCGCCGTGCTCTTCGGGCTCGGGCCGGATCAGCTCTCGGTCACCGTGCACCCCCAAAGCCAGGTCCACGCCATGGTGGGCTTCCACGACGGCAGCTACCAGCTCCAGGTCTGCGCCAACGACATGAAGCTGCCCATCCAATACTGCCTCTTCCATCCCGACCGGCAGCCGGGTCCCGTGCCCGCCTATTCCTGGGACCAGGCCCGCACCTGGACCTTCGAGCCCCCCGACCTGGAGCGGTTCCCCTGCCTGGGCCTGGCCTTCGCGGCCCTCCGGGCCGGGGGAACGGCCCCAGCCCTCCTGAACGCCGCCAACGAGGTGGCCGTCGAGGCCTTTCTGCAGGGACGCCTGGGCTTCTGGGATATCCAGGCCTGCAACCAGGACACCCTGGCCGGCCTCCCGGTGACCCCGCTGGCCTCCCTCGCCCAAGTGCTGGATGCAGACCAGGCCGCGAGGCGTCATGCTGAAGGTTGGGTCCGAGCCCGGGCCTGATCCTCTGGGTGTCCATGTATCGCTTTCGCCTGTCTTACGTCCTGAGCCTCGCCGTCCTGTCCCTCGTGGCCTTCAAGCTGCCCGGGGTCGGGTTCTGGGGTCCCGTGGTCATGCTGGGGGGCCTGATCTTCCTGCATGAAGGTGGCCACTTCCTGGCCGCCAAATACATGGGCATGCCCGTGGAGGTCTTCTCCCTGGGCTTTGGCCCCCGCCTGTTGGGCTTCAAGTGGCGGGAGACCGATGTGCGCCTGTCGGCCCTCCCCCTGGGCGGCTACGTGAAGCTGGCCGGCTTCAACCCCGAGGAACCCGGCGCCGAGGATCCCTACGGCTTTCTCCAGCAGCCCTACGGGAAGCGGATGCTGTTCTACAGCGGGGGCATCCTGGCCAACCTGCTGACCACCCTCGTCCTGTTCACCTTCGTGGGCGCCGACCAGTCCCGCGTGATCAAGATCCAGGAATCCTGGACCGTCATCGAGGTGGTCCCGGGCGGCGCCGCGGAGCAGGGCGGCCTCAAGGTCGGCGACGAGCTGCGCGGCATTGGCAGCCTCCGGTTTCCCGGCTCCCCCTGGGAAGAGGCTGTGAGCTTCATCCAGGCCCACCCTGGCGAGCCCGTCACCTTCGCGATCACCCGGGATGGCAAGCCCCTGGAGCTGCCCCTCACGCCGCGCCTGGACGGCGGCAAGGGGCGCCTGGGCTTCATGCCCATGCCGATGCCCCTGCCCCTGGAGCGCCGAGCCTATCGCCCCAGCGACTTCCTGGTGGGCGGCCGCTTCGCCGTGGGCACCTCCTGGCGCTTGAGCGGTCAGGTGCTGAGCTTCCTCAAGCGGCTCGTCACCTTCCAGGCCCGCAGCGCCGAGGTAGCGGGACCCATTGGCATCATCCGCCAGGGCAGCCGGGCGGCCAAGACCGGCTGGGACGTCTTCCTCTTCATGTGCGGCGCCATCAGCCTGCAGCTGGCCATCCTGAACGCCCTGCCCATTCCGGCCCTGGACGGGGGCCACATGGCCCTCCTCACCTTCGAGAAGCTGCGCCGCAAGGACCTCACCATCGAGCTGAAGGAGAAGATCCTCACGGGCGGCTTCCTGCTGCTGGCCTCCCTCATGGCCCTGGTCATCGTGCTGGATCTGCTCAAGCTTCGGAAGTAGGACCACGCACGCGCAGGTAGACGTGGTCGCCGGCTACGAGGCCGGGTGCCTTCGGCTTGGAACGGGTGACCCGCCACCGGCAACCAAGGAAGCACCCCTGGAGGCTGCATGCGCCCCAACCCGATCCTTGCCCTCTTCGTCCTGTGTCTGGCCTTGCCCGCCGCCGAAAGGAAGGTCCCCATGAGCCTCCACGAGATCACCCTCCCCTCCCTGGACGGGAAGCCCCAGTCCCTGGCCGCCTACCGGGGCAAGGTGGTCCTGGCGGTCAACGTGGCCAGCGAGTGCGGCTACACGCCCCAGTACGCAGGGCTGCAGAAGCTCTACACCGACTACAAGGACCGCGGCCTCGTCATCCTGGGCTTCCCCTGCAACCAGTTCGGCGCCCAGGAGCCCGGTGGCGCCGCCCAGATCCAGTCCTTCTGCCAGAAGAACTACGGCGTGACCTTCCCGCTCTTCGAGAAGCTGGAGGTCAAGGGACCCCGGAAGGCTCCGGTCTACCAGTTCCTGACAGCCCGGAACGGAGAGCCGGCTTGGAACTTCCACAAGTACCTGGTCGGCAAGGACGGCCAGGTTCTCCAGGCTTTCCCTAGCAAGGTGGCTCCCGACAGCGCCGAGCTTAAGGCTGCCCTGGAAGCTGCGCTCAAGTAGCCGCCCCGGCTGCCGCTACCATGTCGGCATGCCTGTCCCGAAGCCGCCCAGCCCCAGCCCAGCCCCTCCGCCCGACCCGGCGAGGCTGGCGTCCCTGCGGGAACAGCACCAGCGCCGCCTCGCCTGGATGCCCTGGCTCTACTTCGCCTTGAAGCCCCGCCACCAGGGCTGGGCCCAGGCCTGGCAGGCCGAGGTGCAGGCCCTGCTGCAGGCCCAGGAGACCGTCCAGCTGGGGGAGGGCTGCTTCATCGCCCCGGATGCCGCCATCTTCGGCGAGCCCGGCCGCGCCGTCGTCCTGGGGGACCGCTGCGCCGTGGCCGCCCAGGCCTTCCTCCACGGGCCACTCATCCTGGGCAACGACGTCAGCGTCAACGCCGGGGCGCGGCTCGAGGGGGGGCGCAAGGGTCTCCACATCGGCGACGGCACCCGCATCGCCAGCGGCGCCGCCCTCTACGCCTTCGACCACGGGCTGAAGCCCGACCGCGACCTCAAGGACCAGCCCGTGCGCTCCCGCGGGATCCGCATCGGCCGGGATGTCTGGATCGGCGCCAACGCCGGCGTCACCGACGGCGTCAGCATCGGCGATCACGCGGTGGTGGCCATGGGCGCGGTGGTGACGCGGGATGTGCCCGAGTGGGCCATCGTCGCGGGCGTGCCTGCCGTGGTCGTGGGGGACCGCCGGGAGCGCTGAGGGCCGCTTGATCCCGGTCCTCCCGAGGGACCGGATTGGACAACCTGTGTCCAAGGACCCGCCGCATGCTGGAACTGCGTCAGCTCTGCCACCCCGAGAAAATTTTTCGTGTCCGGCCTTGACACACACGAAAAAAAGACGAATACTGGGTGAAAGGGACAAACGGAGCCCCCATGCGGACCGAAATTCGCAGTTTCGCCTACAAGTTCAGCGGCTACTTCATGGAATACGGCCCCATCGAGGCCGACAGTCTGGACACCGCCAAGGCCATCATCCGGCGTCGCCTGGGCGTGAGCCGACTGCCCCTGGGCATGCAGATCTGGGATCTGGCAGAACGCCCCCTGACCCGTTGGCGCATCGCTGTGGCCAGCTAGCGGCGAGGGGTTTTCGTCAGTCCTTCCAGGCCTGCCACCAGGCCTGACCTGCGGCCACATCCCGGCTGATCTGGGCCCGCAGCTCGTCCACGGTCTCGAACCGGGCCTCCCCGCGGATGCGGTGGAGGAAGCGCACCTCCATCCGGGCCCCGTAGAGGTCGTCGACAAAGCCCGGCAGGTGGGTCTCCACCGTGAGCTGCTGCCCCTCGAAGGTGGGCTTCTCGCCCACGTTGGTGAGCCCCAGGTGGGCCCCCCCGTGGTGAGGGAGGACCGCTTCCGTCACATAGACCCCGAAGGCCGGCAGCTGCTCCTGCTCCCAGTCGAGGTTGGCCGTGGGAAACCCCAGGTGCCGGCCCCGGCGGTCGCCTTCCACCACCACCCCGGTCAGGGCGTAGGGATGGCCCAGGAAGGCCGCCGCCGCAGTGACATCGCCTTCGTCCAGGGCCTCCCGGATCCGGGTGCTGGAGAGCCGGCCGCCGTCCGGAGCCCGGAGGCCCAGGGTGTGCACCTGGCAGCCGTGCTCCGCGCCCCAGGACTCCAAGGTCTCCACGTTGCCGCTCCGGTCCCGGCCGAAGCAGAAGGCGCGGCCCACATGCACCTCCACCGGCGACAGGATCTGGCGCAGCCTGTCCAGGA
>CAIPAY010000223.1 GCA_903863195.1 uncultured Holophagaceae bacterium
GGAGAACCTAGCAGGCCTTGAGGACCTTGCCGGCCTGGATGCAGGAGGTGCAGACCCGCAGGCGCTTGGGGGCGCCGCCCACGAGGGCGCGGACGCGCTGGATATTGGGATTCCACCGGCGCTTGGTGACGTTGTTGGAGTGGGAGACATTGTTCCCGAACTGGGGCTTCTTGCCACAGATTTCGCACTGACGGGACATGGGAACCTCATGAACAAAATGGTCAAACGGCCAAGAGAACCAGTTTAGCCAAGGAAGGTCGAAAAGCAAGGGGAAAGGGCTTGCGTGGCGCCCCTTCCCCGACCCAGGATAACCTCGCCTCCCCTGGATTCCCCTTGGATCTCCGCGTCTGGGCCCTCGCCTTCACCGTGCTCGACTGGCCGGAACGCCAGAAGGCGGCGCTCTGGGAAGCCCTTCAGGTCGACGGGGAGCCGTCCCTGCCCCCGGCAGCGGCCACGGCCCTGGCCCAAGTGGCGGCCAGCCTGCCCCGGCGCCAGCGGGAGGCCGAGGACCGCGGCGCCCGCCTCTGCCTGCCCGGGGACCCCGGCGTCGCAGACCTGCTGGCCCCCCTGCCCTACCCCGTGGCCCTGTGGGTGCGGGGCACCCTGCCACCCCCGGGTCCCCGCCTCGCCATTGTGGGCAGTCGCCAGGCCAGCACCCGGGGCCGGACCCGCACCCGCGCCTGGGCCAAGGCCTTCACCCGGGCCGGGGTGGCAGTCCTCTCGGGCCTGGCCCGGGGCATCGACGGCGCCGCCCATGCGGGCGCCCTGGAGGCCGGCCCGACCTGGGGCATCCTCGGCTCCGGCCTGGATCACCCCTACCCGCCCGAGCACCGGCCCCTGATGGATCAGCTCGTGGCGGCCGGGGGCGGGGTGATCACGCCCTTCCCCCCCGAGGCGCCGCCCCTCAAGTGGCACTTCCCCCGCCGGAACTGGCTGCTGGCGGCCTGGACCGATGGGGTGCTGGTCACGGAGGCCCGCCTCCGATCCGGTTCCCTGGTCACCGCCCGCCTGGCCCTGGACCTGGGCAAGGAGCTCTGGGTCTGCCCGGGCTCCCCCGAAGACCCTTCTGCAGAAGGCCCAAATGAGTTGCTAAGAGAAGGCGCAGCAAGAATTTGTCTACGTCCCGAAGACCTCCTGGAGGACCTGGGCCCAAGGATGGTCACTTGACAAACCTCTGCCCTCCGGTCCCATCCTTAGCCCCCAGGGGAGTTCTCAGTGACCAAGCTCGTGATCGTGGAAAGCCCGTCCAAGGCCAAGACCATCACCAAGTACCTCGGCAAGGGGTACAAGGTCATGGCGTCCGTGGGGCATATCCGGGACCTGCCACGCAAGCTGGGCGTCGATGTGGAGAACGGGTTCCAGGAGGAATACGAAATCAGCCCCACCAAAGAGAAGGTGGTGCGGGAGCTCAGAGCCGCCGCCAAGACCGCCGACGAGCTGATCCTCGCAACCGACCCTGACCGCGAGGGGGAGGCCATCAGCTGGCACCTGCTGGAGGCCATCAAGCCGCCCAAAAGCCTGCCCGTGAGCCGCGTCCTGTTCAACGAGATCACACCCAACGGCATTGCGAAGGCCATGGCCACCCCCACCACCATCAACAAGAAGCTGGTGGACGCCCAGCGGGCCCGGCGGGTGCTCGACCGGCTGGTGGGCTACAAGGTGAGCCAGGTGCTCTGGGAGAAGGTCCGCCGGGGCCTCAGCGCGGGCCGCGTGCAGAGTGTCGCCGTGCGCATCATCGTGGACCGCGAGCGGGAGATCCTCGCCTTCAACCCCGTGGAGTACTGGGTCCTGAAGGGGAAGTTCGGCGCCAAGCTGCCGCCCTCGTTCTGGATGAAGCTGGTGAAGGTGGGCGGCCAGGCCCTCCAGCTCGGCAACAAGGAGACCAAGCGCCGCATTGCCGACGCCAAGCAGGCCCAGGACCTCAAGGCCAAGCTCGAGAAGGCGGACTACAAGGTCACCAGCCTCGAGACCAAGGAGAAGAAGCGCAACCCCTCCGCGCCCTTCACCACGGCCAAGCTGCAGCAGGAGTCGGCCCAGAAGCTCAAGATGAGCGTCAGCCGCACCATGCAGAACGCCCAGCGACTCTACGAGGGCGTGGACTTCGGCGAGGGGCTCGCGGGCCTCATCACCTACATGCGCACGGACTCGCCCCGCATGGCCCCCGAGGCCGTGGAGGCCGCCCGGGAGTTCATCGCCCAGAAGTACGGCAAGGACTACCTGCCCGCCAAGGCCCGGGTCTACACCGGGAAGGCCGGCGCCCAGGACGCCCACGAGGCCATCCGGCCCACGGACATCACCCGCACGCCGGAGAGCCTGCGGGGCCACCTGGAGCCGGACCAGTTCCGCCTCTACGCCCTCATCTGGCGGCGCACCATGGCCTCCCAGATGGAGGCCGCGCGCTTCGACGAGACCGTCGTCCAGACCGAAGCCGACCTCGGCAAGGAGACGGCCCTGTTCGAGGCCAAGGGCGAGATCGAGCGCTTCCCCGGCTGGCTGGCGGTCTACCGCGCCGACAAGACCGAGGCGGACGCCGAGGCCATCGCCGACGCCACCAAGGTGGACGAGGAGGAGGATGCCGACGACATCCAGCTGCCGGCCCTGAAGGCGGGCGAGGCGCTGAAGCTCGAGCAGCTCGACGCCGACCAGCAGCACACCAAGCCCCCGGCACGGTTCAACGAGGCCACCCTGGTGAAAGAGCTGGAAGAGGACGGCATCGGCCGACCCAGCACCTACGCCAGCATCATCTCCACGATCCAGGACCGGGACTACGTCAAGAAGCACGAGGGCCGCTTCAAGCCCACGGAGCTGGGCATGGTCGTCACGGACCTGCTGCTGCAGGGCTTCCAGGAGTTGCTGGATCCCAAATACACCTCGGGCATGGAGGGCAACCTCGACCGCATCGAGGAGGGCAAGCTCACCTTCAAGAAGGCCATGACGGACTTCTACGTGCCCTTCGAGCAGTCCCTGCAGGCCGCGGGCGCAGACATGCAGAACCTCAAGGCCGGCGTGGCCACGGACAAGGTCTGCCCCAAGTGCGGCGGCGCCATCCTCAAGCGCATCGGCAAGAACGGGCTCTTCTTCGGCTGCTCCAAATACCCCGAGTGCAGCCACACCGAGGAAGTGGAAAAGATGGAGGAGCCGGAGGACGCGCCGGAGTGCCCCCTCTGCGGCACCACGCCCATGAACCTGCGCAAGGGCCAGTGGGGTCCCTTCTGGGCCTGCCCCACCTATCCCAAGTGCAAGGGCATCGTGAAGGCCGATCCCAAGGGCATCCCCGTCCCCGCGGACGAGCCCACTGGTGAGATCTGCCCCAACTGCGGCAAGGGCTTCGTCAAGCGCCACGGCCGCTACGGCGAGTTCGTCTGCTGCGTGGACTACCCGGGCTGCAAGACGGTGAAGAAGGAGATTCTGCCGGTGCCCTGCCCCAAGTGCGGCGGCGGCCTCAGCCCGCGCAAGACCCGCTTCGGCAAGGTCTTCTACGGCTGCACCAACTACCCCAAGTGCGACTACACCGCCTGGGACAAGCCCGTGCCCGTCACCTGCCCCGCGTGCAAGAACCCCACCATGGGCGAGAAGACCCGGAAGCCCCGCGGCAAGGAGCCCATCCAGGTTCTCATCTGCCCCAAGTGCCAGCACGAAGAGCCCATGGGGTGAGGCGTTCTCGCGAACGCCTCTAGGTGAAAAGCTTGATCAAGAACGGGACTGCTGGAGCCCCTCCAGCAGTCCCGGCAGCTCGGTCAGGCGGTCGAGGACAGCGTCCGGCTGGGCCTCGCGGATATCGCGGCCGTGGTTGTAGCCGTAGCTCATGCAGACGATGCCGAACTCCGCGGCCCGGGCGGCCTGGATGTCGGTGATGGAGTCGCCGACCAGCAGCGAGTCCTCGGGGGCGACGTTGAAGTGCGCCGCCGCGTGCAGCAACGGCGCGGGGTGGGGCTTCATCTCCGGCAGGGTGTCGCCACTGAGCACGATGCCGAACGCGTCGAGCAGACCCAGGCCCCGCAGCACCGGCGTCGTGAACCGCGCGGCCTTGTTCGTGACGCAGCCCATTGGGTAGCCCGCCTCCACCAGGGTGGCCAGGGCTTCGCGCACACCGGGATAGAGGGTCGAGCGCACCAGGGTGTTCTCGGCATAGGCCGCCATGAACACCGGCAGGGCCTCGGCCACCCGGGCCGCTCCGGGGTCGCCGTCGAGGCTGCCCGTCAGCGCCCGGCCCAGCAGTCGCGCCGTGCCGTTGCCCACCCAGGCGCGGACGTCCTCCTCGCCGCAGGGCGGGAGGCCGAACTTCAGCAGCATGACGTTCACGCTGAAGGCCAGGTCCGGAGCGCTGTCGAGCAGGGTTCCGTCCAGGTCGAAGAGGATCATTTTCGGGCGCCGCATGAGGAAGCATAGCCTGGGCCCGTGATCCTTCTGGAGCAGTGCCTCGGCCAGGTTAATGGAGAACGAAAAGGGGAACACCGATGAACACCGAGAAAAGCTGATAAACACTGATCCGGGTTATCGGCCTTGCTCCGCCAAATTTGGTCTTCAATGATTTCCACAAAGGACACGAAGAACAGGCCCAAAGAGACACGAAGGCGCAGTCATCGCACCGACAGGGCATCCGGGCCTGGGGCCCCCGGTCGCGTGCGACCGGCCAAGGGGGCGGCCGCTGGAACGGCTTGTTGGGGCCGCAGCCAGCCGCCGCCCCCTTGGGGATGCCCGGGGTGGGTCGGGGCGCATTCGAGTGCTTCCTGTGCCCGCAGGGTGTCTTCGTGTCCTTCGTGGAGCGTCCTTTTTTTGCGGAGTCTGGCTGATAAGCGGGACCCCGATAAAGACTGAGCAGGGTCGGGAATTGGCCTGCTTTATCGGTGTTCATCATTCAGTGCTCGGTGTTCATCGGTGGTTATTTTTAACCCGTGAGGCAAGGGGTTGCACTGCTCCGCGAGCAGTACTGCGACCACTTTGCCGCGCCCCAACCTGTCCAACCCCCGGCGATCCTGGGATACTTGCCCGGTGACCGCCTCTCCGCTCCCCCTGCTGGTCCTGCTTCCGGGCATGGACGGCACGGGCCTGATGTTCGAGCCGTTCGTGGAGGCGGCGGCGGGCTTCGAGACGCGGGTCGTGCGCTACCCACCGGAGCTGACCAGCTACGCGGATTGCCTCCGTCTGGCCCGGCGGGCGCTGCCCACGGACCGGCCCTTCCTGCTGCTGGGCGAGTCCTTCTCCGGCCCCATCGCCATCGCCCTGGCGGCGGAGCGGCCCGCGGGGCTGGTGGGCCTGGTGCTCTGTGTCACCTTCGCCCGGAACCCCCGCCCCGGCTGGGCCTGGGCGGCCCCGCTCGCCCGGGCCCTGCCCCCGCTGCGCCTGCCCCTGTGGCTGCTGCGGCGGCTGCTCCTGGGTCGGAGGAAGCCGCCGCAGGTCCTGGTCGACCTGGTCCAGGCCATGCTGCCGCAGGTCCCCCAGGCCACCCTGAAGGCCCGCCTCCTGGCGGTGGTGGCCGTGGACCACACGCCCCTGCTGGGACGGATCCAGGTGCCCATCTTGGCCCTCTGCGCCAGCGGGGACCGGCTGGTGCCCGCGAGCGCCACCCGCTGGCTGCGCGAGCACCTGGCCGCCCTCGACATCCTGACCCTGAAGGGCCCCCACTGGCTCCTGCAGACCCGCCCCGAAGCCGCCGTCCAGGGCCTCCGCGACTTCCTCAAGCGCATCGGAGCCTGAACGGCGGAAACATGGGAGGCCGCCGCTAGTTGGCCTTCACGGTCCAGAAGGCGGGGTCGCTGGCGAGCATGCCGGGGCCGGGGAAGCTGAGCTTGGGGTTGAAGGCGTAGAGCTGGTTCTCCACGCTGTTCACGGTGTCAGCGAAGGTCTTCTGCATGGCCTTCCGGCCGTCCTCACCCAGGGCTTCCTGGAAGGCCTTGTCGCTGGCATCCATGCCGTCCATCTCCGCCAGGGAGGCCATGGGCCGCAGCGCGATGAAGGTGGGGGAGCCCATGCCCGCGGTGACCTCGTAGTAGGCGAAGGAGCCCGGATACTTGCTCTTCGCGTAGGCGGCCAGCGCCACCTTCACGCCCTCCTCGAAGGCCTTGTTCTGGCCCTGCTTGATGCGGAAGGTGCGGATGCGGAAGTAGCGCTTCTTGGCGATGTCCACGTCCGGCCCGAAGCTCAGGTCCTTGCGGTGCACGCCCAGGACCGTGCGGATGGCGCTGAGGTGTTCGCCGTCCTGCTGCGAGATCTTGTCCACCTCGGCGCGCATGGCCGGGTTCTGCTCGAACTCGTTCTGCTTGGCCTCGTAGTCTGCGTAGGAGGCGTAGCCCATGATGAACAGGGCCTCGGAGGCGCCGGTCAGGGAGTTCATGCCGAAATAGTGGTCCGTGGACTTGCCCTGGGCGAGGATCCGGCCCCAGGCGGACTCCGTGGCCGCGTGGCCCGCCCCATGCCCGGGCTTGACCTCCTCGCGGACGAACTGCATAAGCGGTGGCGGGGGCGTGGGGCCGCCCTGGGCGAGCAGGGCCGGCGCCAGAACGAAGATCACGCGGGAACAGAGCGACGAGAAGGTCTTCAGGTTCATGAGGGCCCACCTCCGGAGGGCGGCTCCGATCCTAGCCCTTCTACATAGAAATTTAAATGTAATTTAATGCGTGAATATTCACGAGAGATCGCATTAATACAAGTTTTTGTATCAATTCAAGACGGGATCCCGCGCCGCCACTTGCTCCAGTCGGTCCAGCCACGGGGCCCGCTCGGCAACCGTGACGAAGCTGGCCAGGAGGCTGTTCTTCGCCAGGGTCACCAGCTGGCCCCGGGTGAGGTCCAGGGCCTCCGCGGCGGCCAGGAAGTTCTGGGCAAGGTAGCCGCCGAAGTAGGCGGGGTCGTCCGAGTTGAGGGTGATGCGCAGGCCCTGCTCCAGCAGCACCTTGAGGTTGTGCTGGGCCATGGTCGGGAACACCCGGAGCTTCACGTTGGAGAGCGGGCAGACCGTGAGGGGCACGCGGTCCCGGGCCAGGCGGGCCACCAGGGCCGGGTCCTCCAGGGCCCGGACGCCGTGGTCGATGCGCTCGGCGCGCAGGCGGCCGAGGGCCTCCCAGATGTAGGCCGGCGGCCCCTCCTCGCCCGCATGGGCGACCACGTGGAGACCCAGGTCGCGGCAGACCGAGAAGACCCGCTCGAACTTGGAGGGCGGGTGGCCCACCTCCGAGGAATCGAGGCCCACCCCCTGGATCCGGTGGAGGTGCGGCCGGACGTCCTCCAGGGTGGCAAAGGCTTCGGCCTCGGACAGGTGCCGCAGGAAGCAGAGGATCAGCCGGGAGCTGATGCCCAGCTGCTCCCGCGCGTCTCGGCCCGCATGCTCGAGGCCATTCAGGACCGTCTCGAAGGAGACGCCCCGGGCGGTGTGGGTCTGCGGGTCGAAGAAGAGCTCCGCGTGCACCACCCCGTCCTCGGCGGCCCGGCAGTAGTAGGCCATGGCGAGCTCATAGAAGTCCCGCTCGTGCCGGAGGACCGCGGCGCCGGCGTAGTAGAGGTCCAGGAAGGACTGCAGGTCCGAGAAGGCGTAGGCCGCCCGCGTTGCCTCGACGCTGGCATAGGGCAAGGCGATGCCATTCCGGCGGGCCAGGTCGAACATCATCTCGGGCTCAAGAGTGCCCTCGATGTGCAGGTGCAGCTCGGCCTTGGGCAAGCTGCGAATGAAGGCCATCAGGTCCATGCCAGCTCCTTCCTGGATACTTCGGCTTGGCGGTGGCTACTTGCCCGGCAGCTTGGAGGCAACGCCCTGCACGTAGTAGTCCATCTTCTCCAGGTCGTGATCCGCGATGACCTGGCCTGCGGGCACGCGGACCTTGCCGTCCTGGTCGACCACGGGGCCCGTGAAGGGATGGAACTTGCCGGCTACGATCTGGGCCTCCAGCTTCTTCACCTGGTCCTGGACGTCCTTGGGCACGGCTGGGCTCAGGGGCGCCATCTTGATGAAGCCGTCCCGGAGGCCGCCCCAGACGCTGCCCGGCTTCCAGGTGCCGGCCAGCACCTCGTTCACCACCTTGGTGTAGTAGTCGCCCCAGGTGAGGATCGTGCCGCCGAGCTGGGCCTTGGGTGCGTACTTGGTCTCGTCGCTGTTGTAGCAGAAGACCTTCACGCCCTTTTCCTCCGCGGCCTGGTTGGTGGCGGCGGAGTCCGTCTCGTGGGTCACCATGTCGGCGCCCTGGGCGATGAGGGTCAGCGCGGCCTCGCGCTCCTTGCCCGGATCGAACCAGGTGTTCACCCACACCACGCGCACCTCGGCCTTGGGGTTCACGCTCCGCATGCCCCGGGCAAAGGCGTTGATGCCCATGACCACCTCGGGAATGGGATAGGACGCCACGACCCCGGCGATATTGGACTTGGTGAGCTTGCCCGCCACCACGCCGTTGAGGTAGCGGCCCTCGTAGAACCGGCCGTTGTAGATGCCCAGGTTCGCGGCGGTCTTGTAGCCCGTCGCGTGCAGGAAGACGGTGTTGGGGAACTGCTTGGCCACGTTCAGCGCCGGGTTCATGTAGCCGAAGGAGGTGGCGAAGATGACCTTCGCACCGCTCTGGGCCATCTCGCGGATGACCCGCTCGGAGTCGGCGCCCTCGGGCACGTTCTCCACGAACTGGGTGGTCACCTTGCCCTTGAGGGCCGCCTCCAGCTGCTTGCGGCCCAGGTCGTGCTGGAAGGTCCAACCGGCGTCACCCACGGGTCCCACGTAGACGAAGCCCACCTTGGCCGGGGCCGGGGGCGGGGCGGCGGCCAGCAGGGTGCTGGCTCCAAGAGCGATGCAGACGAGAGCACGGGTGTTCATGGTCGATCCTCCTCAAGGAAAGGGGCTGGGACCGCCGGGACGGGGGCACTTAAGTGTCAGCCTCACGTTCAGAGGCCCGAAAGCTCCGATAGAGTAGCAGGTCGTAAAGAATCTTCAGGCCCCCTGCGAGGATGAAGAGCGAGCCCGAGAGGGCGGGAACCGCCAGCAGGGGCCCGGCCAGCACGGGGGAAATGGCCGCGCCGGTGGTGCGGGCGATGCCGGTCACTCCGGCGGCGGCGGAGCGCTCGTCTGGCGCCACCACGGCCATGGTGTAGGCCTGGCGGGTGGGCACGTCCATCTGGGAGATGCTGAAGCGCAGCAGCAGCATGGCGATGGCCAGGGGCAGGTTGGGCATCAGCGGCACCAGGATCAGCAGCACATTCGATGGGATGTGGGTGTAGACCATGGTGCGGAGCAAGCCGATCCGCTTGGCCAGCCGCACGGCGTAGAGGGCCGACAGACCCGCCAGGATGTTGGCGGCGAAGAAGATCGACCCCAGCGCCCCCGGGGCCACGCCGTAGCGCTGCTGGAACCAGTAGGCCACCAGGCTCTGGATGACGAACCCTCCGGCAAACGCATCCAGCGAGAACAGCGCCGACAGCTTGAACACCACCCCCCTGGAGGCATGGAGGCCCAGCCGCCCGGCTGCGGCGGCCGCGGGCGGCGCCTCCACGGCCCGGGACATGCGCAGGAAGAGGGCCGCCAGGAGCAGCCCCGCGGCCGCGTAGGCGATGACCAGGACCCGGTAGCTGGCCGCAGGGGCAACACCGGCGCTCTGCAGCACCTGGGCCGTCCAGCCCCCGGCCAGGGCGCCGCCGGCGGTGGCGAAGGCGCCAGTCAGGTGATACCAGGCGAAGACGCCGGTGCGGCGGTCCTCGGACAGCACCTGGGAGAGGGCCGCCTGCTCGATGGCCAGGAAGGGGCCCACCTCGTTGCCCGAGGGGCTGATCACCCCGAAGGTGGCTGCCAGCACCAGCACCGTGAAGTCCCCGCTGAGGACGAAGGGCAGGCCGGCCGCGACCATGAGGCCCGCCCCCAGGAGGAGCATCCGCTTGCGCCCGAGGCGGTCCGCGTGGAGCGTGATGGCCAGCGAGATCAGGGTGTCGCCCACCAGCGTCAGGGTCAGCAGCAACCCGATGCGCCCCTCGCTGAAGCCGAGGGCCGCGAGGTAGAGCACCAGCACCACGGAGAGGAAGCCGTAGGAGAACATCCGCGCCGCCCGGGTCACGAAGAGCAGGCGGCCATCGGCGCCGAGGGACCGGAGGTTGGCCAGGAGCGCCGTCACGGGTGCAACTCCACCCAGGCGGCCCGGCCGAAGCGGAGCGGCGGTGCCAGCGCGATTTCGGGCTGTTCCAGGACCACCATGGTGATGAGCAGGGCTCGCATGCCCCCAGGGTAGCCGCTCCTGATGGGCGAGGCAGAACGCCGCGGGCGGCGACCCGCGAATACTGGGATACTCACACCATGCCGTTCCTCTCCCGCCCCGCCTCCCGCTGGACCGCCCTCACCCTGCTCTGGGCGCTGGTGGGAACGGTGCTGTGGCTGACGGCGGTGCAGGGCTTCCTGGTGGCCCTGAACCCCTTCTGCCACCTGAAGCGGCCGGGCATCGCCCACCTGACCGTGGTGACGGTGGACCCCAACCCCGACAGCCAGCTCACGGACTACGTGACGGTCAAGGAGGGCGACGACGACCGCACCCTGAACCTGCCCAAGGCCGAGGCCCGGGGCCTGCGCGCCGAGGACGAGGTCTGGATCCTCGACACCTGGTACAGCGACGGCCTGCGCCCCACAGAGTTCCGCCTGACCCCCCTGCGCGTACTGCTGGAATACCCGGCGCTGCTGCTGCTGCCCGCGGCCTTCGGGCTCTGGCGGGTGCGCCGGGCCCGGATGGTGGCTGAGGCCCAGCCCCCGCCGCCCATCCGCCGCACCTTCACCGACGACTTCCACCTCCGGGCCCAGCGCTTCGCCAAGCCGGAGGAAGACCTGCCGAAACCACCCCCGCCCGCGAACGGATAGGCCATGGACATCAAGCTCTCCCCCGACACCGAGAAGCAGCTGCGCGGCGCCATCCAGCGCTTCGTGGCGGAGGAATACGGCGAGAGCGTGGGCGAGCTGGGCGCGGGCACTTTTCTCACCTTCTGCCTCAAGGAGGTGGGCCCGGCCATCTACAACCAGGCCATCGCGGATGCCCAGGCCTGCCTGCAGGAGCGGGTGACCGACCTGGAGAACATCTGCTTCGTGGAGCAGACGGGCTACTGGGACAAGAAGAAGGGCGTCCCGCGCAAGCCGGACTTCCGGCGCTGAGGCCCCCATGCCCCACTGCATCCTCGAGCACACCAGCAACCTCCTCGACGCGCCGGACTGGACCGGCCTGCTGAAGGAGGTCAACCGCACCCTCACAGCCACGGGGCTCTTCACCGAGGCCGACATCAAGAGCCGCGTGCTCCGGCACGAGACCTTCGTCATCGGCGACGGCGCGCCGGACCAGGCCTTCGTCACCCTGGACGTGCAGATCATGAGCGGCCGCACCGACGAGGTGAAGGCCCAGCTCAGCGAGGCCCTGCTTGCCGCCCTGGCCGCCTTCTTCCCGCGCACCCGCGCCGGGATGCGGTTCAGCCTCACCGTCCAGATCAGCGAGCTCCACCGGCCCAGCTACCGCCGGCAGACCTCCCCCTAGCCCGGAGTCCCCATGGTCGATGTCATCACCCCCCGCCAGCTGGCCCTCCTCGCCCTCGTGGCGAAGCACCCGGGCCTGGACCGGGAGAAGCTGCTGACGGTGGGCGGCGCCACCGCAGCCGCGGACCTGGCCTACCTGGAGCAGCACGACCTCCTGCGCGAACGGGAGGTTGGCCACTACCGGGTGTCGCACTTCGGCGAGCGCGCCCTCAAGCGGGGGCTGTAGGCATGCTTGAGACCTGGCTGAGCCACCCCCACGCGGCACCCTGGCTGCTCGTGATGTGGATTGCAGGTCTGCTGGGCTCCCTGGGGCACTGCGCGGGCATGTGCGGCCCCATCGTGGCGGCCTTCGGCTTGGCCCAGTCCCGGCAGGCCGGTCCCGCCTGGACGCGGCATCTGCGCTTCCAGCTCGGCAGGGTGACCACCTACGCCATCCTCGGCGGCCTCATCGGCTTCCTGGGCGGCTTCGCGCGGCTGCAGACCGTGCAGGACATGCACGCCTGCTGCAAGCCCGAGGGGGCGGCGCTCATCGCGGCCCAGGCCTGGCCCTGGCAGCTCTGGGTGAAGCTGGGCATCGGCCTGCTGATGCTGTTCATGGGCCTGGTGATGCTGCTGGGCCGGCGGGCCGACACCCTCATGGAGTTCCGCCTGCCGGCACCCCTGCAGCGACTCCTGGGCCGGGGCCTGGCCCTTGGCAGCCTGCCCTACGCCCTGGGCATGCTCTGGGGCCTGCTGCCCTGCGGGCTGGTCTACATGATGCTGCTGCGCACCCTGGACGGCGGGGACTGGAAGCTGGGCGTGGCGGGCATGGCCGCCTTCGGCCTGGGCAACGCCCCCCTGCTCCTGGGCGTGGGGCTGGCCAGCACCCGCCTCAGCCAGGCCTGGAAGGCCCGCCTCCTGCGCCTGGGCGGCCTCCTGGTGGCCTTGATGGGCGGCTACATCCTCTGGCAGGCCGTGATGCTCCTGCGGCTGCAGGCGCAGGGGTAGGCCTTCGCCGGCAGGCGGCGACACCTGGCCGGTTTGCACCCGGCGGCGCGGGCGCGGCTCCGTAGCCTGGAACACCTCAGGAGGTTCCAGGCCCGCCATCGCTGCACCCCTCACAGGCTACTTAGGGGTGCCTGAACCTGCGCGGCAAGGCATGAACCTCAGGCCAAGGGGGCCGCTGCAGCCAGGGCGTGGGTATCCCCTTCATCCCTTTTATCCCTGTTTCTTCTGGCTTTATTTACAGGGATGAAGGGGATGAAGGGGATGGGCTTCACCGTGTTGGGGAGCCCAGCCTAGACCTGTGCGGCTCCTGGAAGACATCCCGCTAATGCGCGAAGAACCAAAATACAACAGCAGCCTGCCCTTGCAGTTCTTGGTGTCTTGGCGTCTTGGTGGCGATCTTTATTCTTTTCGATGCAAATTGGGATGGGGCCTAGGCCCGGTCCCGCCCCAGCCGCATGGAGTTGCCGATGACGGACAGGCTGGAGAGCACCATGGCCCCGGCGGCGAGGATGGGGTTCAGCACGCCGGTCATGGCCAGCGAGATGCCCAGGGTGTTGTATATGAAGGCCCAGAAGAGGTTCTGCTGGAGCACCCGGAGGGTGAGGGTGGCCAGCCGGAACACGCCGCTGATGCGCGTCAGAGAGTCCCGCATGAGCACCACGGGCGCCGCGTGGGTGGCCAGGTCCGCGCCCGAGCCCATGGCGATGCCCAGGTCCGCCGCGGCGAGGGCCGGGGCATCGTTCACGCCGTCGCCCACCATGGCCACCACCTTGCCCTCAGCCTGGAAGCCGCGCACGGCCTCGGCCTTCTCGGTGGGGGACACGCCGCCCACCCAGGCGTCCA
Source organism: uncultured Holophagaceae bacterium (assembly GCA_903863195.1). Classification (GTDB taxonomy): domain Bacteria; phylum Acidobacteriota; class Holophagae; order Holophagales; family Holophagaceae; genus Geothrix. Next base: position 13,298 of record CAIPAY010000223.1, read on the forward strand.
CGCCCACGGCCCGGGCGATGCGCTCCGTGGTGGCTGGGGCGTCCCCGGAGAGCAGGACGGTCCGGATGCCCCGGGCGCGCAGCTCGGTGATGACGGCGGCGGCCTCGTCGCGGGGGCGGTCCCCGAAGGCCATGGCCCCGGCGGAGACCCCGTCCACGGCGGCGAAGGCCACGGTGAGGCCCTCGGCTTCCCAGCCCTCGGCCTGGGCGGCCAGGGAGACCGGCAGGAGGACGCTGGACTCGGCCAGGAGGGCCCGGTTCCCCACCACCACCTTCCGCCCCGCCACGGTGCCCTGGAGGCCCCGCCCGGCGCGCACCTCGATGTCGGTGGCGTCCAGCCGCCCCAGGCCCTGCCCTTCTGCATACCGAACCAGGGCGTGGGCCAGGGGATGCTCCGAGTAGGATTCCAGGCCCGCCACCAGGTCCAGGTGCTCCAGGGCCGCGTGCTGCACGCGGAACACGCCTTCGGTGAGGGTCCCGGTCTTGTCCAGCACCAGCAGGTCCACCCGGCGGAAGGTCTCCAGCACCCGCACGTCGCGGATGATGATGCCCTGGCGGGAGGCCGCGCCGATGGCCGCGGTGGTGGCCAGGGGCGTGGCGATGCCCAGGGCGCAGGGGCAGGCGATGACCAGCACGGCAATGCCGCGCAGCAGGGCTTCCGTCGCCGAAAGGTTGCGGAGCAGGCAGACCGCCACCGTGAGGGCAGCCAGTCCCAGCACCACCGGGATGAAGACCCGGGAGACCCGGTCCACGGTGCGCTCCAGGGGGCTCTTGCTGGCCAGGGCCCCCTGCACCGACTTCACGATCTGGGCCAGGGTGGAGTCCTCGCCGCAGCGCGTGACGCGGATGGCCAGCACCCCCGTGGTGTTGAGGCTGCCGCAGATGACCTCGCCGCCCACGGCCTTGGGCCGGGGATCGGACTCGCCCGTGACCACGGACTCGTCCACGGCGGAGGCGCCCTCCACCACGATCCCATCAGCAGGGATGCGCTCGCCGGGCTTCACCAGCAGGACCGTGCCAGGCTCCAGGGCCTCGATGGCCACGAAGTGGTCCTGTCCCTCCAGGCGGAGGCGGGCCTTCCGGGGCAGCAGGCGGTGCAGCATCGCAATGGCGCGGGCGCTGCGGTCCTTGGCGCCTCGCTCCAGGGCCTTGCCCGTGAGCACCAGGGTGACGATGGCGCAGGCGGTGTCGAAGTAGAAGTGGCGCCCGCCCAGGAAGGCCTGGGCGCTGCTGTAGAGGAACGCCGCCAGCACCCCCGTGGAGATCAGCGCCTCCATGCGGAGATGCCCGGTCTTGAGGCCGAACCAGGCGATGCGGTGGATGGGCCAGGCCGAGTAGAGCACCGCCGGCAGCGCCAGGGCCATGAGGATGAAGGGCACCCCCCGCTGGGCCCAGCCCGCGATGCCCTCCCAGTAGCTGGCGTAGATGACGAGGCTGAACAGCATCACGTTCATCCACATGGCCCCGGCGATGCCCAGGCGCAGCACCATGTCCTGCCACTCGCGGCGGTCGCCCTCCTGCTCGGACCCGAACTCGGCGGCGCGGTAGCCCAGAGCCTTCACGCGGTCCGGGACGGTGCCCGGCGGCACCAGCTGGGGGCAGTAGGTGACCTTGAGCAGGTCCGAGGTGAACAGCACCTCCGCCGAGACGATGCCCGCCTCCTGGCGTAGGCCGTGCTCGACCACCCAGCCGCAGGCCGCGCACCACATGCCCGAGAGCTGGTAGAGCGCCTCGCGGGTCTCGGCGCCCTCGGGCACCGCCGGGGCCGAGCTCTCGACCTGGCCCAGCAGGCCCAGCCGCAGGCTCTCCTGGAAAAGGCTGGTCTCCCGGGGATCCTGGCCGGCGTCCAGGATGCCGCTCTCCAGGAGGATGGCGTAGACGTTCATGCAGCCGGTGCAGCAGAAGCGCTTGGGGACGTCCCGGAAGCTCTGAAGCTGGGGGTTCTTCGTGGCGGCGGCGCCGCACAGATCGCAGGCCCCCCCGGTGCTCATGAGTGCTGGGTCTGGGGAACCCGTCCATGCTCGTCGAGCATCACGGGGTTCGCTTTCTTGGCGTAGTGGTAGGCCACCACGAGGATGGTGATGAAGAGGACGCCGATGACGCCGAACATCGTCAGGTAGGCTCCCCCGCCGCGCTTGGTCTCGCTCATGGTGGTCACCTCTTCAGCGGCATGATGAAAGTCATCTCCTCGGCGTCGGCGGAACGGGCTCCGTCGGCCTTGGCCAGGATCCGGATGTGGTGCACATCCTGTCCATCCTGCACGAAGGGCGCGCAGAGTTCCACCGTCCGCTCGAAGGTCTCGCCGGGCTTGAGGACGACGGGGTTCCCGGGCAGGGCCAGCTCGGCACCGGCCAGTCCTTCCACCGTGAGCTGCACCTGCGTGAGGCGCCCGGTCCGGTTGGCGAGCTTCAGGCGGATCAGGTTCGCGATGCGGCCATCTGGCAGCACCTTGAACATGACGGAGCGGTCGGGGTTGATCTCCACCAGTACCGGCCGCCGCAGCGAGAGGGCCAGGGCCAGGCCCCCGAGGTAGAAGGCCAGGATGACGAGGATGGCCACCCGCTTCGCGTCCCGGAAGCCCCAGCGCATGTACCAGGCCTCCCGTGCGGCGGTCTTGGGCCGCTCGCCCCAGGTGTAGTGGATCAAGCCGGGCTTGCCGACCTTGCGCAGGATGTCCTCGCAGGCGTCGATGCAGTCGCCGCAGTGGACACACTCAATCTGGAAGGGCGAGTCCCGGATGTCGATCTCCATCTCACAGACCCGGACGCACTTCTTGCAGTCGATGCAGTCCCGGGCCTCGTCCTGGCCATCCTGGTAGCTCACCAGCAGCGTGTGTTGATCCTGCAGCATCCCCTGGATGTAGCCGTAGGGGCAGACCGAGGTGCAGAACTTCTGGCGGACCAGGGTGAGGTCCAGGAAGGTCAGGATCGTCACCGTGGCGCCGGTGATGCCGCCCACGGTGATCAGGTCCAGGTGCAGCAGGCGACCCAGCAGATCGCGGGGCTCCAGGAAGTAGGACGTGAAGACGAAGGCCAGGAACACCGAGGCCACCGCGAGGAGGCCGTAGAACGCCGCGTTGGCGGCCAGCTTCCGCGCGGCGGGACTGGCTGCCCTCAGCCGCTGCTGGGCCTGGGCCTTCGCCCAGCGCTCCAGGGACTGGCTCCACTCGCTGAAGATCATCTGCGGACAGGCATAGCTGCAGTAGATCCGGCCGTGGATGATGGCCGAGGCCGCAATGATGAACATCAGCAGCATCAGCGCGAAGAAGATGATCGCGAACTCGCTGATCCAGAGCTCGAAGCCGGCGAAATAGAAGCGCTGCCGGGGGATGTCGAAGCGCATCAGGTTCAGGAACGGCGCAGCCACGAAGGCCAGGAAGAAGCCCAGGTGGAACCGCTTCCGGATCCGGCGGTAGTTGGTCTCCGCGGGTGGGAGGGGCGGCAGTCGCTCGACCTTGGGTTTGGGGGCGGCTTCTGCCTGGATGCTCATTTAGTTATTGTATAGGATCTTCGGGTTCGGCGAGGGGATGGAAACGCACTCCGTGTAGTGTTCGAAGCGCTTCATGAGGATGGCGTGCGTGGGGCACCGCGAGGCGCACATGGCACAGCGGATGCAGGTGCTCTCATCCTTCAGCATGATCCCGCCCAGTTCGTCCTTGTCCTGCCTGCTCATGGCCTGATAGTCCGCCAGGGAGAGGTCGGCACCGGCGTCCACGAGGCGGCCGTGGGCATCCTCGTCGGGCAGGGTGCTGAGGCCCACCAGCTTGATCAGGTCCTCGGGACAGACATCCACGCAGCCATTGCAGGCGATGCAGTGGTCAGTGTCGAAGATCGTGTTGATGTTGCAGCGCAGACAGCGGGCGCCCTGCTGCCGGGCCATCGCTTCGGGATAGCTCAGCTCGACGTTCTCAACCGAGGCGGCCCGGCGCTCGCTCTCGAGCACGGGGGCATTGCGGCGCTCCTCGCGGTGCCAGCCCTCCGCCATGGTGTAGACGGCGGGCAGCCAGCGCTTGCGCACCACCACGTCGGTGCGGGTGCCGCGCAGGTAGTCGTGCATGGAGCGGGCGGCGGTGTGGGCCGAGGCGATGGCGTCGATGAACAGGCGCGCACCGTGGGCCACGTCGCCGCAGGCGAAGACGTCCGGCGCGGTGGTCTGGTAGGTGAGCGGATCGACCTTGATGAGACCGCGGTTCACTTCCACGCCGTCCTCGGGCTTGAGGAAGGACAGGTCCGACGTCTGGCCGATGGCGAAGATGACGGTGTCGGCGTGGATGTCGGTGAGGTCGTTCTCGTCGAACTTGGGCTCGAAGCGCCGCTCGTCATTGAAGACGGACAGGCACTTCACCACGCGCAGGCCCTTGAGCTTGCCGTTCTCGATGATGATCTCCTTGGGCCCGACGCGGTTGTGGAGGTGGATGCCCTCCTCGGCGCCTTCCTCGACTTCGACATCGTCGGCGGGCATCTCCTCACGGGACTCGAGGCAGACCACATGGATCTCCTTGTCGCCGCTCATGCGCAGGGCGGAGCGCGCCACGTCGTAGGCCACCTTCTCGCTGTGGCCCATCTCCAGCAGGGCGTCTTCCTTGTTCAGGGCCTCGAAGGGACGCAGGGCGGAGCGCGCCACGTCATAGGCCACGTTGCCGCCGCCGACCACCACCACGCGGCGGCCCATGGGCAGGGGCGTGCCCTCGTTGAAGGCCTTGAGAAACTCCATGCCGTCAAAGACGCCTTCGGTCTCGCCGCCGGGCAGGCTGAGCTTCCGGCCGTTGGGCAGGCCCACGCCCAGGAAGATGGACTTGTAGCCCTGGGCACGCAGGTCCGCGAGGGTGAAGTCGCGGCCCAGCTTCATGTTGCACTTCAGCTCCACACCCATGGACAGGATGCCCTGGATCTCGTGGCGCACCAGGTCGCGGGGCAGCCGGAAGACCGGCACGCCCACGGTCAGCATGCCGCCGGGTTCGTGGTTGGCCTCGAACACGGTGACCTTGTAGCCGATCTGCACCAGGTCATGGGCCACCGTCATGCCGCTGACCCCGGCGCCGATGACGGCGACCTTCTCGTAGTCCCCGTGGTTGGGGGGGAGCATGCGCTGGTTGCTACCGGCGCGGTAGCTGGCGTAGTCGCCGGTCTCGGGGCCGTACTGGTCCGTGACGAAGCGCTTGAGGGCGCGGATCGCCACAGGCTCGTCCAGGGAACCACGCCGGCAGTTGGCCTCGCAGGGTGCGCCGCAGACCCGTCCGCAGATGGAGGCGAAGGGGTTGGTGGAGCGGGCGATGCGGTAGGCGTCCTCGTACCGACCCTCGGCAATGGCCGTCACGTACCCGCACGCATCCGTGTGCACCGGACAGGCGTGCTGGCACTTGACCATCTCGACCCAGTACTGCGAGTCGTCGGGAACCCTGTACTGCCAGCTGGCGTTATCCACGGCGTCAGTCCTTGTGGGGCTTGCGGAAGGCGAACACGGAGACCACCACCGCATAGATGAAGACCATCGCCGCCACGACCGACATGAGGATCGTGCTCGTGGAGCCGACCTTGGTCGCGGCATTGAACTGCTGGACCAGAGGTCCGCGGGTTGCGTGGTTCACGTCGCCGTACATCTGGAAGATGAGGTAGGCCACACCGCCAAGGCTGATGATGGGCGTCACGAGCTTCAGGAACACCGGGGCGTCCGTGCCCTTGCGCTCCATCATCCAGCCGCCGGCGTAGTCCTTGAGATCCTCCTGGCCCTGCTTCTCTTCAGTCATGGCGTCCTCCTGGTGTTGTCGTCGTCCTGGAATACCTGGAACTTCACATCCTCGCCCTTGTCCTCCCAGTAGCCGTCTTTCCTGGACCGGATGAAGAAATAGACGGCCAGCAGAAAGGACAGGAAGAAGAACAGGTAGGCGAAATAGACGCTGGGGTAGGTGTAGTCCGTGGCAGGCATAGTGCTACTTCTCGTAGTCGTTGGCGGGGCGCCAGTCCTTGCTGCGGCCAAGGTTCTGCAGGTAGGCCACCAGGGCGTTGAACTCTTCGGGATTGTTCACGATCCAGGGGTAGGCCGGCATGATGGAGCCCTTCACAAGGTCACGGGGGTTCCGGAAGTGCGTGCGGTGCCACTGGGTGTCGTACTTGCCGCCGACACGGGCAAGGTCAGGCCCGGTGCGCTTGGTGCCGAACATGTGCGGATCGTCATAGACGAACTCGTCCGGGGTGGAGATGGGGGCGTCCACGCCGCGCCAGCCGTAGCGCTTGGTGTCGGCAAGCAGGGTGCGGATCTGCTGGGTGTGGCAGTACCAGCAGCCTTCCCGGACGTAGATCGCGCGTCCCTTCTTCTGCTGCTCGTTGAGGGGCACCAGCTTGCCGGTGACACCCTTGGCGGGGTCGTGGTTCTCGAAGGGCTTCGACCAGGAGGTGTCCACCAGGGGCGGCACGACGGTGGTGATGATGCCCCCGATGAAGAACAGCACAAGGGAAAGTCCGATGGCCCAAAGGGCGTTGTTATCAGCTTTTTTGAACATGATCGCTCTCCTTTCCGCGGCCTAGACGGCCGCCTCCTCAGGGTTGCCCAGGGCAGTGGCCAGAATGTTGTAGGCGAAGAGCACGATGCCCGTGAACATCATCAGGCCCGACACGAACCGGACGATCCAGATGGGCTTCAGGGCGATGACGGTGTCGATGAAGGGGATGCTCACGTTGTTCCACTGCCAGCCCTGCCAGAAGCCGCCCAGCCAGAGGGTGGTGAAGAAGCCCAGGCCGCCGATCATCAGCATCCAGTAGCTCCAGTTGGCCAGGGAGTCCGAGTGCAGCGCCTTGTTCCAGATCCGGGGCACGGCGTAGTAGGTGCCGGCGATGGCGAAGAAGCTGAAGCAGCCGAGCACCGCCATGTGGGCGTGGCCGGGGATCCAGTCCGTCTTGGAGACGATGGCGTTCACCGTGCGCAGGCTGTGCATGGGGCCCTGGAAGCAGGTAAGGAGGTAGAAGACCACGCCGGACATGAGGAACTTGAGGGGCACGCTCTCGCGGAGCTGGTGCCACTGGCCCTTCATGGTCGCGAAGAGGTTGTAGACCACCGCCCAGACGGGGATCAGCAGCATCAGGGAGAAGGCGATGGAGATGGTCTGCAGCCACTGGGAGATGGGCCCGTGCAGCATGTGGTGGGCGCCGGTCCAGACGTAGACGAAGGCCAGGGACCAGAAGCCGACCATGGACAGCTTGTGGCTGTGGAGGGGCGTGCTCGAGGCGCGGGGGATGAAGTAGTAGGCGATGGCGAGGCCGATGGGCGTGAAGATGAGGCCCACGGCGTTGTGCACATACATCCAGTTCAGGTTCGCCTGGTTGGTGCCGGTGGTGAACAGGGTCGCGAAGTTGCCGGTCAGGTAGACGAAGGCGGTCCAGAGGATGCAGCCCATGATGTACCAGATGGTCACATACATGGCCTGGTACTTCCGGTTGGCCACGGTCATGAAGATGTTGATGCCGAACATGATCCAGGCGACCACTACCAGGATGTCGAGGTACCAGGGCAGCTCTGCGTATTCCCAGCCCTGGTTCAGGCCGGCAAGCAGGGTCACGACGGCGCCCAGGATGATCACGTTCCACAGGGCCGCGGTGGCGAGGCCCAGCTTCTCGCTCCAGAGCTTGACGCCGCAGAGGCGGGGGATCACGTAGTAGGCCAGGCCCATGTCGGCGGCCAGCAGCCAGCCGAACAGCATCCCGTTCACATGCAGGGGGCGCAGGCGGCCGTAGGTGAGCCAGGACATGGTGCCCATGAGGTCGGGCCACACGAACTTGGCGGCAATGATGACCGCGATGATGCCCACGATGAAGAAGTAGGCCACCGAGCTGACCAGGAACCACTTGGCCGTGGCGTCATCGTGGATGATGGCCCCTGTCGGCGCGTTCGCCGCTTCGGCCTTACTGAATTGCGGCTGCATGCTGGCCTCCCTTGGATTTGGGGTTGATGCTGCGGATGAAGTTGACGAGGTCGCCCACATCGTTGTTCGTGAGCCCGTAGTCGATCCAGGGGGGCATCGCCGTGCCCTGGACGCCGTACTGGATGGACTCGAAGAGCCGCTTGTCGTCCACGCTGTTCACGAAGAACGAGTTCCGGAGGTTCCGGGGCTTGGGCTGGATGTCGAGGGAGTTGGGTCCCTTGCCATCGCCCTTGCGACCGTGGCAGCCGGCGCAGCGGTTCACGAAGAGGGCCTCGCCGCGGGTGACGGACTCGGGACTCGCGGCCACGGGGTTCGTCTCGGGGATGACCTTGGCCTTGAGCTCCCGCCGGGGTTCCTTGGTGAAGGTGGTCTGGATGTAGCCCAGGACCGCCTTGGCCTGCTCCTCGGAGACGGCCTTGCCCCAGGCCGGCATGGAAGTGCCATTGACGCCGTTCCGGACAGAGTTGACCAGCCGGGCCTCGCTCTTGGAGTTCATGAAGCCCGCCTTGGTGAGGTCGCGGGGGTAGGGATCGAGGTGCTCGGCGATGGGGCCGTGGCCGTCGCCCTTCTCGCCGTGGCAGCGGAGGCAGAGGTTCTTGTAGATGGCCTCGCCGCTGGCGGGGGTCGCCTGACCCCGGAGGGTCATAAGGTAGGCAGTCATGGCCTTGAACTCGTCGTCGGTGAACCGGAAGGCCGGCATGATCGAGTCGGACATGGTGGACTTGGGGTTCTTGAAGTGGGCGTAGACCCACTCGCTGTCCCGGAGGGAGCCCTCAAAGCTGAGGTCGGGCGCGATGCCGCCGTCCCGGTCACCCAGCTTGTGACAGGCAGTGCAGGCCCGGTCGAGGACGAGCTTCTCGCCCTGCTTGACCATCTCGGCCGGGTTGATCTTGACCGGCTTGATGGTGGCCTGGACCAGCTCAGCGCCGCCCGTGAGCTTCACCTTGAAGCGCTGGATCTCGGTCTCGGCGAAGTTGCGGCCCTTGCGGCTCTTGAGGAAGACCACCAGCGCCTTGACATCCTCTTCCTTGAGGTTGAACTTCGGCATGATCGAGGTGGCCAGGATGGACTTGGGATCGGTGATGCGGCCCCAGAGGTAGTCCAGCTTCCACTTGCGGCCCACGTCGGAGAGGTCGGGACCGATGGTGCCGTCGGAGAGGCCTTCGATGCGGTGGCAGCCGTAGCAGTTGGAGGCGAAGAAGATCTGGCGGCCACGGGTGACCATGGCCGTGCCGGGGAAGGCGGTGTCGGTGTGGCACTGGGCGCAGTTGGCCTGCATGTAGTCCTTGCCCTTGAGCTTGGGGGCATGGTCCTTGCGCCAGTTGTCCTGGGTGACGAAGCCCAGCAGCGGATCCGGCCAGTATTCGTCCTTGCCGTGGCTGTACTCGGCGTCGAGGCCCCGGCCCTGACCGTCATGGCAGACCGTGCAGCCGAACTCGGAGAACTTGTGCCGCCGCTCCCACTTCCCGTCCTTCTGGAAGTCGCCCATGGTCGGGGAATAGGGGTGGGTCTTCACGGGCTCCGCATGGGAAGAGAAGCGCGGGTCGTCCGTGGCGATGTGGCAGGTGGTGCAGCGGTCGACGCGGGTCTCACCGAAGTTGCTGACCACGATCTGCTCGATGCGCGGCTTCCGGGCCGCCAGGGCGGCCTTTTCAGCGTCGGTCTTGGCCAGCACCTTCGCCTGGTCGAAGTAGGTGTTCTGGTTCCGCTCCCACGGGTGGCCGAACTGGTTGTAGAAGACGATCCCGTGGACCACGAGGATCAGAAAGGTGCCGATGGCGAGTGCAAATCTCATGTTCGGCTCCTCACCAGGGGGTCACGAAGGCCCAGTTGGCCCCGCGGAAGAAGGTGCCGATGATCACGAAGATGATGTTCGCCACCACGAAGGTGATGAAGATCGTGTTCGCGAGGAGCCGGTCCCGGGAGAACCACTTGCCCACACCCTTGGTGGAGCGGTCCATGTAGGGCGTGCCCAGCAGCAGGAGGACAAAAATGCCGGGCACCCCGATGCCGCCCCAGAAGGCCGAGTAGCTGACCATCTCCTGCAGGCCCAGGAAGTACCAGGGCGCCTTGGCGGGATTGGGGGGATGCAGGGCGTTGACCGGCTCTTCCAGCGGCGCATTGAAGAGCAGCGAGAGCACCAGGATCGCCGAGAGGGTCACCACGAAGGTGAAGAGCTCGGCCAGGAAGAGGTTGGGCCAGGAGAAGACGGTGTTGTCCGGGATCTGGCCGACCTTGGGCAGGGGGCCGCGCACCAGGCCCTGGAAGCCGTAGAGCTTCTTGGGCTCCAGCACCGAGGCCTTGTCTGCGGGGGCCGCTTCCAGCGAGACGACTGGATCGGCGTCCTCGGCGCGGGAGAGGCCGCCGTCCTTGCGGATGCGCCAGAAGTGGATGGCGATCGCGAGGGTGAGGACCGCGGGCAGCACGGCGACGTGGAGCACGTAGAAGCGCAGCAGCGCCTCCTGGCCCACGCTGGTGCCGCCCATGAGCAGGAACTGGATGTCCTTGCCGATGACCGGGGCGTAGCCGGCGATGGCGGTGCCGACGGTGATGGCCCAGAAGGCCAGCTGGTCCCAGGGCAGCAGGTAGCCCGTGAAGCTCATGAACAGGGTCAGCAGGAAGAGGATGACGCCCACCACCCAGTTGAACTCGCGGGGCTTCTTGTAGGAGCCCGTGAAGAACACCCGGCACAGGTGCATGAACACGACGGCGACCATCCCGTGGGCACCCCAGCGGTGCATGTTGCGCAGCAGGGTGCCGAAGGCCACGGAGCCGCGGAGGTCGAGCATCCGGTCATAGGCCTGGGTCGTGGAGGGCACGTAGTAGAACATCAGCAGGATGCCCGTCACGATCAGGATCACGAACAGGAAGAACGAGATAAGGCCGAGGCCCAGGGTGTAGGCCGGCCGCAGCGAGTTCTTGTGCACCTTCACCGGGTGAATGTGCAGGAAGAAGTTCGTGAAGCTGGTCGAGGACCGCTCCAGGTCGTTGGACGGGAGGGGATTGCGGAAGATGGACTTCCAGACGTTCTTCGGAAGGTCCGTCAGCGCGGTGAGAAAGGAGGCTTTGGGTGGGGTGGCGGGGCTCATAGGCTCAGGTAGCTCCCAGGAACGATTTCAATGTCCTTGTCCACTTCGATCTCGCCGTTGGGGGCGAGGGTGATCTGGAACCAGGGCAGCGGCCGGGGCGCAGGGCCGCCGGTGACGTTGCCATCCTGGTCGAAGCGGGAGCCGTGGCAGGGGCAGGCAAACCCCGTGTCCGCCGCGCCCACAGTGCAGCCCAGGTGGGTGCAGGTGATCGAGATGGCCGCCAGCTTCGTGCCCTCACGGACGATGCAGATGCCCCGCGCAGCGAGGATGGCCCGCGTGCCCGAGGGGAAGTCTTCTGGCTTGCCCACACTGAAGCGCTGGGGCTGGCCGTAGGTGGCCCTCGGCTTGATGAAGACGAAGTTGGATACGGCACTGAGGCCCGCGGAGCCGGCCAGGCCCGCGCCGGTCAGCCAACCGAGCATCCGCCGGCGGGAGGTCTTGCCCCCGTCGGAATCCTCCCCGCTACTTCGCTTTAGATTGACTGCCATCGGCCGTCTCCTGAGTGGGCTTCACCCGTGGTTTGTCCTGCTCGTCAGACCAGAAAACCTGGTATTTCGCGTCCTCGATGTTGCGCATCCAATCCCGCTTGACCGCATAGATGAAGAGGAAGGCGGCCCCCGAACCCATCGCCAGACTGGCTGCGATCGAGATCCAGGTCAGTTCCATGGAAGGTTCCTTAAAGGGGCGGGGGGGGTCGAACCATGGTCCGGGGTGAAGGATGCAGATCATCCTAAAGGATATTAAGGTCACATTTCAATGAATCCGATTTACCAGCAGGACAGCTGTGACGAGGGACACAAAATGGAATCTTTGTTATTAAAGACTTTAACACAATTCTATCGAACAGCTTTTTCAATTTTAGTGATTTTATAGGATCAAAAAATTATCTTTAACATCTATTATTTATTTAATTAACAACGTCACCTAGGTCTATTTAATTCTAATGGTGAACTCAAAGCATCAAAAATTAACTTTTTTATCATTACTGTCATCACATTTATTATTATTACTGAAAAAAGTGGAGATACTTTATCTTCAAATAGATCAGTGAAGGACCGGTGCAGATCAATCCCATACTGGCCAAGTCTCCGGATCCCATCCTTTGCCCGCCGGCCCTACACTGGCCGGAAAGCCCTGGAGCCCC
>CAIPAY010000224.1 GCA_903863195.1 uncultured Holophagaceae bacterium
CGGCGATGCCGCCGCCGATCTGGAACATGCCCAGGGTCGCGGTCGTGGTCACGTCCTGGTAGTGCTGGGCCAGCCCGGTCATGTACTCGATGCCGGTGCGCACGGTGTGGACGTTCTTGTTCTCGCCGCGGATGACGGCCGCCGCGTACATGTTGCCCAGGGTGCTGTCCTCCCAGCCGGGGACGACGATGGGCACGTTCTTCTCGAGGGCGGCCAGCATCCAGGAGTGCCTGGGATCGATCTGGAAGGAGGGCTCCAGCACCCGGGACTTCAGCACCTGTTGGAAGAACTCGTGGGGGAAGTAGCGCTCGCCCGCCTGGTCGGCCCGGGTCCACACGTCCAGCATGGCCTTCTCCATGCGGCGCATGGCCTCCATCTCCGGGATGCAGGTGTCGGTCACGCGGTTCATGTGCCGGGATAGGAGGTCCGCCTCATCCTGGGGGGTGAGGTCCCGGTAGTGGGGCACCCGCTCGTAGAAGTCATGGGCCACCAGGTTGAAGATGTCCTCTTCCAGGTTGGCGCCGGTGCAGACGATGAGGTGCACCTTGTCCTGCCGGATCATCTCGGCGAAGGAGAGGCCCAGCTCGGCGGTGCTCATGGCCCCGGCCAGGGTGACCATCATCCGGCCGCCCTGCTCGAGGTAGACCCGGTAGCCCTCGGCGGCGTCCACCAGGGCCGCGGCGTTGAAGTGCCGGAAGTGGTGCTTCACATAGCTGCCGACGGGGCCGAGAGCGGGGCTGGCTGGGGTCATAAATCCTCCGAATGCTTTTATTGTGGCAGGCGTGGCCCCGCATTTCGTGTCCAGAATTCAGCCCCGGCCCCTCCTGACCGATGAAATCGGCAGGAGCTGCAGCATGTTTTTTCTGATCGGGTTGGCGGTGGTCTTCGTCGCAGTCATCGGGGGCTACCTGATGGAAGGCGGCAGCATACCTACGCTGCTGCACCCCCTGCCCGCAGAAGGACTGATCATCTTCGGCGCCGGCGCCGGGGCTTTCCTGGCGGCCAACCCCCTGAACCTCATCAAGCGGGTGGCCGGTGACTTGGCCAAGCCCCTGAAGGGCAGTCCCTACACCAAGCCCGTCTACATGGAAGCTCTGATGATGCAGTACGAGATCTACGTGAACATCAAGAAGGGCGGGCTGCTGGCGCTGGAGCAGGACGTCAACGATCCGCACAACTCCTCGATCTTCAAGAAGTATCCGACCTTCACCGGCAACCACCACGCCATGGACTTCTTCTGCGACTCCATGAAGCTGCTCATCAACGGCAGCGCCAAGATGGACGAGATCGACATGGTCATGGACGCAGACCTGGACGTCCACCACGCGGAGAACGCGGCTCCCGGCGCGGCCATGGGCGCGCTCGCCGATGCCTTTCCCGCCTTCGGCATCGTGGCCTGCGTCATGGGTGTGGTCATCACCATGGGCTTCCTGGATCAGCCCCCGAACATCATCGGCGCCAAGGTCGGCGCGGCGCTGGTGGGCACCTTCCTGGGCATCCTGCTGGCCTACGGCGTGTTCCAGCCCCTGGCCAAGAACATCGACGCCATCAACGGCCTCGAGGCCTACTACTTCAACTGCATCCGCGCCGGCCTCACCAGCTTCGGCAACGGGGCCGCTCCCATCACCGCCGTGGAGTTCGCCCGCCGCAACATCCCTTCCACCGAGCGGCCCGGGTCGGGTGAGCTGGAGGAAGTCGTTCGGCAGATCAAGCCGAGGTAGCGGCGATGTCTGAGCAGCAAGCCCCCACCGAAGTCAAGATCCGCTACGTCAAGAAGAAGGGGGGCCACGCCGCGGCCCACGGGGGCGCCTGGAAGGTGGCCTACGCGGACCTGGTGACGGCCATGATGGCCTTCTTCCTGCTGATGTGGCTGCTGAGTAGCGCGAATGCGAACACCAAGGCGGGCATCGCCGGGATGTTCCAGGACGCCAACTTCTTCAACACGGACCGGGGCAAGGAGATCCTGGCGGACCACGGTAAGGGCATCCTGCCCGGGGGTCGGGGCATGGCGCCGGGACCCGATGGCGACGGGGGCTCGGACGCCAATGCGGATTCTCCGGGGGCCGCCGCGGAGGAGCGGAAGACCATGGAGGCCACGGCGGAGTCCATCGAGAAGGCCTTCCAGCAGGATGAGCTGCTCCAGGCCTTCCAGGACCAGATCAGCATGGACTTCACGGACGAGGGCCTGCGCATCCAGATCCAGGACAAGGCGGCCCAGGTGCTCTTCGACTCCGGCAGCGCCACCCTGAAGAGCTACACCCTGTCGATCCTGAAAGAGATCGCCCGGGAGCTGGGCAAGCTGCCCAACCGCGTGGTCATCGGCGGGCACACGGACTCCAGCCAGTACTCCAACCGGGCCTACACCAACTGGGAGCTCAGCTCGGACCGGGCCAACGCCGCCCGCCGGGTCATGGAGAGCGCCGCCGGCGGCCTTCGTCCGGGCCAGGTGCGGCGCGTCACGGGCTACGGCGACACCATCCCCCTCGAGGGCAAGGACGCCAAGGATCCCCAGAACCGCCGCATCTCCATCGTGGTCGTGTCCGCCGCCACCGAAGCCGCCGAGACCAAGCACCAGAAGGCCCAGCCCCGCGAGAAGGGCGCCGAGAAGCCCAAGGCCAAAGCCCCCGCCGGGCACTGAGGCTGCGCTGTTCGAAGGAAAAGCGGTCACCACAATGACAGAAGGACCGCGAAGAGAGGACAGATCGCCTTGTCTCCCCTCGTGATCTTGATGATTTAAGTATTTAATAAAGAAGGATTAACCACAAAGAACACAAAGGACACAAAGAAAAGAAGGGACGGGAACAGGAATGCCCTTTTTGTGCCCTTGGTGTTCTTTGTGGTTCAGATTTTCTTGTGAAGACTGATTCCCCGTGAAGCCTGAAGGATCGCGACGATGATGGCATATCTTGTCCTTCTTTGGGGTCTTGGTGGTCTTTGTGGTTCAAAGTCCCCATTTCATTCAGGCGTTCGGCGAAAAATAGTAGCGCCCGGAGGTGCGGGCGCTTCGAGAGGGTAGGTTTGGCGGGGTTACGAGTGGTGGGGAGTTTAGCGGGAGTCCCGCGAGGGGACTGGATTCTTTGGGAGGGATGATTGGTGGCGGGAAGCCCTTGCGGGCACCTCGCCTTCGAGTCTACCACCGATGCCCACTGGGCCTGCTCAGGGCTCCCGGAACAGCTCTGCGCTCACGCCCCCCTTGGACCAGGCGCTGAAGGCCAGGCCGACCTTCAGGCCGCTGGGTTCGGTGAGTTCCAGGCCGGACAGGACCGGCTGGCCCAGGGCCGTGGTCAGGGGGCCGAAGGCGGCGCTCCGGGCCAGCTTGCCCGAGGCGAGGTAGAACTCGGCCCGGAGGGGCGCCAGGGGCTCCTTGGCCACCCAGAGGCGGACCGTCCGCGCGCTCAGGGCGGGGCTCCGGGCGCTCAGATCCAGGCGCCAGCAGGGCCGCTCGCCGAGCGTCTCCTCCGTCAGCTCCTGGACCGTGTAGTCCTTGCGGAAGCGCGTGCGCGCCACGTCGCCGCCCGCGGCGGGCCCCATGAGCCGCTGCTGGGGCGTCACCTTCAGAGGCCGCCTGGAGCCGGGCAGCAGCAGCCACATCTGGTCGCCCAGCATGAGCACCGCGCGGCCCAGTTCCTTCTCGCTGAGGCCGTCCAGGCGGGCATCGCCGTTCTCCCGCGCCGAGACCTTCCAGCGCTGGGCGGTCTTCGCGTCCTTCAGCTCCAACTCCACCGTGAAGGCGGACCAGGGATGGCGCAGGCGGTCCACCCGGGCCAGCAGCTCCTCGCCGCTCTGGGCCAGGGCCGGCAGGGCGGCGAGCAGCAGGACCCAGGGCCGCATCAGTTGCGTCCGTAGTCGTCCTGGAGGCGCTCGATGTCGGCCTCGTCGAAGGTGCCGAGGCTCACCTCGAGCACCCGCACGGGCTGGGCCGTGGTGGCGTCGCAGCGCAGCCGGTGAGTGCTGCCCAGGGGCAGCCAGATCTCCTCACCCACGGCGGGTCGCAGCTCCACGCCGTCGCGGTCCACCACCACGCCCGGGTCCAGGGCCACCCACAGCTCCCCGCGGTGGCTGTGCCGCTGCAGGCTCAGCTTCTGCCCCGGCGCGCAGGTGAGGATCTTCACCGTGCAATTCGTGTTCAGCGCGTACTGATCAAACGAGCCCCAGGGCTTGTCCACGTGCAGCGTTTCTGGTCGTTTCATGGGAAACCTCGGTTGTTTCGTCTTTTCCATCAGCGGGAAGCGTACGCTTTCCGCTCTGAGAAGAGCTTCTAGAGGAGCTCGGTACGCCCCTCCGCCCTCAAGCGCTCCACGATGTCCTTCACACTCTGGGCCTGGTCCTTCCGCACCAGGAGTAGAGCGTCCGGCGTGTCCACTACGATGAGACCCTCCATACCGGCGGCGGCGATGAGGCGCGTGCCACCGAAGAAGGCGCTGTCCCGGGTGTTCAGCAGGAGGGTGTCGCCCTGAGTGACGTTGCCATCGGCATCGGGCGTCTGGAACTCGATGGCGGCGGGCCAGGAGCCCACGTCGGACCAGCGGAAGCGCGTGGGCACCACGGCCACGGAGCTGGCCCGCTCCATGAGTGCCACGTCGATGGCGACCTTGGGCAGCTGGCGGTAGGCGTCGGCCAGGGCCTCAGGCCGGGCGCCGGCGGCCACCCAGGCGTCGAGGGGCGCCAGCACCTCCGGCGCGTGCTGCTGCAGGCCCTGGCGGAAGTCCGCCAGCGTCCACACGAACATGCCCGCGTTCCAGTAGTGGCGGCCGGACTCGAGATACTGGAGGGCGACCGCTGCCGGCGGCTTCTCGCGGAAGGCCGTCACCTTGAGCACGGGACCCTGGCCCTCGGACTCGATGTAGCCGTAGCCGGTCTCGGGATAGGTGGGCTTGATGCCGAAGGTGACCAACTCGCGCCGGTCCGCGGCGTGGGCCACGGCGGCGTCCAGGTCCGCCAGGAAGAGCTCCCGGTCCCCGATCCAGTGGTCCGCCGAGAGCACCGCCATGACACCGTTGGGGATCTTCTTCTCGATCTCCACCAGGGCCAGGGCCAGGCAGGGCGCGGTGTTGCGGCCCTCGGGCTCGACGATGACGTTCTCCGGGGGCAGCTCCGGCAGCATGCGCCGGGTCTCCTCGGCCAGGTCCTCCGTGGTCACCACGAAGATGCGCTCCGGGCTCACGTGGCCGTCCAAACGGTGCACGGTCTGGTGGAGCAGGGTCTCGGCGCCGACGATGGCCAGGAACTGCTTGGGCCGGGCATTCCGGCTCCGGGGCCAGAACCGCGTCCCGCGACCACCGGCCATAACGACCGCGACAGTTGGATTCAACTCAGACGTGCCCGACATCAGGTGCCCCTTGAGAAAACCCCAGCCTACCGGGAAAGCACCGAGACCAGGATGCCCAGGTCCCCGGGCGGCAGGGGTTGGGGGTCCAGGACCCGGGACAGGGGCTGGGCCACGGCGGCGCCCGCCACCTCGGCCATGTAGAAACCCCGCTCGCCGCGGTCCAGGCGGCGCACGGCCTCGGCGCCCCAGCGGCTGCCCCAGATGCGGTCCAGGGCCGTGGGGCTGCCGCCCCGCTGGATGTGGCCCAGCACCACCACCCGGAGGTCCAGGGCGTGCTCCTGCCGGAGCTGCTCGCCCACGGCCATGGCCCGGCCCACGGTGTCACCCTCGGCCACCACCACGATGGAGCTGCGCTTGCCCGCGTCCCAGTGGGCCTTGAGGCGCGTCACCAGGTTCTCGAGGCTGTCCTCGGGGGACTCGGGGTAGAGCACCGCCTCGGCGCCGCAGGCCAGGGCCGTGTGCACCGCCAGCATGCCGGAGCTGCGGCCCATGACCTCCACCAGGAACAGCCGGCCGTGGCTGGAGGCGGTGTCCCGGATGCGGTCGATGGCCTCCACGGCGGTGTTCAGGGCCGTGTCGAAGCCCAGGGTCCGGTCCGTGCCCGGCAGGTCGTTGTCGATGGTGCCCGGGATGCCGGCGCAGGCCACGCCGTGCTCGCGCATGAGGGCCTGCGCGGCGCGGAAGCTGCCGTCCCCGCCGATGACCACGAGGGCCCCGATGCCGGCCTCCTTGAGGATCCGGGCTGCTTCCGCCCGGGTCTCAGGCTGGTGGAAGGCCAGGCAGCGGGCCGTCTGCAGGATGGTGCCGCCACGCTGGAGGATGTTGGCGCAGGCGCGGCTGGGCAGTGGCTCCAGGTCCCCCTCCAGCAGGCCCTGATAGCCGCGGTAGATGCCCCAGGTCTCGTGCCCCAAGGCGTCCGCCTGGCGCACCACGGCGCGGATGGCGGCGTTCATGCCGGGTGCGTCGCCTCCGGAAGTCAGGACTCCGATCTTCACTTGGCCTTCCCCTTGGCCGGAGCCTTCTTGGGGCTCTTGCCCTTGGCAGTGCTCGCCTTGCCCTTCTTGGTCTTGCCCTTGGCCGGGGCCTTCTTGCCCTTGGCCGTGTCCCGCTGGTGGGCTTCGGGGGGCGGCAGGGGAGGGGGTTCCACGATGCCGCGCGGCACCGGCGGCAGGTCGCCATCCGCGATGCCCGCGGCCGAGGCGCGCTGGGCACGGGCCCGCAAGACCGGATCCTCCTGGGGCTGGGCTGCAGCCACAAGGCTTAGCGCCAGAGTGCCGATGAACAGGACGCGACGGGGCATGGTCCCTCCAGGGGCCATTATTGCAGCAGTCGCGTTCTATCCCTCGGCCTTCTTCTCCGCCTTCGCCTTCTGGGCCTTGGCGAAGAACTCCGCCACCACGCTGTCCGCATCGGGCTTCATCAGGTCGGCCATCTGGGGCTCGCGGTGCAGGATGTCCCGTCCGGAGGGGGCCATCTTCGGCAGGTGCTCGCTGGTGGGCTGCAGGCTTGCCAGCACGTAGTGGGAGACTTCGATGAGGCTGCGGCCCACGCGCTCGAGCTTCTGGCGCACGATGTCCTGGTACTGGTAGAGGTCGAAGGCGCCCTGGATGTTGTAGGCGCCATTGTCCGCGTGGAAGCCGATCTGCTCCAGCTTGCCCGTGAGCTCATCCAGGTCCTGGGAGGGTGGCACCAGAGACCGCAGGATCTCCTGGCACTCCTTGGCCAGGTTCTGGATCTCCTCGAAGCTGTGCTGGGCCACCTCAATCTGGTCCAACACCCGCCCGGCACCTCCTTCCTGCTCGGCGGCGATCTGCATGAGCTGGTCGGGGATGGCTTGGTTGTCCTGGGGATATTCGGGCATGGCGGGGCTCCGTGTCCCTCCTATCGGCGGGTCGGGGGCAATCTTTGAATTCGTCCAGCCTGCCCCGGCGCGATAAACTTGCTGATTCCGGGATCTATCCTGGCCCGAATTTCCTCAAGTCCGGAGTTTTCATGACCATGCAGTCCGATTCTGCTCAGACTCCTGTCGCCGGGACCGCCCTGGCCGCCTGCCTCAAGCCCTTTCCCGCCTCCCGCAAGATCCACCTGGCCGGCAAGCTGCCCGGGGTCCAGGTACCCTTCCGCGAGATCAGCCTCAGCCCCACCCGTGACTTCGAGGGCAACCTCACGGCCAACGAGCCGGTGGTGCTCTACGACACCTCCGGCCCCTACACCGATCCCGCCGTCACCATCGACGTGGCCAAGGGCCTCCAGCCCCTGCGCCAGGACTGGATCCTCGGGCGCGGCGATGTCGAGGAGCTGCCCGGCGCCACCAGCCTCTACCGGAAGCTGCGGGAGCGGGACAAGGACCTGGACGCGATCCGGTTCCACGCCGAGCGCCAGCCGCTGCGGGCCCGGGTCGGCTGCAACGTGTCCCAGATGCACTACGCCCGCCAGGGTGTCGTCACGCCCGAGATGGAGTTCATCGCCATCCGCGAGAACCTTGGCCGCGAGGCCGCGGGCCAGAAGAGCCGCATCACCCCCGAGTTCGTCCGGGACGAGGTGGCCCGGGGGCGCGCCGTCATCCCCGCCAACATCAACCACCCGGAAGCTGAGCCCATGATCATCGGCCGGAACTTCCTGGTGAAGATCAACGCCAACATCGGCAACTCCGCCGTGGCCTCCAGCATCGAGGAAGAGGTCGAGAAGATGGCCTGGTCCATCCGGTGGGGCGCGGACACGGTCATGGATCTCAGCACCGGCAAGAACATCCACGAGACCCGCGAGTGGATCCTGCGGAACAGCCCCGTGCCCATCGGCACCGTGCCCATCTACCAGGCCCTCGAGAAGGTCAACGGCAAGGCCGAGGACCTCACGTGGGAGATCTTCCGCGACACCCTCATCGAGCAGGCCGAGCAGGGCGTGGACTACTTCACCATCCATGCCGGCGTGCGCCTGCGCTACGTGCCCATGACCGCCAAGCGGGTCACGGGCATCGTCAGCCGGGGCGGCAGCATCCTGGCGAAGTGGTGCCTGGCGCACCACCAGGAGAACTTCCTCTACACCCACTTCGAGGACATCTGCGAAATCATGAAGGCCTATGACGTGGCCTTCTCCCTGGGCGACGGCCTGCGGCCCGGCAGCACAGCCGACGCCAACGACGAGGCCCAGTTCGGCGAGCTGGAGACCCTGGGCGAGCTCACCAAGATCGCCTGGAAGCACGATGTGCAGGTGATGATCGAGGGCCCCGGCCACGTGCCCATGCACCTCATCCAGGAGAACATGACCAAGCAGCTCGAGGTCTGTGACGAGGCGCCCTTCTACACCCTGGGTCCCCTCACCACGGACGTGGCGCCGGGCTACGACCACATCACCAGCGCCATCGGCGCTGCCATGATCGGCTGGTTCGGCTGCGCCATGCTCTGCTACGTCACCCCCAAGGAGCACCTGGGCCTGCCCAACAAGAAGGACGTGAAGGACGGCGTCATCGCCTACCGCATCGCCGCGCACGCCGCGGACCTGGCCAAGGGCCACCCCGGCGCCCGCCTCTGGGACGACGCCATGAGCAAGGCCCGCTTCGAGTTCCGCTGGGAGGACCAGTTCAACCTGGCCCTGGATCCCGACACCGCCCGGGAGTTCCACGACGAGACCCTCCCCGCCGAAGGCGCCAAGAGCGCCCACTTCTGCTCCATGTGCGGACCCCACTTCTGCTCCATGAAGATCACCGAGGACGTCCGGCAGTATGCCGCCGCCCAGGGCCTCAGCGAAGAAGCCGCCTTGCAGAAGGGCATGGAAGAGAAGAGCGCCGAGTTTGCCGAGAAGGGTGCCGAGGTCTACCTCCAGGCCTGAAGATAGAAAAAGCTTTTTTAGCCACCGATGAACACCGATGAACACCGATTAAAAGCTGATAAAGAAAGAACTAATAGGTATTAGCTTTCGTTTTTTATCATGTCTTTATCGGTGTTCATCGGTGGCTGATTTTCCTTTTCCTTGAAGAGAATCTCAGTCGGCGCCTCTGACTGCGGTGATGGGTCGTGGCTCGCCCCTCTGCGCCAGCTGCGGGTTCCAGTCTTCATGCCCCCCCCCCGGGATTCTCGGATGCGCTCCAAATAGATTCCCGACAGGTCGTGTAAAATTTCGGCCAAGTCAACATCCATTCCTTCATTTATCAATGTCTCCACCAGGCGTCGGGCGCATAATCAGACCCCACGCTCACCGGAGGCAGCTATGGCCGCGAAAAACATCCTCATGCTCGTCGGAGACTTCGGCGAGGACTACGAGATCATGGTGCCCTTCCAGGCGCTGCTGGCCGTGGGTCACAAGGTGCAGGCCGTGTGCCCGGGCAAGATCGCCGGCGACTGGATCGCCACCGCCATCCACGACTTCGAGGGCCACCAGACCTACTCCGAGAAGCCCGGCCACCGCTTCACCCTCAATGCCACCTTTGACGACATCGACCTGGGCCAGTGCGATGCCCTGGTGATCCCCGGCGGTCGCGCGCCCGAGTACCTGCGCCTCAACCTGGAGGTGCTGGAGCTGGTGCGGCACTTCTTCACCGCCGGAAAGCCCGTGGCCGCCATCTGTCACGGCGCCCAGCTGCTGGCCGCGGCGGGCGTCCTGGAGGGCCGCACCTGCTCGGCCTATCCTGCCTGCCGTGCCGAGGTGGAGATCGCCCGCGGGAAGTATGCGGAGATCGCCATCGACGGGGCCGTCACCGACGGCAACCTGGTCACCGCCCCCGCCTGGCCCGCCCATCCCGCCTGGCTTGCCCAGTTCCTGCAGGTGCTGGGAACCCGCATCTCGCTGTAAAGCTCGCCGATTCGGGGGCGTTTCCGCCTGCTCGGGAGCTCCCCCGGGTTGCTGCCTGCTGGCTCGAATGCTAGTCTGCTCGGGCTTCAGGAAGGATCTGCAGGTCCCGTCCTGCCTGCAGCGTCAGCAGCCACTCGGGGCAAGCCAAGGCCCGGAGGGCGGCCTCCCACCAGGACAACCGCATGCCCCATGATTTTCCCATTTCCAAATTCCATGTGCTCGGGAACGACTACCTCGTCGTGGATCCGACCCGGTCGCCCTTCGAGCCGGATCCGAAGCTGATCCAGGCCCTCTGCGACCGGCGCCTCGGCATCGGTTCCGATGGGCTCCTGCTGGGCCCCATGGCCGTCCCCGGCCATCCCGAGGCTTTCGGGCTGCGGATCTTCAACCCCGATGGCAGCGAGGCGGAGACCAGCGGCGATGGCATCCGCATTTTCGGCCGCTACCTGCTGGAGGCCGGACACGCCAAGTCCCTGGCCTGCTGCATCCACACCCTCGGCGGGCACTTCGATGTGCGCTTCCTGGCGGAGGACGGCAGCCTGGCCCAGGTGGACATGGGTCTGCCCAGCTTCCGGGCCGGGGACATCCCCTTCACGGGCATCGCGGCCCACCTGGAGGTGCTGGAGACCCCGCTGTTCCTGCCCACGGGGCCCATCACCATCACCGCCCTCAACCTGGGCAACCCGCACTGCATCATCTTCCCCGGCGAGGTCTCCCCCGCCAACGCCCGCCGCCTGGGCCCGAAGATCGAGCGCCATCCCGAGTTCCCGGAGCGCGTGAACGTCCTGCTGGTGGAGGTCACCAGCCGGGAGCGCCTCCGCATCGAGATCTGGGAGCGGGGTGCCGGCTACACCCCCGCCTCGGGCAGCAGCGCCGCCGCTGCCGCTGCCTGCCGCCGCCTGAACCTCATCGATCCCCACGTCACCGTCAGCATGCCCGGCGGCTCCCTGGACATCGACTTCAGCCCCGAGGGCCGCGTCCTCATGACCGGCCCCGTGCAGCCCATCTTCCAGGGCCACCTGCATCCTGAGTGGAAGCCCTGACGGGCGCCGCTACTGGATGCTGATGAGCTCCACGTCGAAGATCAGCTCGGCGTTGGGGGGGATGTCGGCGCCGGCGCCGCGGGGGCCGTAGCCCAGGTGCGAGGGGATGATGAGGGTGCGCTTGCCGCCCACCTTCATGGACAGGAGACCCTCGTCCCAGCCCTTGATGACGCGGCCCACGCCGATGGGGATGGCCAGGGGCTGGCCCCGGTCCACGGAGCTGTCGAACTTCTTGCCGTGCTTGCCCGCATCGGACAGCCAGCCGGTGTAGTGGACGTTGCAGGTCTGGCCCCGCACCGGCGCGGCGCCGGTGCCGACCACGGTGTCCACGTACTTCAGGCCAGACTCGGTGGTGATCATCACAGGCTCCTTGGGTTTGGGCGCGGCCTTCTGCTTGGCCTTGGCGGCTTTCTTGGGGGCGGGCTTCGGGGTGGGATCGCTGGTCTGGGCGACCAGAGGGAAGGCCAGGGCCAGCAGCAGCGCGGTGCCACGGAAGGGCAGCAGGGTCATGGGACCTCCAAGGCCATCATTCTAGCCCAGCAAGCCGGATTCAGCGCCGCCCGGCGCGCCAGTTCCGCAGGACCCTCAGGGCGAAGCGCAGGGAGACCACCGCCAGTAGCGGCAGCACCACCACGACCCGGGGATTGGCCCGCCAGGCCCCGGCGAAGTCGAAGTGCACGGCCGCCACCAGGGCGCGGGTGATGCCGCAGCCCCAGCAGGCCCGGCCCGTGCCCAGGGTGATCAGGCAGGGCGGCGCCAGCCGTAGCAGCAGCGTCGGCCCCAGCATGGCCAGGAACCCCGCCAGGACGAGCCCCCCGAGGATCAGCCGGTCGAGGCGGCTACTTCTGGAGGGGGAGGCCAGCGGAGTCCTTCAGGCCCCCCGTGAGGATCATGATGAAGTCGATCAGGGTCCAGATGCCGCAGCCGCCGAATGTGAGGAGCTGCACCACGGCGATGCCCGTGTGGCCGGTGTAGAAACGGTGGGCGCCGAAGTACCCCAGGAAGAAGCAGAGCAGCAGGGTGGCCACCCAGTTCTTGTCAGAGACCGGGCCAGTCTGGGCGGCGGGCTGGCCGGGGTTGGCGGGAAGGCCCACGCCGCACTTCACGCAGACGATGGCCTGGGGTAGGACTTCCGCGCCGCAGGATTGGCAGAAGGGCATGGGGGTGACTCCGGAGCAGGGAACCTGGGCCCCGGCGGGGATGCCGGGCACGGCAAGCCTGATGAGCAGGGCTTGCTGAAGATAACGTAGCAATGGCCGAAGGCGCCCCGCAAGTGCTTCCTTCCGGGGCCGTCGATCAGATCGTCTCGGGATAGAGCCTGCCGCGGCAGTCGGGACAGATGCCGTGGGTGAAGTCCGCCTCGGAGTGGCTGCGGACGTATTCCTCGATCTGGATCCAGTAGCCCTTGTCGTCGCGGATGTTCTTGCAGCCCGAGCAGATGGGCAGCAGCCCCGAGAGGGTCTGCACCTGGGCCAGGGCCGCCTTCAACTCCCGGATCACCTGCTCCCGCTCGAGCTCGACCCGCTTGCGGTCCGTGATGTCCTTGGAGATGCACACCACGGAGACCACGCGGCCCCCTGGGTCCTGGATGGGTTTCACCGAGGTGAGGTAGAAGTGGTCCCCACCCCGGGTCATGGGCACCCGGACCTCGAAGACGATGGTCTCGGCGCTGGCAAAGGCGCGCCTCACTACGCTCATGCGCTTCTCAGCTTCCTCTGGGGAGAAGAGGTCGTAGATCCGGAGCCCGATGACTTCCTCCGGCTCCCGCGCGAAGGGAGCCGTGAAGGCGTGGTTCACGTAGCGGTAGGTACCGTCCTCCAGGATGCAGAAGATGGGATCCGTGGACTCGTCCAGCACGGTCTCCAGCACCTGGAGCCGGTCGAAGTCCGCCGAGCCGCCAGCCTGTGCCGCCGTGTCCTTGCAGTGCTCCGTCGTCACCCACCCCATCCTTTGGAAGCGGCCCTTGCGGTCAGGAGATCGAGGCAGGGGGCTGGGATGAAACTATGCATGGGCGCTGGCGGTCCTGCAACGAGAGGCACGGCCCCCGCGCCAGGAAGGGCTCCCTCGCTGCCAGGCAGCACCCCCCGAGGCCCTGTCCCATCGGAGAAGGTTGGTAAAATTCAGTAAAAGAAATTCTTGATCTTCCCTTTTCACTCAAGGCATTGCGCTGCTTCTGCCCTGCGCCTGATATGGGTTGGTAGGATATTAGTGTTCGATTCTATATCACTAATTAGGTATCAACCCGATTTGATCCATCGATCATTATTGCTGTTGAAAAATAGTTAAGTAACAGCCAATGAGCTATCGACTGGGCCTATAAATAGGCTGGAGCGATAACGCAAATCGCGTCATTGCTCCAGTTGAGCGTGATGTTTAGCCGAAGAAATTCCGGCGGGCTTTACTTCTTCAGGGGAAGGCCCTTGGAGTCCTTCAGACCACCCGTGAGGATCATGATGAAGTCGATCAGGGTCCAGATGCCGCAACCGCCCAGGGTCAGCAACTGCACGACTGCGATGCCGGTGTGGCCGGTGTAGAACCGGTGGGCGCCGAGGCTGCCGAGGAAGATGCAGAGCAGGAGGGTCGTGAGCCAGGTCTTCTCAGAGGTGGCGCCGAGCTGGGGGGCGGCTCCACCCGCCGCGATACCCACACCACACTTGACGCAGACGACAGCCTGAGGTTGAACTTCAGCGCCGCAGGAGGGACAGAAAGCCATGGCGAAGTCTCCGCTTGAGAGGATGGGTGAGAGGGAAGGACGCTCCTTTCCCTGGTTAGAAATCTCTTCAGATCACTATGTCAAAATACAAGCCAATCACCAATCTACAATTCCAATTTTCTTTCATACGTAATACTGCTTATCAAATCATGAAATATTAAGAAAAAATTATAAAATATGTTAATAAATGAGTTAATAAATAAAATCCATTTTATAACATAAAAACAACTCCGGGTTGCGTCTTCGGTGCCGCCTGCCCCCTTAGCTGGGAAGGCCGGATGCCCGGGGTCCCAGCCGGCGCTCGACCATCAGGGGCTGTCGGCACTTCGGACAAAGGCAGGCCTCCTTCCGGGCCGCGTAGCCGTAGGCACAGGGGCGGCGGTTGAGGCGGCGGTCCGCCTCACGGCGCAGGCGGCGCCGCGTCCCGCGAGCAGCAGCTCCTGCAGGTGGCTGGGCGCGGCGGCAGTCGCGGGCTCAGGCACCGAGGCAGACCCGGAGCGCGGTCTGATAGGCCGTCACGGCAGCGGTGAGCTGGTCGAGGGCCACCCACTCGTCCACGATGTGGGCCTGCTCGATGGCGCCCGGCCCCAGCAGGAAGGTGGGGAGGCCCCGCGCGGCGGCGGCGGAGGCATTGGTGGTGTAGGGGGCCGCGAAGGCTGGAGTGCCAAGGGCGGCCAGCAGCCGGTCGCGCAGCTCGGGATGCTGGCAGCGCCAGCCGAGGATGCAGTCCTGCTGTATCAGCTCCGCGCCGGTGTGGCAGGTCTGCCGGACCTCGGGGATGCGCAGGGTGAGACCCTCCAGCCCCGCGAGGGCCCGGGTGATGCGGTCCAGCACCGACGCCGCGGTCTCCCCCGGCAGCAGGCGCAGGGCCAGTCGCGCCGTGGCGAGGTGCGGCACCATCCCTCGGGAGGGCATGGGCTCCGAGCTGATCTCGATGAGCTCGCAGACACCGCGGCCCAGCTCGGGGTCCGTGGGCAGGGGCAGGGCCCGCAGGCGGGTGATGGCTTCCATCAGCTTGTAGACCGCGTTATCCCCCAGCTCGGGCCGCGAGGTGTGCGCGCTGCGTCCGGCGGCTTCCAGCAGCACCCCGGCCCGGCCCTTCTGGGCCACGCCCAGGGAGAGGGACGTGGGCTCGCCCACCAGCACCACGTCCGCCGGGTGGCGGTCCAGCACATGGCTCAGCGCCGCCGCGGTGAGGTCCTCCTCGCAGACGCTGGCCGAGACCCGCACCGTGCCCGGGAAGTCGGTCATGGCCGCCGCCGCGCAGAGCATCGCCGCGATGGAGCCCTTGGTGTCCGCTGCGCCGCGCCCCCAGAGGCGGCCTTCATGAATGGCCGCGCCGTAGGGATCCTGCGTCCAGGCCTCGGGTCGCGTCACCGGCACCGTGTCCAGGTGCGCGTCCAGCAGCACCGTCGGCCCGGGGCGGCTCCCCCGCCGCGTGCCCAGCACGCTGCCATAGCGGTCCGTCTCTACCGCAAAGCCCAACTCCCCCATCCGCGTCGCCACCACCGCCGCCAGCGCACCCTCCCCGCCTGAGGGGCTCGGTATCCGCACGAACTCCCGACAGAGCTCAACGACAAGGCTGGAGGCAGAAGCGTTCGGCAAGGTGGTCATCCCGGGAACCATCATCGCGGGAATTCGGGAGTTCCGTATGGGGGCGGCGGTAAAAGCTTGAAAACTCGGAGTGGAACTCCGGGTTTTCAAGGTGTTGGGCTAAGGGCTTCAGGACCCGAACTCTGCGGGGCTCAGGGACTGGAGGTAGCGGGTGAGGGCTTTTTGCTTTTCCTGGGGGGCCTTGACCTTCTTCTGGTAGATGGAGAAGCGGTCCTCGGCGGGGCGGATGGCGGGGAAGAGGGCCACGAGGTCGCGGCGCTGGAGCTCCTCCAGGACGCTATAGCGGGGCACCAGCAGGGCGCCCAGGCCCGCCACGGCGGCGTGGATCATGGCGCGGATGTGGTCCACGGCGATGATGCGGTCCAGGGTCGGCTGCTCGCGGCCGGGGGTGGCCAGGAGGAAGCGGTGCCACCAGGCGCCGGCCTTGTCGAGGGAGAGCACGGGCACGCGGCCCAGGTCCGCGGGGACGCGCAGGCGGTGGGCCTTGCGGAAGGCGGGGGCGCAGGCCACCACGTAGGTCTCGCGGAAGAGTGGGGCCTTCTTCAGGGCGGGCAGCAGGTGCTCCTGGCAGTCGATGATCAGGTCCAGGTCGTCGCGCAGCAGCGGCGCCAGCAGGTCCTGGCTGAGGGTGAACTCCAGGTCCAGGTCCGGGTGCGCGGCCAGGAAGGGCTGCATGTGCTTCATCAGGATGCTGCTGCCGAACTCCACCGTGGTGCCGATGCGGAGGCGGCCCCGGGCCAGGGTCTGGTGGCGGCGCAGGTCGTCCGCCGCCGCGTCGAGGGTGGCGAAGACCTGCTCGCAGGCCAGGTAGAGGCGGCGGCCCTCATCCGTGAGGCCCAGCTCCCGGCCCCGGCGGGCCAGCAGGGGCACACCCGCCAGGTGCTCGAGCTTGGCCATGGCGTGGCTCACGGCGGACTGGGTGCGGTGCAGGCGCCGCGCGCAGGCGGTGAAGCTGCCGGTCTGGGCCAGGGTGAAGAAGGTGCGGAGCTGGGGCAGGTCGAGGAGGGCGTCCATGATCATGAATGATATTCATAGTAACCGTGAAGCGAATGAATTTCTTAATTGAAACAAAAAAAGTTACAAATGACCCAGGGGGTAGACCATGCGCGAGATCCTGAGGTCACTGGGCATCGAGGACGTGAACGCGGGCGGGTTCGGCGGCGCCTGGACGGGCAGCGGGAAGGCCCAGACGGTGGTCTCGCCGATCAACGGCGAGGCCCTGGCCACGGTCACCAACGTGACCCCGGCGGAGTTCGACGGCATCCTGGCCCGCAGCCACGAGGCCTTCCAGACCTGGAAGCTGGTGCCGGCCCCCAAGCGCGGCGAGGTGGTCAAGGCCCTCGGCGACGAGCTGCGGCGGAACAAGGCCGCCCTGGCCGAGCTGGTGACCCTGGAGATGGGCAAGACCCTGCGCGAGGGCCTGGGCGAGGTCCAGGAGATGATCGACATCTGCGACTTTGCCGTGGGCCTGTCGCGGCAGCTCTACGGCCTGACCATGCCCAGCGAGCGGCGCCAGCACCGGCTGCAGGAGCAGTGGCATCCCCTGGGCGTGGTGGGCATCATCACGGCCTTCAACTTCCCCGTGGCCGTGTGGAGCTGGAACACCGCCATCGCCCTGGTCTGCGGCGACACGGTGCTGTGGAAGCCCTCCTCCAAGACGCCACTGACCGCCATCGCCTGCACGAAGCTGGCCGAGAAGGTGCTGCGCGAGTTCGGCTACGACCCCGCCATCTGCAGCCTGGCCATCGGCCGGGGCAGCGACATCGGCGACCTCATCAACACCGATCCCCGCGTGGCCCTGGTGTCCTACACCGGCTCCATCCCCGGCGGGCGGCACGTGGGCGGCCTGGTGCAGCAGCGCTTCGGACGCCACATCCTGGAGCTGGGCGGCAACGGGGCCGTCATCGTCAGCGAGAAGGGCAACCTCGACATCGCCCTGCGGTCGATCTACTTCGGCGCCATCGGCACCGCGGGCCAGCGCTGCACCTCCACCCGCCGGGTCATCGTGCACCGGTCCATCCACGACACCTTCCTGGCGCGCCTGGCGGAGCTCTACGACCGGACGCCCATCGGCGATCCCCGAGGGGACGAGCACCTCATGGGCCCCCTGGTGGACCCGGGTGCGGTCGACACGCTGCTGGCGGCCATGGCCACGGTGCAGGCCGAGGGCGGACGCCTGGTCTGCGGCGGCGAGCGGCTGCCCCTGCCCGGCGGCTGCTATGTGACACCCGCCCTCGCCTCGGTGCCCGGCAACCTGCCCATCGTGCAGGAGGAGACCTTCGCGCCCATCCTCTACGTGATGCCCTACGACACCCTGGAGGAGGCCATCGCCCTGCAGAACGGGGTCACCCAGGGGCTCTCCAGCGCCATCATCACCGACGACCAGCGCGAGAGTGAGCTGTTCCTGTCCGCGGCGGGCAGCGACTGCGGCATCGCCAACGTGAACACCGGCACCAGCGGCGCGGAGATCGGCGGCGCCTTCGGCGGCGAGAAGGAGACCGGCGGCGGGCGCGAGAGCGGCTCCGACGCCTGGAAGGCCTACATGCGCCGCCAGACCAGCGCCATCAACTTCAGCGGCCGCGTGGAACTGGCCCAGGGCATCACTCTGGAGCTGTGATCAACTCCCCGCCGGGTCAGCAATGCAGTAAGCTCAGGACCCACCTTCACGAGTCCCCTTGACCGGGCCCACCCACACCCCCCAGGGGCTGGCTGCTTCCGCCGCCCTGAGCACCCTGCCTTCCGGCAGCGGCGGCGGCGCCCTGGCCCGGAGCCGCCTCCCGGCTGCGGTGCTGGTGGGCGCCTGGGGCATGGTGGCCCTGGTCCACCTGGCGACCTCGCCCGTGGCTCGGACCTGGACCTGGCCCCTGGGCTACCTGCTGCTGGAGGGGCTGGCCACGGCCAGCCTGGCCTTCCGGGCCTGGCGGTGCAGCGGGGAGGAGCAGCGGGCCTGGACCCTGCTGGCTGCCTCGGCGATGCTGGAGTTGCCGAACCTGCTGGTGACCCTGCTGCGCCTGCAGCAGGTCATGCCCCCCTGGTCCTCGGCCATCTCCAGTGTCCTCACCCTGGTCTCGGGCGTCCTGGTGCTGGTGGGCGTCCTCAGCTTCCCGCGGGGCCGGGAGGGACGCGGCACGTTCCTGCGCCGCGCACTGGACGGGCTGATCTTCGCGGCCTCGCTGGTCTTCCTCCTGTGGGTGATGGGGGCGCAGAGCTCCCTGCGCACGGCGGGCGGGGACGTGGGTGTGCGGGTCTTCGTGGCCTACCTGAACGTGGCCCTCCTGGGCGGCGGCCTGGTCTTCATGACCTCGTACCACCCGAGCCGGATCCGGGGCCCTCTGGGCTGGCTCGGCGCCTCGGCCCTGGCCTGGCTCGCGGCCCTCTCCGCCTGGACCCTGGCGGGGCTGCCTCCGGTGGTGGAGACACAGAAGTGGATCCTCCTGGCCGGCGCGATCCCGCTCTTCCAGGGCCTCGCGGCCTGGTCCCCCCAGCCCGTGAGGGCCCCCCTGCCAGGCCTCGACCTCGAGCGGCGCGGGGGGGCGCTGCTGCCCTACCTGCCGGTCTCCCTCGCCATCCTGGCGCTGGCGGCCCAGTCGATCTGGCTGCCGGTGGCCGTGACCCGCGGCACCTTCAGCCTCTTCCTAGTCATGGTGGTGCTGCTGCTGCTGCGCCAGTTCCAGGCCATCCGCGACCTGCAGGTGGCCCGCGAGTCCCTGGAGAAGCGGGTGCAGCAGCGCACCCGGGCCCTGGAGCAGGCCCAGGACACCCTGCTGCGCACGGAGCGCATGAACACCCTGGCGCTCATGGGGGCGGGCCTCGCCCACGACCTGAACAACCTGCTGTGCGCCATGAAGGGGTCGGCGGAGCTGGCGGTCCTCCACCTGGAGGAAGGCCAGCCCCTGGCCCCCAGGGACCTGGCGCGGCTCGCCAGCACCGCCGACAGCGCCGCCAGCCTGACGCGCCGGCTCATGGGCTACGTGCGCTCCGAGGCCGAGGAGCTCCATGCCCTGGACCTGGGCCAGGAGCTGCTGCAGATGGAGGCCACCCTGCGCCTCATCCTGCCGCGCTCGGTGAGCCTGGGCATCGAGGTGCCCGCAGACCAGGCGCTCCTGGTGGCGAGCACCAAGACCCGGCTTGAGCAGATGCTGGTGAACCTCGTGGCCAATGCCCGGGACGCCATGCCCGCAGGCGGCCGGCTGCAGATCCGCCTGCGTCACGGCCACTCCGGGGCAGGGCAGGTGGTCATCGAGGTCACCGACTCAGGCACCGGCATGACGCCGGAGGTCCAGGAGCACATCTTCGATCCCTTCTTCACCACCAAGCCGGTGGGCAAGGGCACTGGCCTGGGCCTGCCCTCGCTCAAGGCCATGGTGGAGGCGGACGGCGGCGGCCTGGAAGTGGCCAGCACGCCGGGCCAGGGCTCCACTTTCCGCATCCTGCTGCCGCGGCTGCCGCTGGAGGAGGTCAGCCCCCGCTGATCAGGTGGATGACCTGCACCACGGCCCCGTCGGGCACCGGCGCGGTATCGTAGTCGGGCTTGGGGATCAGCAGACCGTCCACATGGATGATCAGCATGGGGAACCGGTAGTTCTTGGCCCGCAGCACGTCCCGCACGGTCATGCCCTCGTGCCAGTCGAGCGGTTCCTCGTTAACGACGATCATGCTGAGCTCCCTGCCTATGCTTGTCCTTCCCCACAGAGAATCGGCCGCGAACGCGGCCGATTCTCTCAGGTGAACTGCTTAACGACGGCAACTACTTCCGGGAACGCATCCAGGCCCAGCTCCTTTAATCGGGCCAGGGTCGGGACGCCGTCCAGGGTCCAGCCCCGGCGGGTGTAGACGCTGTCCATGAGCTTCGAGAAGCGGTCCGTGCGCCAGGTGCGGTGCAGGGCCATCTTCTCCTCGGTGCTCTTGCCGGCGGGGTCGATGCCCAGCTCGTCCAGGAGCTGCTTGTCGTAGCGCTCGGCGCGGGACTCGTACTCCTCGCGGGTGACGGGGCCCAGGGAGCGGTAGGGCGCGGCGTCGTGCAGGCGCAGCCCCTTGCCCATGCGGATGTTGAACACGCGCTGGAAGTTGTAGACCCGCGCGGACTGCATGATCAGGTCGTCCTTGGTGATCTGGATGCCCGTGGTCGCGGTGAAGAGGTCCACGTAGTTCTGCACGTGCTCGGGCACCTTCTGGGGCTCGGGCTGGGAGGAGTTGTCCGCGGGGACCACGTCGTTCCAGGGCAGCTTGCAGAAGCCGTTGAGGCCGAACCAGGTGCGGAACAGGGGGAAGTAGTAGAGCGCCTCCGCCTTGGCCTCGAAGGTGGGCAGCTGCTTGTTGACCATGTCCATGAAGATCAGCCAGGCCTCGTCGTGCTGGGGGCCCTTGTTGGTGAGGGCGTAGCCGCCCTGCTGGGCCAGGGACTCCTTGGACATGTACTGGGAGTACTCGAGGCCCTTGTTCTCCATGCCGATGTCGTTGATGAGCTGGGGATCGCCCCAGCCGTTCCGGATGAAGTGCTCCTTCATCTTCTTCACGCCCAGGCCGGCGATCTTGCCGAAGCCTTCGCCCCGGGCCATCTGGTGCATCATCTCCAGGTCTGCCGCGGCGTTGCCCCAGGTGAGGTCCAGGCCGCCGGTGCGCTCCAGGTTCAGGATGCCCCGCTGGTAGCACTCCATGATGAAGGCCGTGAGGGTGCCATAGGTGATGGTGCAGATGCCGTAGGTGTCGCAGTAGAAGTTCAGCTCGAGCAGGGCGTCGGGATCGAAGACGCCGCAGTTGGAGCCCAGGCCCGCGGCGTTCTCGTACTCAGGGCCGTCCACGGTGACCATGTGGCCCTGGTAGGGGCCGGTCTTCAGCACCACGCCGTCCGCGCCCTTGGCGCAGGCCATGGAGCAGCCGTACCAGCAGCCGTCCACGGTGGCCTGGGTGCAGCGCTGCTGCCAGTAGCTGGAGTCGATCCTGTGGGTGTCGGGATGGGAGCCGAACTGGAAGTTGTGGACCGGCAGCAGGTCGTAGGCGTTCATGATCTCGACGATGTGGGCCGTGCCGTTGCGGCGCATCATGCACTGGTGGGGATCCTGCTCGCGGATCTCCTTGTGGTACTTCACGCCGGTCTTGGCGATGGTCTCGGGATCCGCCGGGTGGTTCAGGTCGCCGGCGACCTTGGGGCCGCGCACCACCAGGGCCCGGATGCGCTTGTTCCGGAACACGGTGCCGATGCCGCCGCGGCCCGCCTGCTTGAAGCGGACGCAGCCGCGCCGCCGGTCGTAGAAGGAGAAGTTCAGCATGCCGATGAGGCTGTGCTCGGCGGCGGCGCCCGAGGTCACGACGGAGACGTTCGGCAGGTCCGCCTCGTTCTCAGCGTAGAGGTGGGTGAGCAGCTCGCCCAGCACGTGGCTGTCCACGGGGCCGGCGGGAGCCTCCTCGACGCGGAGGATGCCCTTCACGCCGTCGATGAACAGGATGACGTCGCGGTCGGCCTTGCCCTGAAGCTCCAGGGCGTCGAAGCCCGAGAACTTGAGCAGGGGGCCGAAGAAGCCGCCCACGTTGGAGTCGATGGGGATGTCGGTCTGGGGCGAGAGGCTCACCACCAGGGACTTGCCGGTGCCCGCGTACTGGGTCATGCCGCACACGGGGCCGGGGCTGATGATGATCTCGTTCTCGGGGTCGTTCCAGCGGGTGGTGGGCTTCACCGCGTTCCAGAGGTGGTAGAGGCCGAAGCCGCGGCCGCCAATGAAGACGTCCTTCATCTGCTGGGTGACGGGTTTCTCCGTGATCTCCAGGGTGGCCACGTTCACGTAGAGGGTGCGGTTGTTGTAGCCCTTGTCCGGCAGGCTGGGCGTGTAGGCGAGCTCCTTGAGCACCCTGCAGCCGGCCTTGAAGGCCTCGAGGCCGTCGAGGTACTCCGTGCGCTGGGTGTAGTCGATGGGCATCACTTTGCTGGGATCGAAGACGAGCTGGCTCATGTCGAAATCCTTCAGATGATCCGGGGGGCCGGCTCAGGGACTTCCACGATGGAGAGGGCGCCGTGGGGGCAGACCTTCACGCAGATGCCGCAGGAAGTGCACTTGTGGGGGGTGATCCAGTCGGAGTTCCGCATGAAGGCATCCTTCTCGCAGAAGCCGATGCACATGTAGCAGCCCACGCAGAGCTTCTTGTCGATCATGACGACGCCCAGCTTGTTGCGCTTCAGGGCCTCGGTGGGGCAGACCACCACGCAGTCGCCGCACTGGTCGCAGAGCACTGCGTGGCCGCCGCCCGCTTCGTAGGCCTTGATCTGCAGGGCGGCCTGGGCGGGGTCATCCACCTTGAACACCCGGACGGCGCATTCCATCTCGCACTCGTGGGCGCAGTCGCGGCCCGCGTTGCATTTGGCGAAGTCGATGACGAGCTGTTTCATGGCGCAAGCGCCTCCGGCGGGGTCAGGGGAAAAACCTGCAAAGGGCGTGCCCCACGCCCTTAAGTGAGGCTAGTCCCCGGCTCTGGCGCCCGCAACGGGCCCATGTCACGTTTGGGCGGCTTCGCCCCCCGGGTGGCCCTTCCGGACCACATGCACGGCGGTGGCCTTGAAGGCCGCCACCACGGGCCGACCCGGGGCGAGGGCCAGTTCCGTCAAGGATTGGGGCGTGACCCAGGTGGAGAGGTCGAAGCCGCAGTCCAGCTCCACCCGGTGGAAGGGACCCCAGGGGATGACCTTGGTCACAGTCCCCGGCAGCTGGTTGCGGGCGCTGCTGGTCTTGTCGGTTTGTAAAGACAGGGTCACGTGCTCGGGCCGGATGCCCACCAGGATCGAGTCGCCTGCCACGGCGTCCCCCACGGCGGTGAGCTCGTGGCCGGCCAGGGCCAGGGTGAGCACCCCCTCCACGGCGGCGGTCACGGTGCACTGCAGCAGGGTCTCCATGCCCACGAAGGCCGCCACGAAAGGATCGTCCGGGTGGTTCATGACCTGCTGGAGGGCGCCTGCCTGGAGGATGCGCCCGCCCTTCATCACGGCCAGGCGGTTGGCCAGGCGCGAGGCCTCGGCCTGGTCGTGGGTGGCCAGGAGGGCAGAGGTGCCGGTGTCCGCCAGGATGCGGCCCAGGTCCTCCAGCAGCCCGCCCCGGGTGGGGGGATCCAGGGCCGAGAAGGGCTCGTCCAGCAGGAGCAGCTCCGGGCGCAGGGCGAAGGCCCGGGCCAGGGCCGTGCGCTGGGCCTCGCCGCCGGAGAGGTGGCGGGCGGAGCGGTCCAGGAGCCCGGCGATGCCGAACTGCGCGGCGGTGGCCTCCACCCGGTGCTGGCGTTCTTTGGCGTGCACGCCGTGCAGCCTCAGGCCCGCCGCGATGTTCTCGCGCACCGTGGTGTCGAAGAGGAGGGGGTCCTGGAACACCATGGTCACCCGGCGGCGGTAGGCCTGCCGCTTCGCCTCGGAGTCCAGGACCTCGCCGTGGAAGGCCAGGGTGCCTGCGGCTGGCTTCAATAGGGCTGCCAGGGTCAGCAGCAGGGTGGACTTGCCCGCGCCGTTGGGGCCGATGAGGGCCAGCACCTCGCCCGGGCCGACCCGGAGGCTCGGGATGTCCAGCACCGGCGTGCGGCCGCGGTGGACCGCGAGCTCCCGGACCTCCAGCAGCGGCGCGCTCACCGGGGCCGCCGGGTCTGCTGGAGGTGGGTGAGCAGCGCGTTCACGGAGAAGGCGAGGACCAGCAGGATGAAGCTGAGGGCGAAGGCCACCTCGAAGTTGCCCCGGCTGCTCTCCATCACCGTGGCGGTGGTGAGCACGCGGGTGCTGCCCTTGAGGTTGCCGCCCACCATGATGGAGGCGCCGACCTCGGAGATGACGCCCCCGAAGCCGGCCATCACTGCGGCCAGCAGGGGCAGCCGGGCCTCGCGCAGCAGCAGCCAGACCAGCTGGCGGCGGGTGGCGCCCAGGGACAGGATCTGCAGCCGCAGCTCCGGCGGCAGGTGCTGGAGGGCGGCCAGGCCGAGCCCCGCGATGATGGGTGTGGCGATGACCGCCTGAGCCAGGATGATGGCCGCGGGCGTGTAGAGGATGCCCAGGAAGCCGAAGGGCCCGTTGCGCCAGAGCAGGACGGTGACGAAGAGGCCCACCACCACCGGCGGCAGGCCCATGCCGGTGTTCATGAGCGCGATGACCAGCCGCTTGCCCGGGAACTCGTTGAGGGCCACGGCCACGGCCGCCCCGAGCCCGAGCACGACGCTGATGAGGGTGGCGAGGCCCGACACCTTGAGCGAGAGCAGGGTGATCCCGAGCACCTCGGGATCGAGCCCCACCAGCAGCTCCAGGGCCTTGCGGAGGCCTTCCCAGATGAGGTCCATGCGGGGCGTCGGCTCCTATTCAGCTTCGAGAAAGGGGAAGGAGATGTCCGTGGGTGGCGTGAAGCTCTCCTTGATGGTGCGGGGGGAGGTCCAGCGGATCAGGTTCAGGAAGCTGCCGGCCTTGTCGTTGGTGCCCGAGGCCCGGGCGCCGCCGAAGGGCTGGTGGCCCACCACCGCGCCCGTGGGCTTGTCGTTGATGTAGAAGTTCCCGGCGGCGTTGGCCAGGGCCGCCGTGAGCTGGTTGATGACGTAGCGGTCCCGGGCGAAGATGGCGCCGGTGAGGGCGTAGGGCGAGGTCTCGTCCAGGACCTTCAGCGTCTCCTCCAGCCGGTCGTCCTCGTAGACGAAGAGCGTGACCACCGGCGCAAAGATCTCCTCCTGCATGGTCACGAACTTGGGGTTCGTGGTGCGGATGAGGGTGGGCTCGATGAAGTAGCCCACGGACTTGTCGCCGTGGCCGCCCCAGAGCACCTCGGCCTCGGGCGAGGTCTTGACCAGCTCCAGGTACCGCATGGTGTTGTCGAAGGCCTTCTCGTCGATGACGGCGTTGAAGAAGTTGCGGAAGTCGCGCACATCGCCCATGTGAATCTGGCCCAGCAGCTCCTTCAGGCGGGCCTCCAGCGCGGGCCAGCGGGAGGCGGGCACATAGACCCGGGAGCAGGCGGAGCACTTCTGGCCCTGGTACTCGAACCCGGCCCGCACGACGGCGGCGGCGGTCTCGTTCACGTCCCCCGAGGCGTGCATGAAGACGAAGTCCTTGCCGCCGGTCTCGCCCACGATGCGGGGGTAGCTGCGGTAGCGCTCCAGGTTGCCGCTGATGGTCTTCCACATGCTGTTGAAGACGCCGGTGGAGCCCGTGAAGTGCAGCCCCGCGAAGCTGGGATCCTCCAGGACGACCTTGCCGATGAGCGGGCCCGGTCCCGGGATGAAGTTGATCACGCCGTCCGGCAGCCCGGCCTCCTTGAACAGCTGCATCAGGTAGTAGTTCGACAGCACCGAGGTGGAGGCCGGCTTCCACACGACGGTGTTGCCCATGATGACCGGGGCAGTGGCCAGGTTGGCGCCGATGGCGGTGAAGTTGAATGGGGTCACCGCGAAGACGAAGCCCTCCAGCGCGCGGTAGTGCACCCGGTTCCACACGTGGGGATCCGAGATGGGCTGCTGGCGGTAGATGTCCTCCATGAACTTGGCGTTGTAGCGGAAGAAGTCGGCGGTCTCGCAGGTGCTGTCGATCTCCGCCTGGAAGGCGCTCTTGGACTGCCCCAGCATGGTGGCGGCGTTCAGGATGTAACGGTACTTCGTGGAGATCAGGCTGGCCATCTTGTGGAAGATGGCGGCGCGGTCCTCCCAGGGCGTGGCCTCCCAGGCCTTCTTGGCGGCCAGGGCCGCGTCGATGGCCAGGCGCACCTCGGCCTCGCCTGCCTCGTGGAAGGTGGCCAGCACATGCTGGTGGTCATGGGGGCAGACGGCCCGGTCGCGTCGGCCCGTGCGGATCTCCTGGCCGCCGATGATGAGCGGGATCTCCAGCTCCAGGTTGTACTGCCGCTCCAGCTCCGCCTTCAGCAGGGCCCGCTCCCGCGATCCCGGGGCATAGGGGAGGATGGGCTCGTTGTGCGACTCGGGCAGGCTGAAGATGGCATTCGACATGGGGTGGCGCCTCCGGCCGGCCTCCTACTCCGGGAGTCCGGCATCCGCAAAGAATAAAGGCGAACCATAGAGTGCGATTCCGAAATCTTTGATCCGCGTCTGGACAGCTTTCGCGACCATGAAGTCGGCGAAGGCGCGCCCCCCGGCGGCGTTCACCTTGGGGAAGCGGGCGCTGCTCACCTCGATGACGTGGTAGACGTTGCGCAGGGCCGGGTCGCCCTCGTGCAGGATCGGCAGGCCCAGCTTCTTCTTCAGGGCCAGGTAGGTGCCGCGGTCGGCCAGGGTGTAGGCCTTCTTCTCGGCGGCGATGGCGAGGGTCTGGCCCATGCCCTGGCCGGTCTGCTGGTACCAGGTCTTGCCCTCGAGGCTGATGCCCGCGGCCTTCCAGAGCTTCAGCTCCTGGGCGTGGGTGCCGGAGTTGTCGCCCCGGGACAGGAACAGGGAGCCCGAGGCGGCGATGCGCTGGAAGCAGGCCACGGCGCCCAGCTTGGCGAGTCCTGCGGGATCCGCGGCGGGGCCCACCAGGATGAAGTCGTTGTGCATCACAAGGCGGCGGTTCACGCCGGCCCCGTCGGTCATCAGCGCCTTTTCGGCGTCCGGGGAGTGCACCAGCAGCACGTCCGCCTCGCCGCGCTTGCCCATGGCGATGGCCTGGCCCGAGCCCACGGCGATGGTCTTCACCGCGTAGCCCGTCTCCTTCTCGAAGGTGGGCACCAGCTCGTCCAGCAGGCCCGAGTCCTGGGTGCTGGTGGTGGTGGCGAGGATGACGACCTTCTGGACCGGCGGTGCGGCGGACAGCAGGGCGGGGCAGAGGGCCGCAGCAAGGGCCAGGCCCAGGCGAAGACAGGCGGATCGGGTCATGGCGTCCTCCGGAACGGTGATCCCGGTAGGATATAACGGTTCCGGGGCGGCCGGGGGTGCGCTCAGACCAGCAGGCGCTTCCGGAAGGCGCTCACATCGGCGGCGATGGCGGCGGAGGCCTTGGCCTGGATCTCCCGGAAGCGGGCCAGGGCCTCCTGCCCCAGGGGCGTGACCTGGGAGCCGCCGCCCTGGTGGCCGCCCTTGGCCGCCAGGATCACCGGGGTGCGGAAGCACTTGTTCATCTCGTCCACCATCAGCCAGGCCTTGCGGTAGCTCAGGCCCAGCTCCCGGGCCGCGGCCGAGATGCTGCCGCTGCGGCCGATGGCCTCCAGCAGGTCGGCCTTGCCCTGCCCGATGGCGATGTCCTCGCCGACGGCGATGCGGATGCGGATGGTGACGGAGGAGGTGGGCATGGGAAACCTGTGGCCTGTATTTCACCATGACCTTTCCGAAGCCACACGTGATCTTTGACGTTATTTACAGTGAAGTGGTAGGTTGCCAACATTGTTTATACCTTTTGTAATTATTCAATTTGTGACTTTTGTCATTTAAAAAAACCTACGGGTGGCTATAAATTTCTTCTCAATTGATGACACCTGGATCATCAACGCCCGGATCCCGGGATGCTGCTGCAGCCTGCCCCTGTTGGTGCTCCGCCGCACGCGACCCCCCGGCCTCCGAGCGGGATGCCGCCAGGCACAGGCCCTTCTTCAACGACCACTCGCGGGAACCGGGTTCCCGCCGCCAGCCATCCGGAGGTGGACAGTGCACTGGAAATGGGGACGAATCGCAACCCTGATCGGAGGCATGGTCCTCCTGGCGGGGCTGCAGGCAGCCGAGCAGCCCGCAGCGCCTGAGGCCGCCAAGGCCAAGCCCGCTGCGGCAAAGGCCGCCACCAAGAAGGCTGCCGCCAGGCCGGCGAAGAAGGAGGCTGCGGCAGAGGGACCCCGGACCCTGGGAGGCTACGTGGAGCAGGAGAAGGCCTTCCACGACTTCCTCAAGCAGAACCACCCGCTCTTCACGGACTACGAGAAGAACGGGCGACTCGTCGGCAAGTACCAGATCAGCGACCGGGAAGAGGAGTTCGTGGAGTTCGGCGGCGGAAAGGCCTATGCCGAGAAGAACAACCGCCACGCGGCCATCACCTACCGGCTGGGCATGGAGTCCATCCTGGACCTGCCCAATAACTTCGTCGGCTCGAAGAAGTGCGGCGAGTGCCATCCCATGCAGTACGAGAAGTGGTCCCGCTCCCGGCACGCCATGGTCGTGCGCTTCCCGGACGAGATGACGGAGCTCGAGAACAAGGATCTCAAGAAGGGCCTGTACGGCGGGAAGGCGGCCGTGCTGCCAGAGGGCATCACGGCGGACTCGGTGTTCGCCATCATCGGCACACCCCGCACCAAGTACGGCTTCCTGGACAAGTGGCTGGTGCGCGGCACCTACCACATCGAGGGCGGCACCCTGAACGACAAGACCGGCACCCTCGTGGCCGGCGGCAACCAGTTTAGCCGCTCCTGGGCGGAGTCCATCACCCCGGAGATGACCAAGCGGATCGCCGCCTACGTCCCCGGCTTCCCCACTACGCTGGAGGCCTTCGGGGATCAGGGCTCAGCGACCTGGGGCATGACCTCCTACGGCTCGAAGAACCGCAAGAACATGCTCTTCCAGCCCGCCAGTTCCTACTGCGAGGTCTGCCACTCCTTCAAGTTCGACTTCAAGAGCCAGTCAGAGCTCTTCGCAGCCCTCGGTAAGCCTGAGGAACTCCGCAAGCACACCATCAACAAGGGCATCTCCTGCGAGGAATGCCATGGTGCCGGCGCCCACTTGGTGGGTGCGCGGGGCGCGGGCATGCCCTCCACCTGCGAGCGCTGCCACCAGCGCTTTGCCTGGAACGCCGATGAGGCGGCGAAGGATCCCAAGCGCGCCTTCTCGGCCTACTTCAAGAGCAGCCACCCCTCCTGCGGCACCGAGGGCTCCCAGTCCTACTACACCAGTCACAAGGAGCACGGCATGGGGTGCGGCACCTGCCACGATCCCCACGAAGTGACCATGAATGACTGGAAGGACCCCTACACCATCCCGGCCCTCAAGAAACAGTGCCAGGACTGCCACAAGACCCAGGCCGAGTTCTTCGCCAACAACGACATCCACGGCAACAACCGGTGCGTGAGCTGCCACATGCCGGTGATGGGCAGCTGCGAGAACTTCACCTCCATCCAGTTTCCCGACTATGCCGTGGGCGACACCCAGCGGGCCTCCCACATCTGGAAGATCAACGTGGATCCCGTGGCCAAGACCCTCAACCCGCCGGAAGGCAAGGACCGGACCTGGAAGGGCGGAGCCTGGCGGCTCACCAAGAAGGACGGCAAGCCCTACATCGACCTGATGTGGTCCTGCGGCCGCACCAGCTGGGGTGACGCGGACCTGGCGCAGACCGGCGGCTGCCACAGCCCGGCCCAGTCCGCCATGCCCAAGGACCTCGCCTTCACGAACCAGAAGATGATCTACGACCGGGTCGTGACCTGGCAGACTCCCGTGAAGACCGGGCTCGCCGAAGTCGAAGCCGCACTCAAGGAAGTGGCTCCCGCGCTGGCCAAGGGCACCCTCGGCCGGACCGAGAAGGCCCAGGCTCAGCTCATGGTCAACCAGGCCAGGGACATCGTCAAAGCCATCCGGAAGGATGGCTCCTGGGGCGTCCACGCGCCCGCCTACATGGGCAGCAAGGTGCAGGAGGCCAGGACCCTCATCCAGGGCGCCCAGTCGCTCCTGAAGGGCACTGCCAGCGCCTCTGTGAAGCCTGGCGCGACCAAGGGCTAGACCGCTGGTTCAGGCCGGACGAGAACAGCCCCCGGACAACCGGGGGCTGTTCTCGTGGGTGCGGCAGGGTCCGGGGGTCTCAGAGGATTCCGGCCCGCTTGCACTCCTGCAG
The DNA here is from genome assembly GCA_903863195.1 of uncultured Holophagaceae bacterium. Taxonomy (GTDB): domain Bacteria; phylum Acidobacteriota; class Holophagae; order Holophagales; family Holophagaceae; genus Geothrix. Next base: position 30,219 of record CAIPAY010000224.1, read on the forward strand.
GAATTCGGTGGAGCTCATCAGGCCGAAGATCCGGGTCCACGAGCCCCCGCGCTGGGTGCGGATCATGGTGATGGGCACCATGGACTCCCAGTTCGGGATGAAGGTGTTGAACCCGTTCATGGCCTTCTCGATATCCCCCTTGGAGCCCGTGAGGAACTCCCAACCGGGCTTGGCCCGGAAGCGTCCCTGATAGGCCTTCATGATCCTGGGCGTGTCACGCGCTGGATCGACGGTGATGGAGATGAGATGGACCTTCCCCGGGTTTTCCCCGAGCCGCGCCTGGAGGGTGGCGTAGCCCGCGCAGAGGGTCGGGCAGATGGTGGTGCAGGACGTGTAGATGAAGTTGAGGACCACGGGCTCCCCGGAGTCCAGCAGGGTCCGGAGGTGCAGGCGCTTGCCGTCCTGGTTCACCAGGGTCACGTCCGGGACGACGCAGGTCTCCACGCTGCGGCGCAGTGGTTCCGTGCGCGCGCCAGCCCGCAGGGGAGGTGCGGCCAGGAGCAGGCAGGCCGCCGGGATCAGGGCAAATCGGCGAGGATTCATCGGCATGGCGCCTCCAGGGCCATCCCATTTCAGCACGGCCCTGCCCGCCTCTGCTACAACGGGAGCATGGCTGTCACGCACGCGGACCCTCCGGCGCGGTCCCCCCTGGGGACGCTGCTCTTCCCGGCGGCGCCGCGGGACTTTCCCTGGGCCCGGCGGGTGCAGCTGCTGCTGCGGAGCCTGCACCTCTGCGCCATGGCCCTGGTGGTGGGGGCGCTGCCCTTCGGGGCGGACTACCGCGCGCTGCGCGGCGCCATCCTGGCCACGGTGCTCACGGGCGTGCTGCTCTTCGCCCTCGACCTCGCCAAGGACGCGGCCATCCTCGTCCAGGGCAGCGGGGTGGCGGTGCTGCTGAAGCTCGGCCTGCTGGGCCTGGGCTGCCTCCAGCCCGCGCACCGGCTGCCCTGGTATCTGGCGGCCACCTTCGTGGCCTCCGTCGGCGCCCACATGCCCGGGTCCTGGCGGCACTTCTCGTTCTGGACCTGGCAGGCTGTGAGGTATCCCGACTGATGGCCACCCCCGCGGAAGCCCTGCAGCTGATTCTCAACCAGGTGGCGCCCCTCCCGGCGGGCCAGGTGTCGCTTGGCGAGGCCCTGGGCCTGGCCGCGGCGGAGGACCTGCGCTCCGCCGCCCAGGTGCCGCCCTTCACCAACTCCGCCATGGACGGCTACGCCCTGCGGGCTGCGGACCTGGCCACGGCCACTCCCGCCACGCCCGTGCGCCTGCGGGTGCTGGGCGACCTGGCAGCGGGGGCGATCCCCACCTGCTCGGTGGGGCCAGGCGAGGCCCTGCGGATCATGACCGGCGCCCCCCTGCCCGAGGGGGCGGACACCGTGGCCCCCGTGGAACAGACCCGGCGCGGCGAGGGCTGGGTGGACGTGCTGCACCTGCTCCGTCCGGGCCTCCACATCCGCCAAGCGGGTGAGGACCTGCAGCTGGGTCAGCGGCTGGTTCTCGCCGGCCACCGGCTGCGGCCCGGCGACATCGGGGCCCTGGCCGCAGCGGGACTGGCGGTGCTGCCCTGCCATCCCCGGGCCCGAGTGGCCGTGCTCACCACCGGCGACGAGCTGGTGGACGTCTCCGAGCAGCCGGGGCCGGGCCGCATCCGCGATGCCAACATCCACGCCCTCTGCGCCCAGGTGGCGGCCAGCGGCGCGCGGCCCCTGCCATTCCCGCGCGTGCCCGACGAGCCCGCCACGCTGCTGCGGGTGCTGGAGGAGGCCGCGGGAGCCGACATGATCCTCACCACCGGCGGCATCTCCGTGGGCGACTACGACTTCATGAAGCGCATGCTGGAGGAGCTGGGCGCCCGGCGGGTCTTCTGGAAGGTGGCGCAGAAGCCGGGCGGACCGCTGGGCTTCTGGATGCTGGGGGCGAAGCCCGTCTTCGGGATCCCCGGCAACCCCGTGGCCGCCATGCTCATGTTCGAGGAATACGTGCGGCCCGCCCTGCGGCAGCTCATGGGCTTCGGGAAGCTGCACCGGCCGGTGGCGGAGGCGGCCCTGGAAGGTGGCTGGTCCGGCAAGGCCGGTGACGGCCGCACCACCTTCCTGCGGGTGGTGGCGCAGCGGGAGGAGGGCCGGCTCAAGGCCCGCCTCACGGGCCCCCAGGGCTCCGCCATCCTGTCCTCCATGCTCGTGGCCAGCGCCCTGGCGGTGATCCCCGCAGGGGTCGATCGCATCGAACCAGGAGGGCCTGTGACCCTGCACCTCACCGAAGAAAACGAAGACCACTAAATTCGGCGGGTCATCAAGGACCAGAAAGAACAATTTCGCCACCAAGGCACCAAGGCACCAGGACACGCCAACCCCACCCTCTGTGCAGTCTCCGTGCGTTCAGGGGAAAGCAACCACTCTCGCAGAGAAAAGACGAGGGGAGCGGAGGGCCGCTGAGGCCTTCGGCTTACCCGCTGTTCTCTGCGAACCTCAGCCCTCTCTGCGCCCTCTGCGAGAGTTGTTGCCCTTCCCCCGCGAGCTGGATGAGCCCATGAAGGTTTGGCAACCCCAGAAAACCCGGAAGAACCTGATTTCAGGCTGGCCCGTCAAGCTCGCTGAGCAGCTGGCGGGCGACTTCGTGGAGGGGGGGCAGCTCGTTCTGGATCATGTCCCAGACGATGGTGTCGTCCAGGGTGAAGTAGGCGTGGGCCAGCACGTCCCGGAAGCCCACGATGCGCGACCAGGGGATGTGGGTGTGGCGGGCCTTGAAGGAGGGCGGCAGGCGCCGCACGGCATCGCCGAGGACCTTGAGGTTGTGGAGCACCGCGTCTCGGGTGCGCCACTCGTCCGTGAAGGTGTCGAAGTCTATGCCCTCCACCAGCAGGCGGACCTTCTCGCAGGCCGCGTCGATGTCCTGGAGGTAGAGCCCGGGATCACGCGACATCGAGCAGCTCGGCGAGGACCCGGTCCCGGATGCGGGGCTTGAGGCCCGTGGTGGTGACGAGGTCCACCTTGCGCTCCAGCAGCGCTTCCAGCTCCTCCTTCAGCCCCATGTAGCGGGCGAAGGTGGGATCGCCGAGGAAGCCCACGAGCAGGTCCACGTCACTGTGGGGACCCTCCTCGTCGCGCGCCACGGAGCCGAAGAGGCCCAGGGAGGTGATGCCATAGCGCGTCTGCAGCCCGGGCAACCTCTCCCTCAGCTTGTTCATGACCTGCGCTCGGATCACCGGCCCCTCCAACCGCAGTATACAAGGCCGCCGCCCGGTGAAGGCCGGCCCCGGCGGCTTCTGGCACACTGGGCGGATCCCGAGGTGCGCATGAGCCAGGAACCGACTTTCAGAGAGAAGTACGCCTTCCCGGCCAGCTACTGGAACGCCAACCTGACCGAGCTCTTCGAGCGGGCGGCCTACTACTCCATGGCAAGCTTCATCGTCATCTACCTGGCCCGCCTGGGCCTGGGCGACTACTGGCCCAGCACCCTGAATGGCGTGCTCTGGTTCCTGGTCTACTTCCTGCCCATCCTAAGCGGCACCATCGCCGACCAGATCGGCTTCCGGCGGAGCCTGCTCCTCGCCTGCGTCCTGCTGGTGTGCGGCTACTTCCTCATGGGCTACCCCGTGTGGTTCGGCGGCCAGACCCTGGCCCTGCAGGCCGGGAAGGAGGTCACTGCCGGGGCGGGGGTGATGGTGCCCGTGGCTGCGGCAATCGTCCTCATAGGCATCGGCGGCTCCTTCGTGAAGCCCTGCATTGCCGGCACCGTCCAGCGCACCCACCTGGGCAAGGCCACCCTGGCCTTCGCCATCTTCTACATGGTCATCAACGTCGGCAGCGTGTTCGGCCGCCTCACGGCCTTCTTCGTGCGCACCAAGCTGGGCCGCCTCGACACCATCTTCGTCGTGTCCATGGTGGCGGCGGTGCTGGCCTTCCTGGTGGTGCTGCTGCGCTACCGGGATCCCGACCCCACCGGGGAGCCCGCCAAGCCCCGCCGCTCCATCCCGGAGGTGCTGCTCGGCATGGTCAAGGTGCTGGGCAGCGGCCGCTTCGCCATGTTCCTGGTGGTGAGCAGCGGCTTCTACTTCATCTACAACCAGGTCTACAACGTGCTGCCGCTCTACGTGAAGAAGACGGTGGAGCTGACCCCGGCCATGGACCTCTACACCATGGCGAACCCCATCACCATCGTGCTGTTCCAGCTGCTGATCACGAAGCTCTTCGGCAAGCTGCCGCCGATCAAGTCGATCATCGTGGGCACCGTCATCATCGGCCTGTCGATGCTCATCAACGTGGCGCCGCTCTTCATGGCGGGCGGGGTGACCGCGAAGGTGCTGTTGCCCGTGGGCAGCCTCTTCATCGTCATGACCGTGGCCCTCATTGCCTTTGGCGAGCTCTTCGCCTCCAGCCGCCTCTACGAGTACATCGGGTCCCTCGCGCCCAAGGGCCAGGAGGGTCTCTTCCTGGGCTACGCCAACCTGCCCATGGCCATCGGCAGCCTCATCGGCGGCCCCGCGGGCGCCTGGCTGTTCAACGACATCATGTGCAAGGGCGCCGTGAAGCAGGCGGACGGCCTGCTCAAGCTTGATCCCAAGGCAGCGGCCACGGGCTGGATCATCTTGACTCTCTTTGGCCTCGGAAGCGCCCTGAGCCTGTGGGTCTACAACCGGTGGCTGCAGAAGCAGGCCTGACCGGCGCCTCTCAACCCCAGCCGAAGTAGCGGCGCAGGAAGGCTCTCATGTCCATGTAGAGAAACCGCCAGGGGCCTCGGTGCCGACGGCGATCAAGGGGTTCTGAGGGATGGGTGCCCATGGCTGCATTCCAATTCTTGATTTGGATCATCATCTGCTGTTTGCCGGTTGTTGCAAAGATAAAACAATAAAAAAAAGATAATTTTGCTGAATTTCTATGATTAAAAATGGCATCGCCACAGCCTTGAATCGCGCAGCGGGGGCGTCGATGCGCCCCCGCCGTCCCGCTCGATCCTGGCGGATCCTTGCCTCAGAAGTCGGCGGCCACCCCCAGGGGGGCCAGCCAGAGGTCCATGCCGGTGCTCAGGTAGCTGACGCCTGAGACCAGGCCTGCGACCTGGGGCTGCTGACCGGTGGGGGGCGCGTCGTCCAGGACGAAGAGGAGGTCGATGCCCGTCGTGAGGCAGGCGGCGGGATCCGCCATCGCAGAACCGGTTTCCGCGGGAGGGACGTTCTGGCTGCCGGTGAAGACCAGATCCATGCCCGTGGTCAGACAGGCGGGATCCCCGGCGGGAGTGGCCTGGGCGGAGGCGTCGCCGCCCCAGGCCAGCAGGACGGCAAGGAGGGACGCGGCCACGGCGGCGGGGGCGAAGCGGGAGACGGCGGTGCGGATCATGGGAGCTCCTGAGGTGGTTGGTTGATACCCAACCTTCGGTCCCCGCAAGGTGACCGAACAGGTGCGCTTTCAAAATACCGGCTAGGCCACCTCAGGCACTCGGGCTCAGCTCAGGCCCGACTCCCGGAGGGCCCGGCGGTATTCCGCCCCGCCTCCAATCAGGGCATTGAGCTTCCGGGCCGCGTCCAGGCTCTGGGTGGCCGAGGCCTTGTCGCCTGCCAGCGCGTGCAGGCGGGCCTGCACCACCCGAAGGGCAGGGTCCCCCGGATCCAGCCGGATGGCCTGGGCGATGGCGGCCTCGCCCTCCTTCACCGTGCCAAGGTAGGGAAGCTTCCTCCGCTGGGCCCACTGGCCTCGCACCAGGGCCACCAGGGCGAGGTTCTGGTACCCCCCCGGTTGCGTGGGCTGTGCCTTCACGGCGGGCCGCAGGTAGCGCTCCACCTCCTTCAGCGCCGCCTCTGGGGAGCGGTCCTGGTGCAGCGCCCAGCGGGCCTCCACCAGGGCCAGCAGCGCGAAGACTTCGTTGAAGGTCACCACCTCCTTGCCCAGAGAGGCGGCGGCAGAGACCTGGCGACGGGACTCGACGAGCAGGCGGCTGGGATCCCGGTCCTGGATGCAGGCCCAGTAGGCCTGCACCATGAGAACCTGGCCCTTGAGGCGGAGGAGGGGCTCATTGCCCGGGGCCTTGGCCAGCCCCAGCTCCAGCAGCTCCAGGGCCCGACGGGTCAGGTGGTCCACCTCTCCGTCCAGGTCCGTGAGCTGATCGGCGGCCTGGTAGAGGGCGTTGGCGGCGTTCTGGAGGATCAGGATGGAATCGGGGGCCGGCTTCACCAGCACCTCCACATCGGCGGCGGCGCCCATCAGGTCCGGGCGGGGATCCTTGCCGTGGCGCCAGGCCTCGCGGCCCAGCTGCATCTGGAGGTTGACCTTCCAGCTCTGGACGGAGCTGGGGTTCGCTGTGTCCAGCCGCAGGGCCCGTTCCGCCGAAGCCAGGCCGCTGCGCAGGGCTGGTTCGGGGTCCTTGCCCTCCAGGCTCAGGACCTGGAACTCCCGGGTGCGGAGCATGAGCTCAAGCCGGGGCACCCCGGGGTCCTCCGGTATCAGGGCTTCCGCCTGCCGGAGCCGGGCCAGGCCGCGGTCCACCGAGGTGCGGGCGGGCTGTCCCAGGTTCAAGTGCAGCTGGGCGAGGGAGCCCCAGGCCTCCGCCAGGGAGCTGAGGAAGGCCGGGGTTCCCGGCCGCAGGGCATCGGCCTGATCCAGCAACTGGATGGCCTGCTCCAGCAGCTTGCCCCGGGCGGTCCACTCGCCGCCCTGGGGGCTGATTCCCAGCTGGTAGAGGCCGGCCGCCTTCCTCGCCAGAAGGTCGGGGCTGTCGGGGGTGAGGGTCATGGCCCGCTCGATCCAGCGCGCCGAGGCCTGGATCTCGGTAGTGGGATCGGCCCCGGCGCTGACCTGCAGGGCGGACCGCTGGACGTGCAGGCGGGCAAGCGCCTCCAGGGGGCGCTGGTCGCTGCGGCCCCAGGCCAGGGCTTGGTCCAGGCACTGCTGGGCCTGCTCCAGGGCGGCGCGAGCCTCGTCCGCCTTGCCCTCCTCCGCACGGCGCTGGGCCTCGGCGTTCCAGATCTCCCCTTCGAGGGTCCAGGCCTCGTAGCGCTGGGGGTCCTGCTGGCGGATGCTGCGGGCCTGCGCCCGGGCCTCCTCGAACTGGCGGTGCAGGGTGGCGTGGATGGCCTTGGCCCAGGGGCCCCGCCAGCCGCCGGGATCCCCCTGGGCGAGGAGGGCGAGGGCAGGGTCGTGGAGGCTGCGGTCCAGCTGGGCCTGCAGGGTCTTGAGGGCCTCGGGGGCCAGGGTGGCCCGGCCGCGCCGCAGGTCCTGATCGTAGATGCGGATGAGGGCGAGCCCCAGGGAGTCGGCGGCCTGGGGGTTCCGGAACCCCGTGTCCCAGGCCCGCTGGAAGGCCACCCGGGAGCGGTTCCAGTCCCCCAGCAGCTCCAGGGCGCGGCCCCGGGCGAAGGCGGCTGGCCCGCCCTCCCCGGCGGATGCCTCGAGGCGCTCGGCATGCTTGCGGACCTGGCTGCGCACAGGGGTGAGGTCGTGGGGCGGCGACAGCTGCTCCTGCCGGATGCGGGCCTCCATGGCCTCGGCCAGGGCGCCGAGGCGGGCGGCCTCCAGGGACTGGCGGGCGGCGCGGCGGGTGGTCCAGAAGCCGAAGCCCAGGCCCAGGCAGAGGGTGAGCAGGGCGGCCACGGAGGCCCGGGCGGCGGTGGGATTGCGGCGGCTCCACTTGAGCAGGCGGTCGAAGGTGGTGGCCCGCCGGGCCTGGATGGGCTCGCCGCGCTGGAACCGGATCAGGTCCTCGGCGAAGGCCTCGGCGCTGCCGTAGCGCTCTGCCGGGGCCTTCTCCATGGCCTTGGCGACGATCACCTGCAGGTCCCGGGGCGTGTCCTTCAGAGGGGCCGGGTCTTCCTCCAGGATGCGGCGCAGCAGCTGGGTGCCCTCGTTGGGGCCCGTGGGGAGCCGCGAGGTAGTGGCGTTGGGTCCCAGGTTGGTGAGGGACCGAAAGGGTGGCTGGCCGGACAGCAGGGCGTAGGCCGTGGCGCCCAGGGCGTAGACGTCCACGCGGAAGTCCAGGGGGCCGGCGCCGATCAGCACCTCCGGGGCCATGAAATCCAGGGTCCCCTCCGGCAGCCCCGAGCGGGTGAGGCCGCCGTCCTCATCCCGGGCCAGGCCGAAGTCCGTGACCAGGGCCCGCGGGGTGCCGTCCTCGGCGGTCTCCCGCAGCACATTGCCCGGCTTCACATCCCGGTGGATGAGGCCCTGGAGGTGGGCGGCGTGGAGGCCCAGGGCCGTCTGGCGCAGCAGCTCGACCCGCAGGGCTAGGGGCGCGTCCTGGGGGAGATCCGCCAGGGTGCCGCCCTCCACCAGCTGCATGACGATGCAGGGGCGGCCGCCCAGGGTGCCGACCTCGTGGACGCGGACCACGTGGGGGTGCTCCACGCGGGCCTGGAGGCGGGCCTCCAGCAGCAGGCGCTCGGCCTCGAGGGGATCGGTGCCCCGGACGAACTTGACGGCCACGGCCCGCTCCAGGGAGGCGTCCCAGGCGCGGTGCACCTGGCCCATGCCC
>CAIPAY010000225.1 GCA_903863195.1 uncultured Holophagaceae bacterium
CGCAGTGGGAGGATTCCCGCCGCCGCGCCTCAGGCCCTCCGCGCCGGGTGACCAGCACGACAGCCGCCGGGCTTTCGCCTCAACGTCCAGGGGGCGCGTCGATGAGCCGCGAACCCTTCGGCGATTCTCCCCTTTCACACCGGGTCAGCGGGTTCATCACCCTCGCCGTGGCTACTGATGGGAACCGCTCCTCCATCGGAACGTCGAGTTTCCCACGCCGGGACCCTGTTCTGCAACCGGCAGCTATCGCAACTCCTCGAGCAGGGCCTCGCCCCGAAGCCACGGGCCGAAGCCCGAGGCGGTGTTCAGGTGGCCGCAGGGACCGAGCTCCACGAGCCGAGAGCCCCAGTCCGAGGCCAGGCTGCGGGCCCGATCCAGGGCCAGGAAGGGATCATTGCTGGAGACCGCGAGGATCGAGGGGAACAGCAGGCTCCGCCGGGGAATGGGCGCGAAGGCCCGGAGCTGCGGCAGCGCTCCAGCGCGCTCCACGTCCGCCGGCGCCGCCAGCAGGGCGCCCCGGATCTGCCGCGCAGAAACGGCAGCCCAGCGGACGATGGCAATGCAGCCGAGGGAGTGCCCCACCAGGAGGGGCGGCTCAGCGCAGCGGGTGACGGCGTCCTCGAGGGCCTCGGCCCACTCGGCGGGCACCGGGTAGTCCCAGTTCGGCATCTCTACCCGTCGGGCGCCCGGCAGGGCTGCCTCCCAGAGGCTCTGCCAGTGCCCCTCGCCGGAGTTTTGGTAACCCGGGATGATGAGGATCGGCGTCATGGGAGCTCCTTTCGCCGCGAAGGCCTCCATCTAAGCGCCACCGGGGCAGGGCTTCAAGGGTGCCGTTGGGGCTTGGTCGGCACCAGGGCGTCGGCCAGGCGATGCACATAGCCGCTGAGGTCCGTGACGGCCTCCACGGCCTCGGGCGTGGTCCGGAGCAGATGGAAGTAGCCGGTGTAGGCGGCATAGGCGAGGAGGGCACGCTGCCGGGCCTCTTCCTCGGAGAGACCGAGGGCCTGGAAGGCCTCCCTGCCCAGGGCCAGACGACGCTCGGTGGCGCGGCGCAGGGTGGGCTCGACCCGCGGGTCCTGGCCCGACACGGTCAGAGCGGCAAAGAACTTCCCGTTCTCCACGTCCTCGAAGGCCGCGAACAGCAGCACCCGCAGGCGACGGCGCGGATCCTGAATGCCGCCGTAGCGGGCGGCCACGTCCGCGCTCTGGTCCTGCTCCCAGGCCTCCAGCACTGCCTGGATCAGGTCGTTCCGGCTCTTGAAGTGCCAGTAGAAGCTGCCCTTGGTCACTCCCAGCGCCAGCGCCAGCGGCTCCACGGCCACGGCCTGCAGGCCCTCCCGGGCGAGCAGGTTCGTCGCCGCCAGCACCCAGGCCTCCCGGGAGAGGGTGGGGCTGGGGCGGGGTTTTTTCGGGGTGGGCGACATGGGGTCCTTGACAGGCTTCGGGCTCAGCTTACCATACTATACCGTATGGTGAACATACGCAACCGTATTGTCTTGGAGCCCCTCTCATGCGAACCCCCTTCATCGCCACGCTTACCGTTCTGCTGTTAGGCCTTGGCTGCGCCACCCCCGAGACCATCCAGCGGCGCAGCAGCCTGGCCTCCTACCTGGGCGCCAAGACCGCCCCGGCCGCCGAAGCGCCCGCGGGCCCCGTGCAGCTCCAGTTGCCCCTGCGCCTGGGCATCGCCTTCGTGCCCGCCGAGACCGGCCAGCGACAGGGCTCTCTGGTGGGCAACACGGCCACCCACCTGCTCGCCGCCGGGCAGGAGCAGGCGCTGCACCAGCAGGTGGCGGACCTGTTCGGCCAGAAGCCCTGGACCCTCAGCTTCAAGATCATCCCCGCCCTCTACCTCACCCGGGAGGGTGGCTTCGAGGACCTGACCCAGGTCGCTCGCAGCTTCGGCGTGGACGTGGTGGCCCTGGTCTCGGTGGACCAGGTGCAGTTCAGCAGCCCCCGCTGGTATGCGTGGACCTACTGGACGCTGGTGGGCGCCTACATGGTGCAGGGCGACAAGAACGACACCACCACCCTGGTGGACGCCGCGGTCTACCACGTGCCCTCCCGCACCTTCCTCTTCCGGGCTGGGGCCGTCGGCACGGTCAAGGGCAGCTCCTCCTGGTCCAACCGGGAGGACGCCTTCCGCCAGCAGGCCCAGGAGAGCCTGAGGCTCGCCATGGGCAACCTCTCCGCCTCGCTGGATCAGGGGGTCGCGGGCTTCAAGCAGGACCTGGTCAAGGGCGCCCGGAAGGACGTGCAGCTGGTGGACAAGGATGGCAACCTGCTGGGCAGCAGCAGCTATGACCCCACGCGCAAGTAGCTCATCCCCTCCCGGAGGTCCCATGAAGGCTCTCGGCTGTGTCTTGTTGCTCTGTTTCGGGGGTCTGAGCTGCGCCCGCATCTACCGGCCCGTGACCCTGGTGGCCCCACCTCCTGTGGCGACCCAGAGCCAGGGGCTCTCCGGCGCGCTGACAGCCCAGCCCTGGGGGGACAACTCCAGGTACAAAGAGAGGGCCCTCAGGGCGAACCTCCGGGTGGTGGCCCTGAGCTTCGAGAACCGCTCCAGCGACGAGGTGGAGGTGCTGCGCCTGGAGCTGCCCGAGGGTGTCGAGGCCCTCACCCCTGAGGCCGCCCTGAAGCTGGTGCGGCAGCACACCCTGGCCTACCTCCTCTACCCGATCCTGCCGACGCTCCTGACCCTGGGTGCGGCTCCGGCCGAACCCGGAGCCTTCATCTCTAATCGCATGATCTTCCAGGCCTTCGCTGTAGCCGGGTTCCTGGTCGGCCTGCCCAATGCCCTGGTGGCTGCCAACAGCAACCTCCGAATCGGGACCTTCTTCCAGGAGCAGGCCTGGTCCCCGGGGGTCCTGGCGCCGGGCCAGGCCCGTCGCGGCCTGGTCTTCCTCCGCAGCCCAGACACCCGGGCGCCGCTCCAGATCCGCGTCATCACCCGCAGCGGGGCGGGAGAGCGAACCCTGGAATTGACCTGTCCCGGCTCCACCCCCCTCTGAGTCCGGGGCCAGCGGGGCTAGACTGGTGCTTCGGAGCGCCCATGTCCCTCGTCATCGCCGGCAAGAGTTTCAGCAACCGCCTC
>CAIPAY010000226.1 GCA_903863195.1 uncultured Holophagaceae bacterium
ACACGCTGGCGGCGCTGCAGCGCTGGGGGCAGACCCGGCTGGCGGCGGTGCGGCCGAAGACCGTTGTCGGGGTCACGGGCAGCGTCGGCAAGACCAGCACCAAGGAGCTGCTGGCGGCGGCCCTGGGGGGCTGGAAGACGCCGGGCAACCGCAACAACACCCTGGGCCTGCCCGAAGCCCTGGCCACGCTGCCCGAGGGGCTGGCCTCCGTGGTTCTGGAGCTGGGCATGAGCACGCCCGGCGAGATCCGGCGGCTCACGGAGATCGCGCCCCTGGATGCGGGTCTGATCACGCTGGTGGGGACCGCGCACATGGAGAACTTCCCCGCGGGCCAGCAGGGTGTCGCCCAGGCCAAAGGCGAGCTGGTGGCGGGCCTGCGGCGGGGCGGCGTCTGGGCCCACCTGGCGGCGGATCCCTGGTGCCGGTGGATCGCCGAGCAGCCCTGGGCCGCCCACGCGGTGGCCCTGCCGGTCGGAGAAGGCCAGGCCTACCACTGGGACGCGGTGGCCTCCCTGGGTGCCGCGGGCAGCGCCTTCCTGCTGCACACGCCGAAGGGCGAGCTGCCCCTGCATCTGCGCCTGCCCGGCGAGCACCAGGTCCGGAACGCGGCCCTGGCCGCCGCCCTGGCGCTGCAGCTGGGCACCGCCCCGGACCAGGTGGCCCGGGGCCTGGCGGCGGTGGCGCCCGAGGCTGGCCGGGGCCGCCTGCACGCCCTGGTCGGCGGCGGCTGTCTGCTGGACGAGACCTACAACGCCAGCCCGGACTCCATCCTGGCCTGCGCCAGGGCCCTGCTGCAGCTGCCAGGCGGCGAGGCCGTGGCTGTGCTGGGCTCCATCCGGGAGCTGGGCCCCGGTGCGCCCGGGATCCACCGGGACACGGGCGCGGCGCTGAAGGCCCTGGGCCTCTCCCGCCTCTGGGCCTACGGCGACTTCGCCCGGGACCTTGCCGAGGGCTTCGGCCCCGGTGTGCAGGCCTTCCCGGACTTCGAGTCTCTGCGGGACGAGGCCACGGGACTCTCCGCAATCCCTGCCGGAGCCCGTATCCTGGTGAAGGGCAGCCGGTACTGGCGCGCAGAACGCGCCGCCGAGTGGCTGCTCGCACGCCGGCCCTGAGTCTCTCCCCTCGCGTTCCCAGTCCCTGTCTTCCGGATCCCCATGCTGCCCTGGCTTCTCCATCCTTTCCGCGACCTGATTCCCGGCTTCTCGGTCTTCCGCTACGTGACGTTCCGCACGGCCATGGCCGCGGCCACGGCCATGGTGCTGAGTCTGCTGCTGGGGCCCTGGGTGATCCGCACCCTGACTGCGCTGAAGATGGGTCAGCACATCCGCGACGTCGGCCCCGAGAACCACCAGAAGAAGGCGGGCACGCCCACCATGGGCGGCATCCTGATCCTGCTGGTGATCACGGTGTCCACGGTGCTCTGGTGCGACCTCAAGAGCGGTCCCATCTGGGTGGTGCTGCTGGCCCTCCTGGGCTTCGGCATCGTCGGGGCTTTCGATGACGCGCAGAAGCTGCTCAAGAAGCAGAACCTGGGGCTCACCAGCTGGCAGAAGATGGCCCTGCTCACGGGCATCTCGCTGCTGGTGGCCTGGCTCATCCTGCACTTCGGCCTGCGCGGCACGGCCACCAGCCACCTGTCCGTGCCCTTCTTCAAGAACTTCCGGCCCAACGTGGGCATCTTCCTCATCCCCTGGATCTGGCTGGTGATGGTGGGCACCAGCAACGCCGTGAACCTCACGGATGGGCTGGACGGTCTGGCCATCGGCGGGACGCTGATCGTCTCCATCACCTACGCGATCCTGGCCTACGTGGTGGGCCACGCGAAGATCGCAGCCTACCTGGCCGTGCCCTTCGTGTCCGGCGGCGCCGAGCTGTCGGTGTTCATGGGCGCCATGGCGGGCGCCTGTCTGGGCTTCCTCTGGTACAACGCGCACCCCGCCGAAGTCTTCATGGGCGACACCGGCTCCCTCGCCCTGGGCGGCGCGCTGGGCACCGTGGCCGTGATCATCAAGCAGGAACTGCTGCTGGTCATCGCCGGCGGCCTCTTCGTGTTCGAGGCCGTGAGCGTCATCCTGCAGGTGGGCAGCTTCAAGCTGCGCGGCGGCAAGCGCATCTTCCGCATGGCGCCCTTCCATCACCACCTGGAGCTGGGCGGGCTGCAGGAGACCAAGGTGGTCATCCGCATGTGGATCACCGCCATCGTCTGCTCGATCCTGGCCCTCAGTTCTCTGAAGCTGCGATAGGGCGGGGCCGGGTGGGCCAGGGCTGGCCCAGGATGAAGCCCTGGCCCCAGGGTACGCCCGCGTCCATGACCGCTTCCAGCTCTTCCAGGTTCTCGATGCCCTCGGCGATGAAGCCGATGCGCATGGCCGTGGCGAAGTGCGCCAGGGCGTTCAGCAGGGCCGCCTGGTAGGGGCGACGGTGCGCTTGGTGGACGAGGCTGCGGTCGGCCTTGATGAAGTCCGGCGCCAGCTGGGCCATGTGGCTGAGGCTGGCCACGCCCGCGCCCAGATCGTCCACGGCCACCCGGAGGCCCAGGTCCCGGAGCCGCCCGGCGTAGCCCTGGAGCGCCTCCAGATCGTGCACGCCCTGGGACTCCGTGAACTCCATGACCACCAGCTCGGGGCTGAAGGGCAGGGCCTCCAGCCAGGCCGGCAGGCTCTTCCAGAACCCCGGGGCCTCCAGGCTGACCGGCTCCAGGTTCACAAAGTGGAGGTAGGTGTCGTCGCCCGCGCTGGCCAGGGTCTGGAACGTGGAGTCCAGGAACAGGAGATCCAGGGCGAGGCGGTCCTGCGGCGAGAGGCGGGGATCCTGCAGCAGAGGACCCACCGGATGCGCGACGCCGTTGGCATCCAGGTGCCGGGCCAGGTATTCCCGCGCCACCAGGCGGTTGTCGAGGAGCCGGTAGACGGGTTGGACATGCGAGGCGATGACGCCTTCGCCGCTCAGCATGGTCTCCAGGATGCCCTTCGACATTTCGACTCCGTTCGCGCAAGGCTCCTGGGCAAGTGTAGCGCGGTGTCCCCGCTCGCGTCCCGCCCTGCGGCTGAATCCCGGATTCGGGCTACGCTAGATCAGGAGGCGGCATGCGCACCGTGGTCATGGGAGCTGGACGTTCGGGACTGGCGGCAGCCCGTTTCCTCGCGGGGCAGGGACGCTCGGTGGTGCTCACGGACCTGCGTCCGGAGCCGAGTCCGGAGCTGGAACTCGAGCTGACCCGAGTCCGGGTCGCCGGCGTCTGGGGTGACCACCCGCTGGCCCTGCTGGAAGCCTGTGCCGAGCTGGTCATCAGCCCCGGCATTCCCCGCACGGCGCCCTTCGTGGCGGAGGCGCTCAGACGGGGCATCCCGGTCATCGGTGAGGTGGAATTGGCGCACGGGGTGATCCGCGCGCGGCGCGGCGGCGGCCGGGTGCTGGCCGTCACCGGCACCAACGGCAAGAGCACCACCACGGACCTGACGGCCTTTCTGCTGAAGGCCGCGGGGCGCTCGGCCATCGCCTGCGGCAACCTCGGGACACCGGTCCTGGAGGCAGCCCAGGCCGCGCCCCCGGACACGGCCTTCGTGGTGGAGCTGAGCAGCTATCAGCTGGAGTCGGTCCAGGGCTTTCATGCCGAGGCGGCGGCCTTCCTCAACCTCACCCCGGACCACCTGGCCCGCCACGGCACCATGGAGGCCTACCGCCAGACCAAGCTGCGCATCTTCGAGCGGCAGGCGGCCGACGACCTGCGGGTGGTGCCCGTGGCCCATCCCGAGTGGCTGGAGGGCGCGCCCGGCGCCGGACAGACCGCCCGGTTCGGCTGGTCGCCCTGCGAGGCCTGGTGCGATGGGGAGGGCCAGCTGTTCCTCCACGGGGAGGCTCTGCTCGCCCGCTCGGAGCTGCTCATCCCCGGCGACCACAATGTCGAGAACGCCCTGGCCGCCAGCCTCCTGGCCCGCCACGCCGGCGCCTCCCTCGAGGGCCTTCGCGCGGGCCTGCGGACCTATCCGGGCCTGGCCCACCGCCTCGCCTTCTGCGGCGAGAAGGGCGGCGTGCGGGCCTACAACGACTCCAAGGGCACCAACGTGGACGCCACGCTGACGGCCATCCACGCCCTGCCGGGGCCCCTGGTGTTGCTGCTCGGCGGCACCGACAAGGGCACCAGCTACGAGCCCCTGCGCGCGGCCCTGGCGGGCAAGCTGCGGCGGCTGGTCTTCCTGGGCGAGGCGATCCCGCAGCTCACGAAGGAACTTGGCGACCTGCCGCACGAGGTGGTGCCGGTGTTCAACGACGCGGTGCAGGTGGCCCTGGCCCTGGCCCAGCCCGGCGACCAGGTGTTGCTCAGTCCGGCCTGCGCGAGCTTCGATCAGTTCGACAACTTCGAGCAGCGGGGCGACCGCTTCGAAGCCCTGATCCACGCCTGGAGCGCCTCATGACCAGTCCCCTTGCCGCCGAACTTCGCCACCTGCTCGGCGATGACGCCGTGCTCACGGAGCCGGGCGACCTCGTCCGCTACCAGGAGGGCTGGCGCTACGGCAAGGGTGTGGCCCTGCTGGCGGTGCGTCCGTCCACGCCTGAGCAGGTGGCGGCGGCTCTGGCCGCCTGCCGGGCCGCGGGCGTGGCCGTGGTGCCCCAGGGCGCCAACACGGGACTGGTGGGGGCTTCCACGCCGGACAGTAGCGGCCGCATGGCGGTGCTGAGCCTCGAGCGCCTCAACCGGCGCCTGGAGGTCGATCCCGTCAACCGCACCGCCCGGGTGGACGGCGGCGTGCTGCTCAGCGCCTTGAACGCGGCCCTGGCCGAGCACGGCCTGATGTTCCCCATCGACCTGGGCGCGGATCCCACCCTCGGCGGCATGATCGCCACCAACACCGGCGGCACGCGGCTGCTCAAGTACGGGGACGTGCGGCACAACCTGCTGGGCATCGAGGTGGCCCTGGCCGACGGCACCGTGCTGGAGGCCATGAACCAGCTCCGCAAGAACAACACCGGCCTGGATGCCAAGCAGCTGTTCGTGGGCACCAGCGGAGTGCTGGGCGTCATCACCGGGGCCGTGGTCCAGGTGGTGCCAGTACCCGGCCAGCGCGCCGCGGCCCTGGTGGGCTGCGCTTCCGGAGAGGCCGCCCTGGCTCTGCTGCAGGGGCTGGAGCGGGACTTGGCGGATGTGTTCACCGCCTTCGAGGCCATCAGCTCCGAGGCCATGAGACCGGTGTTCAAGCACCACGACCAGCTGCGGAACCCCTTCGGCGCCGCCCCGCCGCCCGCCTACTCCATCCTGGTGGAGCTGGCCTCGACCCTGCCCGCCGCGGCCCTGGACCTGCCGGCGCTGCTGGAGGAGCGGCTCGGCGCCTTCCTGGAGACTGAGGCCGGCGAGGCCATCACCGATGTCTTCATGGGCAAGCCCGAGGACTTCTGGGCCATCCGCCACCACATCAGCGAAGGGCTCCGTGCCGAGGGTCGCGTGCTGGCCTTCGACATCAGCGTGCCCCGCAGCCGCATGGCGGCCTTCACCGCTGCGGCCCGGGCCCTGCTCGCCGCGGAGTTCCCCTTCGTGCGCTGCTGCGACTTCGGCCACTGGGGCGACGGCGGCACGCACCTGAACCTGGTGTGGACCGAGGCAGACGCGCCGATCCCCGCCGCGGAGCTGGTGCCGACCCTGCAGTCCCGCATCTACGACCTGGCCGTGAAGGGCTTCGACGGCAGCTACAGCGCCGAGCACGGCGTGGGCCCCCACAACCAGCGCTTCTACGAGGCCTACACCCCCGCCGCGATCAAGGCCGTCAGCGGCGCCCTCAAGGCCCACCTCGATCCCGACGGACTCCTGGGGACGACGAGGCTGTCCTGAAGAAGAGGGCTGCCACCGCAGGACAAAGAAGGACTGATTGACCACAAAGAACACAAAGGGCACAAAGTTCAATTCCTGGTCAGTCCTGCTTTTCTTTGTGTCCTTTGTGTCCTTTGTGGTTCATTTTTCTCTTTTCAGCCCAGGGTCCACGGCGCCCGCCGGGTGTTACCGGAGAAGGCCGATTTGTGGTCAACTGTTTCGGAACTGGGGTGCGTGAATGAGAGCAGTCAGTCTGGCCCTGGTTGGAGTCGCTTCTGTGCTCGCGGCCCAGGCGCCTCCGGCGGTGGACGCCTTCGCGCCGCTGCGGTTTCTGGTGGGGGAGTGGGTCGGGGAAGGCGGGGGGTTGCCGGGGCAGACCTCGGGGGCGGCGTCGTTCCGCTTCGAGCTGGATGGCAAGGCACTGGTGCGCCGTGGCCATGCGGACATGGCCGCCACCAAGGACCGGCCCGCCTCGCGGCACGAGGACCTCATGAGCATCTTCAGCGAGGGCGGTGTGCTGAAGCCCCCCGCGCCAAGCTCGTTGAGACAGGAGACACTTCAGAGTCTTATGTCGGGGCAGGGAAGGAAAAGGGATGAGCAAGGTCGTGAAGTTGGGAAGTGGGGAGGTGGAGTTGAGCCGCCCCAGTCGGAGGCGGTTCAG
>CAIPAY010000227.1 GCA_903863195.1 uncultured Holophagaceae bacterium
ATTCCCGCAGGAACTGCATGCGGTGAGGCAGCTCCTGAGCCCGGCTGGGATCGAAGAAATAGGGATCCAGCACGAACAGCGGGAGCACCTCGCCGGAGGCCGCAGCCTCCGCCAGCGGCCCGTGGTCCGCCACCCTCAAGTCCTTGCCACGGAACCACACCAGGGAGCGCATGACTCGAGGTTAGTCCGTCTCTACCCGAAAGGCTGAACCACGAAAGAAGGTCAGGCATTCTGTTTTCTTCTTCGTGGTGAATCCGAGGCCGGGCAGGCCCTGCGCCCCAGGTCCGACCTTGGAAGATGAGGGGTTGGATGCGACAATTGCCTTTCCAAACCTTGTCTTTCCAGCACCACGGAGACTGAAATGATCTGGAAGCGTTGCCTGGGCCTCGCGGCCGCTTGCGCCGTGGCGCACCCACTCATGGCCCAGGGGACCGCCCCCGCCAATGACTCCGGCGCCACGGCCTGGATGCTCACTTCCACCACCCTGGTGCTGCTCATGGTCCCAGGCCTGGCGATGTTCTACGGGGGCCTGGTGCGGACCAAGAACGTCCTCGGCACCATGATGCACTCCTACGCGGCCATGGCCGTGGTGGGCGTGCTCTGGGCGGTGGTGGGCTACGCGCTCAGCTTCGGCCCCAACGCCCTGGGCGGCCTCATTGGCTGGGACTCGAAGCTCTTCCTGCTGCGGGGCATCGACCACACGATCCTGCCTGCCGGGATACCGGAGTACGCCTTCGCCATGTTCCAGGGCAAGTTCGCCATCATCACGCCCGCGCTCATTGCCGGGGCCGTGGCGGAGCGCATCTCCTTCCGGGGCTGGCTGGCCTTCATCACCCTGTGGGTCCTCTTCGTCTATTGCCCTCTGTGTCACTGGGTGTGGGCCCCCGACGGCTACTTCTTCAACCTGGGCGCCAAGGGCGCCATCGACTTCGCCGGCGGCACCGTGGTGCACATCTCGTCCGGCGCCGGCGGCCTGGCCCTGGCCCTGTTCCTCGGCGCGCGCCACGGCTACCCCAAGACCGCCATGGCGCCCAACAACCTGACCTTCACCCTGCTGGGCGCGGGCCTGCTGTGGGTGGGCTGGTTCGGCTTCAACGCCGGTTCCTCCGTGGCCTCGAACCTCGAGACTGCCCGGGCCCTCACCGTCACCCAGGTGGCCGCGGCCACCGGCGCCCTCACCTGGATCCTCATTGAGACCATCCGCGACGACAAGGCCACCAGCCTGGGCATGGCCTCGGGCATCCTGGCGGGCCTGGTGGTGATCACCCCCGCCGCGGGCGTGGTCCAGGTGGGTGGGGCCATCGCCCTGGGCGCCATCGCCGCCTGCTGCTGCTACGGCATGATCCTGCTCAAGAACCGCCTGGGCTACGACGACTCCCTGGACGCCTTCGGCATCCACGGCACCGGCGGCATCGTGGGTGCCCTGGGTCTCACCTTCTTCATCCGCGACGCATGGTGGGTGGAGGCCGGCGCCAAGGTGCCGGGCTGGGGCATCCTCTCCCAGCTGCGGGTGCAGGGCTTCGCCGTCCTCTGCACGATTCTGTTTTCCGTGGTGATGACCCTCCTCATCGCCGCCCTGGTGCAGAAGTTCATCGGCTTCCGGGTCTCGGAAGCCGTGGAGAAGACGGGCCTCGACCACGAGCTGCACGGCGAGCGCGCCTACGGCCTGAACAACCTGAACTGATCGGGGATCCCCATGAAGCTCATCACCGCCATCATCCCTGAAGAGAAGCTGGACGAGGTCCGCGAGGCCCTCATCGAGGCCGAGATCGAGCGCATCACCGTGCTGCGCGTGAGCGGCCACGGCCGCCAGCAGGAGATCACGATCCAGCGAGGCAAGAAGGTCGTGCCCAACCTCATCCCCAAGGTCCAGATCACCATCGCCTGCAACGACGCCTTCGAGGACATCACCGTGGACACCATCATCCGCACCGCCCGGCACGGCGAGGGCCAGGTGGGTGACGGCAAGATCTTCGTCCAGGACCTCCAGGACTGCATCCGCATCCGCACCGGCGAGCGCGGCGGTCAGGCGATCTGACCAACCGGATTACAGACACAGGCAGCGATCCTGGGTGCTTTTCCCCTTCATCCCCTTCATCCCTGTTTTCAAGAGCTTTTCGACAGGGATAACTGCGGATGAAGGGGATGAAGAAGGCCACTCACGGGAGCTTCGGCGCCAGGTCCCAGGGGTGCCGACTGCGTTCGCGGGTTAGGTCAGAGCGGCCTTCCCTGGGTCTCAGCCCTCGTCGCCGCTGACCAGGGCCAGGCGCCAGAGGCTGGACGGGTCCGGGTGCAGCAGCCAGTCGGAGACCACGGGCCGACGGGTCCAGGCACCCATCTCCAGCTCCTGGTCCAGCTGCCCGGCGCTCCAGCCGGCATAGCCCAGATACAGGCGGTAGCGGGCCAGAGGATCGCCCAGGAGGGCCTCCAGCAGGTCCTTCCGGTGGCTCACGAAGTGGGTGAGGTCCACCACCGTGTCGTCGTCCTCGGGCAGGCCGCCCTGCACCATCAGGATGCCCCGCTGGGGATCCACCGGCCCACCGCGCCAGGCAATGGCCTCGTCGGGCCCCTCATAGGCCATGCCGCCCTCGTTCGAGACCTGCTCCAGGGTCAGGGGCAGCGGGCGGTTCAGGATGATGCCCAGGGCGCCATCCTCGTCGTGCTCCACGACCAGGATGACCGTGTGGAGGAAGTTGGGGTCCAGCAGCGAGGGGCTGGCCACGAGGAGGCAGGGGGCTTCGTACGACATGATGCCGATGATGATAGCCCACCGCACCCGCTAGGCTGGAGGGATGCGCAAAGTCCCCCCCTCCCACCTGGGTGCCCTCCTCGAAGGGTACAAGCTCCTGCGCCGCCACCCGGCCATGGCGCTGGGCCTGGCCCTGCTGGCCATGGTCCTGGCCCAGCTCGCACCCGCCCTGGAGCTCGCCGCGGGCGTGGGGCCCAGCCTGATCTTCCAGCCGATCTTCGGCTTCACCGCCCTGCTGCCCCTAGAGATGTACTTCATCCCCCGCCTGCAGGCCCAGCTGGATGCCGAGGGGCTCAACCTGCCCGGGAACCCCGCCGCGGGCTGGCAGGGCCTGTTCGACCAGCGCTGGGTGCTGACCTTCCTCACCCGCCTGGGCGTGAGCGTGGCGGTGGGGCTCGGCCTGCTGCTCTTCATCATCCCCGGCATCGTAGTCCTGACCCTCTTCGGCTGGGCGCCCATGCGCATGCTGCTCCGCGGGGAAGGCCTCGTGGCGGCCCTGAAGGGGAGCCAGGCCGCCATGGCCCGCAACTGGCCCCGCATCGTTCAGGCGGTGCTGGCGCTGCTCCTCGTGGCCCTGACCTATCAGATGGTCGCGAGCTGGGCCATGGACCATCTGCTGCCTGCCATGGATCCCGAGCTCGGGCCCGGCGCCCTGCTGCGCCTGAAGCACCCGGCCTTCTGGTTCTTCAACTTCCTGGGAGGCCTGCTCAACCTCTGGATCAGCTGCTCCCTGCTGGCCCTCTACCACCGCCTCGAGGCCCTGGTGGCCGCGCCGAGCTGAGGCTCAGTCCTCGTCGCCGAAGTAGCCGGGATCGTCGAGCTCGACCAGCTCGCCGGCGGCCAGACGCTGCTGCTGGTCGGCGCTCAGGGCGAGTTCCTGCCAGCGCGGGTCGCTGCGGCCGTTGAAGAAGTGGGCCGAGGCCTCGGCCTCGTCGAAGGCCTGCCGGCTGCGCCAGAGGTGCACCCAGCCCACGTGGTTGACGCGCGCCCAGACCCTCACGTGCAGGGCCCCCCGGCGTTGCTCTCCTTGCGGAGGACCCCCACGGCGTGGGCCAGCAGGGGCCAGGCCAGCTGGATCTGCTCCAGGGCCGCCGCGGGCCGCCCTGACAGGTTCAGGACCACCGTGTGGCTGGCGATGCCGCAGACGGCCCGGCTGGCATAGGCGAGGGGGTGCCCGCCCCGGGCCCGGATGAGCTCGCAGATGCCGGGAGCCTCCCGCTCGATGACGCCCCGGGTGGCCTCCGGGGTGGTGTCCCGGGTGCCGAACCCCGTGCCGCCGCAGGTGAGCACCAGCGGGGTGCCCGCCGCCACCTGGCGGCGCAGGCCCTGCTCCAGCTGGTCCGGCTCGTCGGGCAGCAGCGCCGAGGTCACGGACTGGACCCCCTGCCCCTTCAGCCACTCCGTCAGCAAGGGCGTGGACTGGTCCTGGTACTCGCCGCGAGAGGCCCGGTCGGACAGGGTGATCAGGTGCACGTGCTCCATGCGGAGGCCTCCGTTCGTGGTTCTGTTCCGAGAATGCCACAATGCTTCATGGCCGATGCCCCGAAGTCCACCCCCATCCGCCCCGGTGCCGCCCTGGGCCTGCTCGGCGGCGGCCAGCTGGGCCGCATGTTCACCCTGGCCGCCCGCAACCTGGGCTTCCGTGTCCACGCCCTGGACCCGGGTCACGACTGCCCCGCGGGGCAGGTGGCGGACCTGGAGATCCGGGCCGCCTACAACGACGTCTATGCCGCCAAGGCGCTGGCCCGAGGCGTGGACGTGGTCACCGTCGAGTTCGAGAACATCCCCGCGGAGACCCTGGCGGCGGTGGCGGGCCTGCGGCCCATGCACCCGGCGGCGAGCGTGCTCCACACGGTGCAGCACCGCCTGCGGGAGAAGTCCTTTCTGGCGGAGCACGGCTTCCCCGTGACCCCCTTCCGGTCCATCGACAGCCTGACGGACCTCCAGGCCGCTGCGGCCGAACTGGGCCTGCCCGCCGTGCTCAAGACCGCCAGCTTCGGCTACGACGGCAAGGGCCAGCAGAAGCTCACCAGCCCCGCGGACCTGGCCCCGGCCAGCGCGGCCCTGGGCGCGCAGCAGGGCATCCTCGAGGCCTGGGTGCCCTTCGAGCTGGAGTGCAGCGTTATCTGCGCCCGCTCCGAAGCCGGAGAGTCCTGCGTCTGGCCCGTGGCCGAGAACGCCCACCGGAACCACATCCTGGATACCACCGTCTTCCCGGCCCGGATTCCGGCTGCCGTGGCGACGCGCGCCCAGGCCATGGCCCTGGAGATCGCGGCGGCCCTGGGGGTGGTCGGCATGCTCACCGTGGAGTTCTTCCTCAAACCCGGCGGCGAGCTGCTGGTCAATGAGCTGGCGCCGCGTCCGCACAACAGCGGCCACGCCACCATCGACGCCTGCGTCACCAGCCAGTTCGAGCAGCAGGTGCGCGCCGTCTGCGGCCTGCCCCTGGGCGATACGGCCTTGCTGCGGCCGGCGGCCATGGCCAACCTGCTGGGGGACCTCTGGCCCGTCACCGGCGAGCCGCCCTGGGAGCGGATCCTCGCCCACCGGGACGTGAAGCTGCACCTCTACGGCAAGCTCGAAGCCCGCCCCGGCCGCAAGATGGGCCACCTCACCGCCCTGGCGGACACCCCCGAAGCCGCCCTGGCCAAGGTCCTCGCCGCCCGCGAGGCCCTGAAGGATTGAGGCTGCCCTTCGGGGTGAGCCTTCTAGGTGTCCCACCCGGTGAAGGCGTCGGCGACTTCGGCGACTAGGCCCACGAGGCCGGCGGCGGTGAGCCAGTGGCCGGTGGCGTGCAGCTGCTGGCTGAGCTCATAGGACGAGGCGGGGTGCTCGGAGGTCGGCACGGCGGCCCGCCGGGCTTCCTTCAGGTCCTCGAGCTCCCGCTCCCGGGCGCGGTCGAGGCCGCCGCCCGTGATGAAGGCCAGGATGCGGCGCAGCTCGTCCTGGTCGAACCAGAGCCCGTGCCCCTTGCAGACATCGAGGATCACGCCGGAGCGCTTCGCGTAGTTCACCCGGTTCATGAACTGGCGGCAGACAGGACAGGGCCGATACTTCACGGCCTCCATCGCCATCACAGGCGGCGCGGCCGGGGCGGGCAGCATGCCCAGCACGGCCCCCTGGCGCTCGCGGCTGGCGCCCAGCTGCTCGAACATGGCCCGGTCCAGCCAGAGCCCGCCGCAGACCTTGCAGGCCTGGGCCTCCAGCTCGCCGATCCGGGCCGCCGAGAGGGCGCTGGCGCAGGCGGGACAGGGGGCTCCGTCCGGAGCGGCGGCTGCACGCGCCACCAGCGCGGCCCCGCAGGCCGGGCAGTGGGTGGCGGAGAGGGGTGCCAAGGCGAAGCAGGCCGGGCAGGCCACCGAGGCCAGCTGGGCCTGGCAGTAGGGGCACTGCGGGGCCTCCGGAGACACGGAAGCGCCACACCCCGAGCAGCGGATGACCCGGGCCTCCATCAGTTCGGCTTGGGCTCAGGCTGGGAGCCCGGAGCGGGCGGGGGGGGGATCACGGCAGGCGGGGGGGGCGGCGGGGCCGTAGGCGCCGGGGTGGGCGGTTCTGCGGGCCGGGATACGGACTCGCCCGCCGGGACGACGTCTCCGTAGAAGCGCTGGTCCGTGCCCCGGAGCAGGTGGAAGTAGGCGGACAGCTTCTGGACCACCACCCGGGCAAAGCCCTTGGCCTCCTCCTCGCGGATCCGGCCGTCATCGTCGCGGTAGCCCCGCGGCAGGGGATCCATGGCCTCCACCACTTCGGAGGGATCGACGGATTCGGTCCACAGGGGCTCGGGATTCCCCGGCTGCATGAGCCGCACCTGGGCGCTCACGGCCTGCGGGCGGTAGCCCAGCCGATACTGGGTGCGGTCCTGGTGGGCGGCGGCATGGGTGCCGGCCCACAGGCCCCAGAACAGGCCGTCCATCACGCCCCAGCCGCGGTTGCCCGAAGCGGCGCTCAGGGCCCCGATGGCCACCCCGGTGGCCACGCCAACCGCGGCGGGGCTGGGCTGCCCCGGCGCCGCCGTGATCCGGATGTCCACCTGGAGGTCGGCGGCGCCCGGCGGGGGCTTCACCCCTTCGGGCACCACCACCAGCCGGGTGGAGAGCCGGGCCCGCAGGGCAGAGGCGTATTCCTGCTGGAAGCCGTCCCGGTCCGGGAGCGGGGCCGGCAGGCTCACGCTGACGCTCACGGGGGTGGGCCGCTGCCGGAAGGCCTCGACCTCGGGCCGGGTGCACCCCAGGACCAGCAGGATGGGGGCGACAAGGAACCAGAGTGGGCGACGCATGGGAAACCTCCTGGAGCATGAGTGCTTCCGGGCACAGTGTGGTGCCCGACCCGGGACCCTGTCCAGGCTCCCGGTAGAATGGGCGCTCCCCCGAGGCCCTCATGCTCATCCTCATGGAATCCGGCGCCACCCAGGATCAGGTCGGGGAAGTCCTGTCTCTTCTGGAGGCCACGGGCATCCGCTGCCAGGTCAACCAGACGCCGGAAGCCCTGAGCATCGTCGCGCCCAACGCCTCCAAGGCCCTGAAGCCGGATCGCATCGAGCCCATGGCCGGCGTGCGCCGGGTGGTGCCCATCACCAGCCCCTACAAGCTGGCCAGCGC
This sequence comes from uncultured Holophagaceae bacterium, assembly GCA_903863195.1. Classification (GTDB taxonomy): domain Bacteria; phylum Acidobacteriota; class Holophagae; order Holophagales; family Holophagaceae; genus Geothrix. The sequence continues at coordinate 7,348 of CAIPAY010000227.1, forward strand.
GGACGCCGCGGCCGGACGCACGGTGGTGGACGTGCGCGGGGTCGGCATCGGCGGGCCGGAGCTGGCCATCGTGGGCGGTCCCTGTGGCGTGGAGAGCCGGGAGCAGCTCTTCGCAGTGGCCAGGTACATCGCCGACGCCGGCGGCAGGCTCCTGCGCGCCGGCGCCTACAAGCCCCGCACCAGCCCCTACGCCTTCCAGGGCCTGGGGCTCGAGGGACTGAGCCTCCTTGCGGCGGTGCGCGCGGAGTTCGACCTGGGCATCGTCACGGAGGCCACCGAGGTGGAGACCTTCGACGCCGTAGAGCGCTGTGCGGACATGGTGCAGATCGGCGCCCGCAACATGCAGAACTTCGCCCTCCTGCGCCGCGCCGGCCGCTGCGGCAAGCCCGTCCTGCTCAAGCGGGGGCCCTCCGCGACCCTGGAGGAGTGGCTCTACGCCGCGGAATACGTGCTGGGCGAGGGCAACCGGAACGTGGTGCTCTGCGAGCGCGGCATCCGCACCTGGTCGGACCATGCCCGCAACACGCTCGATGTCAGCGTGGTACCCGCGGCGAAGGCCCTCACGCACCTGCCCGTCATGGTGGACCCCAGCCACGCCACGGGCCGCCGAGACCTGGTGATCCCCTGCGGACTCGCCGGGGTGGCCGCGGGCGCCGATGGCCTGCTGGTCGAGACCCACTGCCATCCAGAGAAGGCCCTCAGTGACGGCCCCCAGGCGCTGCTGCCCTCGGACTACCTCCGGCTCGTGGAGCAGGCCCGGGCCCTGCACCGGGTGATCCAGGCCCCGACCCCCGCCGGCCTCCGGCTGTAGATCTGGGGTACCCCTGAGGGGCCCTTTCGTGGCAGACTAGGTGGTTCGGAGTTTCCATGAATGGCCTTGCCCTCGCCCTCTTGATCCTGTTCGGTGTCCTCCTGATCGGCGGCATCCTGCTCCAGCCCGGCACCAAGGGCGGCCTTGGCGCCTCCTTCGGCGGCGGCGGCGCGAACTCCGCCTTCGGCGCGCAGGGCGCCACGCCCTTCCTCTCCAAGGCCACCTACTGGCTGGCCGCGGGCTTCCTCGGCACCACCCTCTTCATCGAAGTCCTAATCATCCGCCAGAGCCGCTCCGTGCTCGACAAGACCATCGACAAGGCCCCCGTCACCGCCCCGGCTCCCGCAGCCCCGGTGCCGGCCCCGGCTCCCGTGCCGGCTCCCGCCCACACGCCCTCCAAGAAGTAGGCTCTGCAAGACCGGTCATTGACCGCGTCCGACCTTTGCGAGACACTAGGCGTTCCTCGTTGCCCGCGTGGTGAAATTGGTAGACACGCCATCTTGAGGGGGTGGTGGCCACAAGCCGTAGCAGTTCGAGTCTGCTCGCGGGCACCAAAGAAAAAGAGCGCCGGAGACGGCGCTTTTTTGTTGGCTGTCGGCTATCAGCTGTCAGCTATCAGCGAAGGATCCACTTCGGATACCGAGACCGTCCGGGGCACGCTGGGGCGGTCAGCTGTCAGGGAGAGATCAACGTTGGGGGCCGGGGTCGTCCGGGGCGCGGAGGTCGTCCAGGGCCTGCTTTGGCCGACAGCTGACAGCCGACAGCTGATAGCTTCATCCCCATGCCCTGGCCTTCCGCAGTGGACTTTCTCGCGCCTCTCGCGCCCTGGTTCGACGGGGCGCGGCGGGAGCTGCCCTGGCGGGCCCTGGACCTGGACGCGCCGCATGCGGATCCCTACGCCGTGCTGGTCTCGGAGCTGATGCTGCAGCAGACCCAGGTGGCCACGGTGGTGCCCTACTTCCTCCGCTGGCTGGACCGCTTCCCCACGCCCCAGGCCCTGGCGGCGGCCAACGAGGATGCAGTCCACAAGGCCTGGGAGGGCCTCGGCTACTACCGGCGCGCGCGCTTCCTGAAGGCTGCGGCGACCGTGGTGGCCGCGCGGGGCTGGCCCACGGACCTGGCGGGCCTCACAGAACTGCCGGGCCTCGGTCCCTACACCGCTGCGGCGGTGGGCGCCCTCGCCTTCCAGTGGCCCACGCCCGCCCTGGACGGCAACGCCTTTCGGGTCCTGGCCCGGCTGCTGCTGGTCGAGGGCGAGCCCCGCGAGCGGGCCCCGGAGCTACGGGAGTGGCTGGTGCCGGCCCTGCGCGCCCACGGCCCGTCGCGCCTGACCCAGGCGCTCATGGAGCTGGGCGCCACCGCCTGCCAGGCCACGCCGGCCTGCAGCCACTGCCCCCTGGCGGACCGCTGCGAGGCCCTCCGCCAGGAGCGCACGCGCGAGATCCCGCCGGTGGCCAAGCGGGCGCGGCAGCACACGGCCGAGCTCTGGCTGCTGGCCCTGGAAGCCGAGGGGCGCTACCTGCTCCATCCGCCTTCGGCCAGCGGCCTCCTGGCGGGTCTCTGGCGCTGGCCCACCCTGGACGCCGCCGCCCTGCCCGCGACCGCTGATTCCGCGTCGAGTCTGCGGGCCTGGCCCGGCTGGACCCAGGTCTACACCCACCGCCGCGAGGCGGTCAGCCCCCTGCACCTCCAGCGGGAGCGAGCCTTCCCGGCCCCCGAAGGCCTGCTGTGGGTGCCCCAGGTCGAGCTGGGCGCCCTGCCCCTCGGGAAGCGTGACCAGCGCCTCCGCGACCTGCTGGCGACCCCAGGTGAGCGTCCTCTCACTGCCCCGGAGCCAGCGGATTTGATCCGGGCCTTGGGGCACAGAGAGTGATTAGTCGCGTCTGACAGCATACGGTATTCGCGATTTATCCTTGTAATTCAAGGCTTTTCGGGGCATGATAGCTGTTTGGGCCCCTCCCGGCTGGCGCTTTTCGCCAAATTGAGACTGCCATTCGGCACACTCGCGCAGGGAAAGCCCCGGGAGCTACCTTGAACGACCTGACTTTCGCAGCCCTAGGCTGCAGCGAAGCGCTGTTGGCCGCCCTGGCCAAGCGCGGTTTCGAAACCCCCATGGCCGTCCAGGCCCAGACCATCCGGCCCGGCATCGAAGGCCGCGACCTGCTGGTGCAGAGCCGCACGGGCTCGGGCAAGACTCTGGCCTACGGCCTGCCCCTGCTGCAGCGCCTCTCGGACGAGCGGCACACTCAGGCCCTGGTCCTGCTGCCCACGCGTGAGCTCGCCCAGCAGGTCGCCGCCGAGCTGCACACCCTCGTCCCCAAGCTGCCCATCGCCCTGTTGGTCGGCGGCGTGAGCTACCCCCCGCAGCTGCGCGCCCTGAGCCTCGGCGCGCAGGTGGTCGTGGGCACCCCCGGCCGTGTCATGGATCACCTCCAGCGCGCCACCCTGGACCTCAGCCGCGTCAGCATGATCGTCCTGGACGAGTGCGACGAGATGCTGAACATGGGCTTCCTCGAGGACGTGGAGACCATCCTGGCCAAGGTGCCCGCGGGCCCGCAGACCTACCTGTTCTCCGCCACCCTGCCCGCCCCCATCGCCAAGCTGGCGAAGCGCTTCCTGAAGGATCCCGTGCAGATCCAGCTGGCCGAGGCCGGTGAGCACGCCATGCACGCGGACATCGCCCACACGCCCGTGCAAGTGCCGGACCACCAGCACGTGCGCGCCCTGGTGAACCTGCTGCTGAAGGACGAGCCCAGCGCTGCGCTGATTTTCACCAAGACCAAGGCCCAGAGCGAGGAGGTGGCCGAGGAGCTGACCGTCTCCGGCCTGCCCGCGGCCTTCCTGCACGGCGACCTCGCCCAGGCCACCCGCACCCGCATCCTGGGCCAGTTCAAGGACGGCAAGCTGCGCTACCTGGTGGCCACGGACGTGGCCGCCCGGGGCCTCGACATCGGCGGTCTGCCCCTCGTCGTGCACATGGGCATCCCCACCCAGCTGGAGAGCTACATCCACCGCAGCGGCCGCACGGGCCGCGCCGGGGCCAAGGGCAGCAGCCTCGCCCTGGTCAACCTCAAGGAGAGCCGCATCCTGATGGCGTGGAGCCGCCGCGGCGGCCTCAAGCTGGACTGGCGCGCCATTCCCACCACGGCCGAGATCCGCGAGACCCAGGCCGCCCGTCTGATCGAGGGCATCACCGGATCGGCCAGCGCCGCCACCCTGGCCCAGGCCCGCCAGCTGCTCAAGGACACGGATCCCGAGCACCTCGTCGCCGGCCTGCTGGGCCTAGTCCTGGCGGACCAGTCCGCGGGCTTCGAGCTGGCCGTCGAGGCCGACCGCAAGCCGAAGGCCCGCTTCGACAACCCCCGCGAGCGCAAGGAAGGCAGCCCCCGCCCCCAGCGCACCTACGCCGAGCGCGCCGCCGCCCCGCGCACCGACGGGCCGATCTCCAAGACCCGGCCCGATGGCACCTTCAAGCCTCGCACCGAGCTGGACGCCAAGCCCCGCGCGCCCTACGCCAAGCCGAAGACCGAGGGCGGGGACAAGCCGCCGCGCAAGGTCTGGGAGGACCGCACCGCCCCCAAGACCGCCGCCTCGGACACCCCCCGCCCCTGGAAGAAGCCCACCGCGAAACCCGCCAGCAAGTTCGCCGATGACCGGCCCGTGAAGGTGTGGAAGAAGAAGTAGCTTTACCAAAAGCCTCAAAGCAAAGGGCGCCCCTGGGCGCCCTTTGCTTTGAGGTGAAAATAGTGGACCAATGTCTAGATTAATCAAGAAGTCCCTGCCTGGATTTCAGGCGGACGGACCGCGATAATTAGGCAATAAACGCCAAAAAGTAATGACCTAAAGGACCGGTTGGCGCTACCTGTAGCCGGTTCCGGCACCCGTGCCGATCGGCATCCCGTTCTTCCTCACTCATCCAACCTTGGAGGGTAACCATGCACTGTCGAAACCTTGCAAGCTGGGGACAATCCGCCCTGGCCTTGACCATCCTCCTGGGGCTCGCCGGGGCTACCACCGGCCAGGCCGCGGCCCCTGTGGTCGTAGCCGCGGACAGGCCCCAGACCATCTCCCTGGTCCTGAAGCTGAGGAACCAAGCGGCGCTGGAAGCCTATATCGCCGAGACGGTGGACCCTTCCAGTGCGTCCTACCGCAAGTTCATGACCACGGAGACCTTTGCCGCCACGTTCGGCCCCACTCCCGCCGACCTCCGCACCGTGACGGATTTTCTGGAGCACCAGGGCCTCAAGGTGGAGGAGATCCACGCCAACCACCTGGTGATCCGGGCCTCGGGCACCACAGCCCAGTTCAATGCCCTGCTCAGCACCCAGCTCCTGCAGCACACCGATGAACACGGGCGGCCCTACCAGAAGCCGTCCCGGACGCCCCAGGTCCCGTCCCATCTCTCCAGCCATGTCCTGGCCGCGGTCGGCCTGGACACCAAGGCTGCCTTCAGACCCCACATGGTCAATGCCCAGAAGGCCATCGCCGCCCTGACGGGGGAGGGCGCGCCGGCTGTCGTGCTGCCCCAACCTGGGACGGTGGCCACGGGCATTCCCGGCAGCTATTCCGTCGGGGACGTGGCCAACTTTTACAACATCAACCCGCTCTACAGACGCCACATCACCGGCAAGGGCCGCACCCTGGGCATCGCCACCCTGGCCTCCTTCAACCCCGCAGATGCTTATGCCTACTGGAAGGCGGTGGGGCTGACGGTGGACCCGAATCGCATCACCCAGGTTCTGGTGGACGGAGGGTCCGGCACCGACGGCGCCGAAGAGACCACCCTCGATGTCCAGCAGTCCGGCGGCGTGGCCTATGACGCCAGGATCATGGTCTACCAGGCTCCCAATGGGGGGTCCGGTTTCCTGGACCTCTTCAGCCGAGCCATCTCGGACAACCTGGTGGACACCCTGTCGGTGAGTTGGGGCTCAGCCGAAGCGCTGAACGACCCTGCCACGCTGGCCGCCTACCATCAGGTCTTCCTCCAGGCGGCAGTCCAGGGCATCCCCGTGTTCGCCTCCTCAGGGGACTCCGGCGCCTTCGATGTCAACCGCAACTACCCCACACCGTATTTCTCGCCCCTGAATTCGGTCAATCATCCGGCCAGCGATCCCTTCGTGACGGCAGCCGGTGGCACCACCTTGCCGTTCAAGCTCAAGCTGTCCTACGGCAACCTCGTGGTGCCCCAGGAGCGGGCTTGGGGCTGGGACTACCTGGAAAACTACATCGTCAAGAACTTCGGCCAGTTCGAATACGACAGCAACTATTTTCCGGACGGCGGCGGGGGCGGGGTGAGCTCACTCTTCCCGATGCCCTCCTGGCAGGGCTGGCTGTTCGGAACCCACGCCACGCCGACCCCTTTCGACACCCTCTACTACTACCCCAACTATGCGCCCGGGAACCCCGACCAATCCGGAGCGGAGAACTGGGGTGTGCTGGCGCCAGGCTTTGTGGGCCGCAACGTTCCCGACATCTCCCTGAACGCTGATCCCTTCACGGGCTACCTCACCTGCTTCGCTGGTTCCTTCTCCAGCGGCTGGGGCGGCACCAGCTTCGTCGCGCCCCAGCTCAATGGCATCGCAGCCCTGCTCACTCAGGCCAATGGGGGGCGCCTTGGGTTCCTGAACCCGCAGCTCTACCGGGCCTTCCGGCAGCACGGCTACGGCCCCTGGAGTCCCTTCCATGCCGTCACGAACGGCACCAACCTCTACTGGCATGCCGGACCGTACTACAACCCGGCGACCGGGCTTGGCACCCTGAATGTTGTCAACCTTGGCGTGGCCCTCGATAACTGACCCTGAAAGACGGGCCTGATCGAACCCGTCGCCACACTCAGCGCAGGATACCGGAAGGTGTCCTGCGCTGAGTTCGTCTGAAAACTGGCAGGATTCCCTGCGGCGCCTCCGTGGAAGGGCTGGTTTAATCCCCTGCGGGCCTGGTGAGCTCGCGGATCACAAGCGAACCAAGGACAGCTTAGCGGCTCGCGCGGGCATTGAACCCGGTGGACAGGAGCGTGCGGCCCTGGCTCAAGTTCTTCCAATAGATCAAGAAGGAGCCGTCCTTGCTGGCGTGGGCCTCATCAGCGGCAGATCCTGACATCTCTGGCCATAAGCCGCCGCGCCTCTACTTAGAAAAAGCATAGGGCGCCTCTCGGCGCCCTATGCTTTCGGTCTCACCCATTCGGATCCGCCGCATTCAGATCCAGGGGCTTCGGCTCCGGGAGCGCGGGGGGACGGCCCCAGATGCGGTTCTCCGAGGGCAGGCTGTTGGCCTTGTCCCGTGCCTCGCGGATCTGGCGGATGGTGTCCGCGTCGCTGCCGGAGCGGGGCACGGTGCCGGGCTTGAAGGCGAGCCGGATCACCCGGTCGCTGGTGGCAGAGGAGGCCAGCAGGCCCGTGTAGCGGTCGATGTCCGCCCACTCCATGCCTTCGGGCGCCTTGAAGTCCTCCCGCTCGGTGGTGGGCAGCGCCACCTTCATGAAGTCGATCCAGATGGGCAGGGCCACCTTGGCGCCGTCCGCACCCTTGAAGATCATCTTCTTCTCGTCGAGCCCCACCCAGACGCCGCAGACCACCTTGGTGGAGAAGCCGATGAACCAGCCGTCCGTGTGCTCGTCCGTGGTGCCGGTCTTGCCGGCAACGGGCCACTGCAGCTCGGCCCCGGCGCGCGCGCCGGTGCCCGCATTGGCCACGCCCTGGAGGCACTGGATGAGCTGGAAGGTGCTCTGGGGATCCAGCACCTGCTCGGAGGCGGTGCTGCCGTGGCTCTCCAGCACCTTGCCGGTGCGGTCCGTGACCTTCTTGATGAAGAAGGGGGCGGGCGACTGCAGGCCGCCGTTGGCGATGGTGGCGTAGCCGCGCACCATCTCCCGCAGGGTTAGGTCCGCGGAGCCCAGGGCCATGCTGGGATAGGGCGGGATGGTGCCAGTGAGGCCGCACTTCCGGGCGAAGTCGATGACGTTGAGGACGCCGGTCTCTTCGAGGGTGCGCACCGCAGGGACATTGCGCGAGTCGCGCAGCGCCTCCCACAGGATGATCGGACCCCAGAAATCCCGCTCGTAGTTGCGCGGCTCGTAGGGCTTCACGCCGGCCCGCAGCGGCTTGAACTCCGAGCTGCCGTCCGGGTGGTTCACGGTGAGGAAGTCCACGGTGTCCAGGAAGCGCGTGGGCACGTCCTGGAGCATGGTGGCGGGCGTCTTCCCGGCGGTGAGGGCCGCGCCGTAGACGTAGGCCTTCATGGTCGAGCCCACCTGGCGCAGCGCCTGGGTGGAGCGGTTGAACTTGGAGCGGTTGAAGTCGTAGCCGCCCACCATGGCGCGGATCTCGCCGGTGAGGGGATCCACGGCCATGAGAGCGCCTTCGACCTGGGGATCCTGGTCCAGCTCAAGGCTCTTCGGCACCCCGTCCTGAGCAGACTTGATGCTGAACAGCGGCGCCGCGCCCCGGGGCAGCAGCTTCTGGATGTCCTTGCCGGCCCAGGCAAAGGCGGCCTCGGGCACCTCGAGCTCGGTCTTGCCGATGCGCACCAGGGCCTTGCCGCCCTTCCAGCCTAGGATCACTCCGCGCACGCTGTCGCCGTTCTCGAAGTAGCGCTTCCAGCCACTGAGCTGCGTCGTCTCGGGATCGCCCACGAACTGCACAGCCTCCTTGCGGAAGCCCCGGCGGCGGTCGACGGCCTTGAGCCCCACCCGGACCGCCTCGTTGGCGGTCTCCTGCCACAGGCTGTTCACGGTGGTCGTCACTTCCAGGCCGCCGTTCAGGGCCTGGTCACGACCGTACTTCTCGTAGAGATACTTGCGGACCTCCTCCACCACGTAGGGCGCGATGGCCTCCTCGCGGGCGTTCTCCCGGGCGAGGCGGATGGGCTTCTCGATGAGCGGCCCGGCCTCGGCGGCCTTGAGATAGTCCTCCTTCACCATGCGGATCAGCACGTGGTTGCGGCGGGACTTGGCCGCGGCCCGGGCCTTGGGATCGGGGTTGTAGGGGTTGTACCAGTTGGGATTCTGGACCAGGCCCGCCAGCAGCGCGCACTCCTCCACGTTGAGCTGCGGGGCGCTCTTGCCGAAGTAGAACTCCGCCGCGGCCTCGATGCCGTAGCGGCCGCCGCCGAAGTAGACCTCGTTGGCGTACATCTCCATGATCTGCTTCTTCGAGTAGGCCTTCTCCAGCTTGCGGGCCAGGATGATCTCCTTGAGCTTGCGGTCCAGGCGCTTCTGCCGCTTGGCGGTCACGGTGCGGATGAGCTGCATGGTGAGCGTGGAGGCGCCTTCCCGACGCCGGCCGAAGCTGGTGATGAAGTTGACGCCCGAGCGGAGGAAGCCCCGGGGCGAGATGCCGCTGTGGTCCCAGAAGTCCGTGTCCTCCGTGGCCACCAGCGCGTTGACGAAGGCCTTGGGGATGTCGCCGTAGGGGATCACCACGCGGTGCTCCTCGGCGAAGATGCCAATGACGTTGCCGCTCTGGTCGAGGACCTTGGTGATGGTCTTCGGCACCCGGAGTGCGAAGAGGGTCAGGAAGCTGTCGGCGTCGCGGGACAGCACAGACCAGGACACCGCCAGACCGAGGGCACCCACCCCCGAGAGGGCGAGCAGGATCAGAAGGCCGCGGCGGAGCCAGCGGCGGGCGGGCTGGGAGAGGGATGCCAATTTTGAGACCATGTGATCAAGGATAGCGTTGGATGCGGCTAGAGTGTGGGCATGCTCCAGCGACTGATTCTCGTGGCCAAGGTCAAATCCCCGCACCTGGCCTCCACCCTGAGGGACGCCCTGCCGAAGTTCCTGCAGGCCGGCTGGGAGATCGTCGGCGAGCCCGGCATCGAGGAGGCCTGGTCCCACGCGGGCCTGGATCCGGCGCGGCTGCGCGTGGATCCCGACCTGGGCTCCGGCCAGCCGCCTGCGGACCTCTGCCTGGTCCTCGGCGGCGACGGCACCCTGCTCTACGCCGCCCGCCGCGTGGGCCTGCGCGGCACCCCCATCCTGGGCATCAACCTCGGCTCCCTGGGCTTCCTCACCGCCCATCCCGTGTCCGGCGCCGTGGAGGCCGTGGAGGCCTTCCTGGCGGGGCAGCTGGTGCCGGACGTGCGGCCCATGCTGGAGGCCGAGCTCTGGCGGAACGGCTCCCGCCTGGCCCGCCAGCCCGTGCTCAACGACGCCGTCCTGGCCAAGGGCGCCCTGGCCCGGATCATGGACATGCGCCTGCGGGTGGGAGACCAGGATGCGGGCCCCATGAAGGCCGACGGCCTCATTGTCGCCACGCCCACGGGGTCCACCGCCTACGCCCTGTCCGCGGGCGGCCCCATCATGCATCCCAGCCTGGAGGCCTTCGTCATCGCCCCCATCTGCCCGCACACCCTGACCCTGCGCCCCTCGGTGGTGCCGGCCCGCTGGCCCATCAGCATCACCCTCATGGACGCCGAGGACGCGCACCTCACCCTGGACGGCCAGGTGGGCCACCGGGTGCTGCCCGGCGACGAGGTCCGGCTCTACCAGGCCGACAGCCGGATCACCCTCCTCCAGAAGCCCGGCCTGGACTTCTTCGCCCTCCTCCAGCAGAAGCTGCACTGGGGCGACCGGTAGGCCCTGGGCGACTCAAGGGGCCTCCTCCGCGGGTCCAGCCGAAGACAGGCACAGACCGCCTCGCCTGGGGTGGGTTCTGCGCCCATCGGTCGGCGGTGGTCTGCGTCGATGGTCGCTTGTGATCCCAGGCACACGGAACGGGCTCGACACTTCAGCGCAAGAGGGACCAAAGTCCCGCCGCGGAGGCCCCATGGCCCTCAAAGAACGACCCAAACCCTTCCTGCTACCGGAGTATTGCAAGGGCTGCGGCCGCTGCATCGACGCCTGCGCAAAGGACTGCATCACCGCCGGTCACCAGATCAACCCCCTCACGGGTCTGGTTCCCATCGAGCTTGATCTGACCAACTGCAACGCCTGCGGTCTCTGCATGGACGCCTGCCCCGAGCCCTACGGCCTGCGGCCCGCCCACGAGGGCCCCATCAAGAAGTTCGAGCTGGAGGATCCCGCCAAGCTCTACGGCGTCAAGCCGAGCGACGCCCCCGAGCCCCAGGATGTCCCCTCGGTGGTACTGCCCCTGCCCCGCACAGAGCCCCTGGTGATCAAGGGCACCTACGCCTCGGCCATCGGCGCGATCCTCGCCGGCTGCCGCCACGTCTACGGCTACCCCATCACCCCGTCCACCGAGGGCGCCGAGCTCATGGCGAAGTTCCTGCCCAAGCTGGACGGCACCTTCCTCCAGGCGGTCAGCGAGGTCGCCGCCGTGAACATGATGTACGGCACGGCCGGCGCCGGCCTGCCCACCATGACCTTCACCTCCTCGCCGGGCTTCAGCCTGATGCTCGAGGGCGTGTCCTACATGATCGGGTCGGAGCTGCCCGGCGTCTTCGTGGACGTCATGCGCGGCGGGCCGGGCCTGGGCAACATCGCCCCCGAGCAGTCCGACATCAAGCTGGCCTGCCACGGCCTGGGCCACGGCAACACCCAGGCCCTGGTCCTGGCGCCCTCCACGCCCCAGGAGATGCTGGACCTCACCATCCTGGCCTTCGAGCTGAGCTTCAAGTACCGCAACCCGGTGGTCATCCTGAGCGACGGCTACCTGGGCCAGATGACGGGCAAGGTGCAGCTGCCGGAGACCATGCTCAAGCCCGGCGTGCCCAAGTGGGCGGTCTACGGGGACGCCCTGCACCGCAAGAACCTGATCTCCTCGATCTTCCTCACGGAGACCGACCTCGAGGCCCACAACGTCCACCTGAACGCCAAATACGAGGCCATGAAGGTGGAGGTCCGCTCCGAGTCGTTCCGTTGCGAAGACGCCGAGGTGATCCTGATCGCCTGCAACACGCCGGCCCGCACCGCCAAGGGCGCCGTGCAGGAGCTGCGCCACCAGGGCGTCAAGGCGGGCCTGTTTCGGCCCATCACGCTCTGGCCCTTCCCCATCGAGGCCCTGAAGACGGCTCTCCACGGCGCCGAGCGCCTGGTGGTGGTCGAGGCCAGCGCCGGTCAGCTGGAGAACGAGGTCCGCCTGGCGCTCAGCAAAGCCGGCATCCGCGACTATCCCGAGATCGAGTCCGTGCGCCGCATGGGCGGCATCCTGCCCCAGCAGGACGAGATCCTGGCCCAGGTGATGGGAAGGAAAGAGGTGCTCGCATGAGCAAGGCCAGCGTCATCTACGACAAGTTCGACCGGCACTCCCACGCCCAGGGCCTCAAGGGCCACGCCACCCACTACTGCCCCGGCTGCGGCCACGGGCTGGCCCACAAGTTCCTGGCCGAGGCCATCGACGAGCTGGGCGTGCAGGACCGCACGGTGGCCATCAGCCCCGTGGGCTGCTCGGTGTTCCTCTACTACTACTTCGATGTGGGCAACAGCCAGGCCGCCCACGGACGCGCCTCCGTGGTGGCCCTGGGGCACAAGTTCGCCAACCCCGACAGCGTGGTCGTCAGCTACCAGGGGGACGGTGACCTGGCCTCCATCGGCCTCGCCGAGACCATCGCCACGGCCCAGCTGGGCGCTCCCATCACCGTGATCTTCATCAACAACGCGATCTACGGCATGACCGGCGGCCAGATGGCGCCGACCACCCTCATGGGCCAGACCGCCACCACCTGTCCCACGGGCCGGAACCAGTACAACGGCCAGCCCATGAAGATGGCCGAGATCATCGCCGGCCTTGACGGGCCCATCTACGTTGAGCGCGTGGCGCTCTTCGACGCCAAGCAGCGCATCAAGGCCAAGAAGGCCATCCGCAAGGCGCTCCGCAACCAGGTGGAGGGCCGCGGCTACTCGTTCATCGAGGTGCTGGCCGAGTGCCCCACCCACCTCAAGATGAGCCCCGAGGAGACCGAGAGCTGGGTCAAGGACTTCATGGAGCCCGTCTTTCCCCTGGGCGTGAAGAAGGACCTCACCGTCGAGCCCTGGTTCCACCGGAACCCACCCAGCTTCGAGGGCGCGAAGATCCTCCAGCTTGCCGGTGCCTCCTATGAGCATCCGGTCCGGCACTGCAGCGGCTTCCCCACGCACCTGGCCCCCGCCGACATCTCGCTGAAGTTGGCGGGCTCCGGCGGCGATGGCGCTCAGACCGCGGCCATGCTCATCGCCCGCTCAGGCATCAACGAGGGCTTCGACGCCACCCACATCCCCAGCTACGGCCCCGAGAGCCGGGGCGGAACCTCCTACGCCGATATCCACGTGGCTGAGGAGGAGGTGCTGAACCCGGGTTCTCCGGATCCCCAGATCCTCATCGCCTTCAACGCCCCGAGCCTGGCCAAGTTCGGCCCCACGGTCCGCAAGGGCGGCGTCGTCATCTACGACAGCTCCGTGGTCTCCGACGCCCCGCTGCTGGATCCCAGCATCAAGGTCTTCCCCGTGCCCTTCACTGGCATCGCCACGGACCTGGGCAAGGCGGTGGTGAAGAACATCGTGGCCCTGGGCGCACTGCAGGCCGCTACGGGCATCTTCCCGAAGGAGACCTTCCTGGACGCGATCCGAGTGGCCCTGAAGGAGAAGTGCGCCCTGATCCCCCTGAACGAGGAAGCCTTCGCCTGGGGCATCAAGTCCGTCGAGGCGCTCCGTCGCTGATCAGTCTGGCTTGCGCGTGAGCTTCAGACCGCCGCTGGCGATGGGGGAGGTCCAGTTGCCTTCGAGGGACTGGCCGTCCTCGGAGAGCGTGGCCTCGAAGTCCATGGTGGGCTCGGGGAACTCGACCTTCTGACCCTTCACCTTGGCCTTGGTGAAGGTGTCCTTGAAGTCCCCCACGGCTGTCCCGAACCAGACCGAGCTGCCCTTGAGGACATTACCGGTGGCGGCCTCGACTTTCACGACCAGCTTGCCGCCCATGTCCGCGAACATCCACTTGCCTTCCCAGGTGCCGACCAGCTTCGCGGCGGCGGCCGCATCATCGGCCTGGGCCACGGGCGCCAGGGCCACCAGGCATACTGCCAGGGGAAGGAATCGCAGGGTCTTGAACATGGACACCCCCTAAGGCCGACGGCGGCAACCCCCGTCCGGCTCGCCGCTGATGGTAGCAACCCCTTTGGCGTCCGGCCAACCTTGCGTTGACCTACAGCCCGCCGCGCAGGTTGGCGAAGGTGCGCAGGCCTTCTTCGGTGGTCCGGAGGAGGGCCACCAGGCGGCCCTGGTGCAGGGCGCGGAGGGGGGCGCCGGGGTCGGGGAAGCCCTCCGGCAGGGTCCAGGTGGGCGGCAGGAGCTCGCCCAGGGGGATCGCGCGGCCGTGGGTCAGGTGCTCGGCCTCAGCGTCACTGAGCTCCCGCACGGGGCACCAGGGCACGAGATCCGAGCCGGTGAGGAGGCGCTCATGGCCCTCACCCGGATCGGTCCAGGGGCCGATGGCGGTGCGCTGCAGGACCGCCAGGTGGGCGCCGCAGCCCAGGGTCCGGCCCAGATCCCGGGCGAGGCTGCGCACGTAGTAGCCGCCCCGGCAGGTGAGTGCCAGGGTGCTGGAGCGGGGCAGATCATGGGCCAGCCAGCGGGCCGAGAGCAGGAAGACCCGGCAGGGCTTCATGATCACTTCCTCGCCGCGGTGGGCCTTCTTGTAGGCCGCCTCGCCGTCGATCTTCTTGGCGCTGGTGGCGGGCGGCACCTGCTCGGTCCAGCCCAGGAGCGGCGCCAGGGCCGCGTCCAGCAGCTCCGGCGTGAGGTGCGAGGCGTCGCCGGTCAGCACCGGCAGACCCTGCAGGTCGCAGGTGTCCGTCTCCAGGCCCCAGTGGACCTCGGCCAGGTAGGTCTTCGGCAGGGGATGCATGAGGTCCATCAGGCGCGTCGCCTGGCCCGCCAGCACCAGCAGGAGGCCCTCCGCGAAGGGATCCAGGGTGCCGCCGTGGCCCAGGGCCAGCTTCTTCTGGCCGGCCTCGAAGGCCCGCCGCTTGAAGTCCCGCACCGCGTCAAAGCTGCTGCGGCCCACGGCCTTGTGGACGAGGTGGATGCCGGACTCGACCATTCAGGCGTCCGGCTTTCCGGCGGCCTCGGGGCTCTCGGGTTCCTCGGGCTCTGGAGGCCGCGCGGCGCGCTCCTTCTCGAGCTCCGCCAGGATGGTCTCCAGGTGGTTGCCCTCCTCGAGCGTGCCGTCGGGGAAGAACCGCAGCTCGGGCACCCGCTTCATCTTCAGCCGGGCGGCCAGCTGGGTGCGGAGGAAACCCGCAGCGCGGCCCAGGGCCTTGCGGGTGAGGCCGTTCTGGGCCTCCTGGTCCCCGCCGTTGGGGGGCAGCACCGTGAAATAGACCCGGGCGATGCTGCGGTCCGCCGTCAGGCGCACGGCCGTGACGGTGAGGAAGCCCAGCTCCGGGTCGCGGAGCTCGCGCTGGATCAGGTTCGAGAGCAGGAAGTGGACTTGGTCTTCAAGGTGTTCGGGGCGCAGCATGGGTTTCCTTTGGCGTTTCCATTGTAGCCGAGCCACCGCCCCGCTTTCGGATGCGGCGGCGGGGCCCGGCCCTGGATACTCTGGGGTTTTCAGGGATGTCCATTGGCCGACTGGTTCGAGGAGTGGTTTGACGGGGACTATGCCGAGCTCTATGCCCACCGGGACACTACCGAGGCCCGCCGGGCGGTGGAGTTGGCCCTGCGGGTCGCGCCGGAGCTGGCCGCAGGGCCCGTGCTGGACCTGGGCTGCGGCTCGGGCCGGCACCTGGAGGTACTGCGCGGGGTGAATCCTCAGGCCATCGGCATGGACCTCTCCCGGGCCCTGCTGGGCCTGGCCCCCGCCGAGCTGCGCCCCTGGCTGCTGCGCGGCGACATGCGGGCCCTGCCCCTCCGGCCCGGCGCCCTCAGCGGCATCTGCCTCTGGTTCACGCCCTTTGGCTACTTCGAGGATCAGGAGAACCGGTCCCTGCTGCGGCACCTCGCGGGCCTGCTGCGCCCCGGCGGCGTCTTCCTGCTGGACTACCTGAACGCGGACCTGGTGGAGCGAACCCTGGTCCCCGAGGACACCACCGAGCGCAAGGGCACCCGCATCCAGAGCCGCCGGAGCATCGAAGGTAACCGCCTCATGAAGCGCCTGACCCTCACGCGGCTGGCCACCGGCGAGGTCCGCGAGGCCCTGGAGAGTGTCCAGCTCTATCATCCCGCAGAGCTGCAGGAGCTGGCTAGCGCTGCGGGGCTGCGGGTCCGGACCGTCCTCGGCAACTACACCGGAGTGCCCTTCACCAGCGACAGCCCCCGCTGGATCGGCGTCTTCGAGCGGACCTAACCCGGGGTCACACAAGAAAGAGGATTGCCTGTTTTCATTCCCTTCATCCCCTTCATCCCTGTTCCTTTTTCTTTTCCGGAGCTTGTTCAACAGGGATGAAGGGGATGAAGGGGATACTGATTACCTACCGGTTTCGGGGTCGAAGTAGTTCAGACCCTGCTGTATGTGGGCATTCAGTGAGAAGGCGCCTCCTGATCGGATTTTCGCCCGGCATGGCACTGGTGCAGTTCTTCAGTCAAAATCAATGTTTCAGGATCAAGGAGCAGCCATGGCCTTCCAGTCAGTGCGCGATCTCAACGTCAAGGGCAGCCGCGTCTTCCTGCGGGCGGACCTGAACGTGCCGCTCAAGGAAGGCCGGATCACGGACGCCACCCGCGTCAAGGAGACCCTCCCCACGCTGAAGTGTCTGCTGGACGGCGGCGCCTCCGTGGTGCTGGCCTCGCACCTGGGCCGGCCCGAGGGCAAGGGCTTCGAGGCCGCCTACAGTGCCGCGCCGGTGGCCGCCTGGCTCTGCGAGCAGGGCTTCGACTGCCGCTTGGCCAGCTACGTGAACGGCGAGGCCGTGGAGGCCGAGGCCGCCGCGCTGAAGCCGGGCCAGATCCTGCTGCTTGAGAACCTCCGGTTCGAGAAGGGCGAGACCAAGAACAAGGAGGAGTTCGCTGACAGCATGGCGCGCCTGGCGGACACCTACGTGAACGACGCCTTCGGCTCAGCCCACCGCGCCCATGCCTCCGTGAGCGGCATGGTGGCGCGTTTCCCCAAGGACCGGGTGGCCGCGGGCTTCCTCATGGAGAAGGAGCTCAAGGCCCTGACCAAGGTCACCGAGAGCCCCGACAAGCCCCTGGTGGTGATCTTCGGCGGCGCCAAGGTGAGCGACAAGATCGAGCTCATCCAGAACTTCCTCGGCAAGGCCGACGCCATCCTCATCGGCGGCGCCATGAGCTACACCTTCCTCAAGGCCCAGGGCTACGAGATCGGCAAGAGCCTCTGCGAAGAGGACAAGCTGGAGATGTCCCTGGAGCTGCTGAAGCAGGCCCAGGCCAAGGGCACGCGCCTGCTGCTGCCCCTGGACCACGTGGCCGCGGATGCCTTCAAGGAGGATGCGGACTGCGGCATCACCCTGGACCAGAACATCCCCGCGGGACGCATGGCCCTGGACATCGGCCCAGAGACGGTGGCCCTCTACGCCGCCGAGATCCGCGCCGCGCGGACCCTGCTGTGGAATGGCCCCATGGGCGTCTTCGAGATGGCCCCCTTCGCCAGTGGCACCCTGACCATGGCGGAAGAGCTGGCCGAAGCCGCCGACAAGGGCGCCTTTGTGCTGGTGGGCGGCGGTGACAGTGTGGCCGCCGTGAACAAGGCCGGGGTCGCTGCCCGGATGTCCCATGTCTCCACCGGCGGCGGCGCCAGCCTGGAGTTCCTGAGCGGTCTCGAGCTCCCGGGCGTCGCCGCCCTTTCCAAGTGAGGTCTGCCATGCGCTGCGTCGTCGCCAACTGGAAGATGAACCTGCGATCCGAGGAGGCCCATGCCTTCTGCGAGGACCTGCTCCTGCACATCGCCCCGGAACCCCAGGCCGAGGTCGGCATCGCCCCCCCCTTCACGCTGCTCTCCCTGGTCAGCGGCCTCGTGCGGCCCAAGGGCCTGCACGTGTTCGGCCAGAACGGCCACGCCGAGGACAAGGGCGCCTTCACCGGTGAGATCTCCATGCCCCAGCTGCGGGACGTGGGCTGCTCGGGCGTGCTGCTGGGCCACAGCGAGCGCCGCCAGTTCTTCGGCGAGACCGACGCTGCCCTGGCCAAGAAGATCAAGGCCGCCTGGCAGTGGGACCTGCTGCCCCTGCTCTGCATCGGCGAGACCCTGGCCCAGCGCGACGCCGGCGAGACCCTGGCCGTGCTTGGCCAGCAGCTGTCAATCCTGAGCCAGACCGGCCCCGGTCCCCTCTGGGTGGCCTACGAGCCCGTCTGGGCCATCGGCACCGGCCGCCGGGCCGAGGCCCCCCAGGTCCTCGAGGCCCACGGCTTCATCCGCGCTGAGCTCATCCGGCACGGGGCCTGTGCCGACTACGAGGTGCCCATCCTCTACGGCGGCAGCGTGACCCCCGAGAGCTTCCCCGAGCTGCTGAACATTCCTGAGGTGGCCGGCGGCCTCGTCGGCGGCGCCAGCCTCGACCCCCACAAGTTCGCCGCTCTCGTCAAACAGGCCGGCTGAACTAACTTTTTGGCTCTTCCTGGATTTCTGGGAATGCCAACTCTCCATGGATTCATCCAGCTCGTGGGGGAAGATCAACCACTCTCGCAGAGGGCGCGGAGAGGGCTGAGGTTCGCAGAGCACAGCGGGTAACCCGCAACCCTCAGCGCCCCTCCGCTCCCCTCGTCCTTTCTCTGCGAGAGTGGTTGCTTTCCCATGAGCGTACGCCGAACACCCAGGGTGTGGGGTTGGCGTGTCTTGGTGCCTTCCCTGAACTCCCGGATGAAGCTTTTTTTGGTTCCTGAGCTCAGCGGCGGACCCAGGCCAGGACCCAGAGCACGCCCAGGACGGCCATGGCGTCGCGCTCGTCGGGGTCCATGCGCTGGTTCCGCTGGGCCAGCTCCTCCGGACCGGGCCCCCGCATGGCCACCCGGTGCGTCTCCCGGGCGGGATCCTCCAGCAGCACCCAGTCCGGGGCCGTGCGGCCCACCACCGCGGCCCCGATGCGCGGGGCGCCCGCCTTCCAGCGCACCTCCAGCGGCTCCCACTGGCCGGCGTTCATCACGCGCCAGGCGCCCTCGGCGGGGAGCACGGCCAGGTCCAGCACCGCGTCGCAGTCCAGGAACCGCACCACCAGCCGGGCCTGGGGCGGAGCGACCGGCTCGGGCTTCCGGCAGCCGAGGCCCGCCAGCAGAAGGAACAGCACCAGGAGCCACCGCATCGGATCCTCCACCCTCCATTCTGGTGTCTTTTCGGGCCCGCGAAAGGTGCCTTCAAGTCGGGGGTGCTATTTCCGGTAGTAGGCCCGGATCGCATCCACCACGGCCCCCGCGTAGCGCTCCCGGAAGCCGGGGTCCCGCAGGTTGGCGGCGTCCTCCTCGTTGGTGAGGTTCGCCACCTCGATGAGCACCTTCGTGGCGCCGGTGCTGTAGCGGATGACCGCCGGCACCCACTTCCCGCCGCTCCGGTGGATGACGTTGCGGATGGGCCGGTTGGCGTGGATGGGGATGCGGTCCTGCTCCAGGGCCTTCAGCAGGGCCTCGGAGAACTGGCGGCTGCGCGCCTCGCCCTGCAGCTTCTCCTTGCCGGAGAAGGTGACCCGGCCCGAGCGCCGGCCCTCGGCCACCCGCCCGGTGGAGGAGGCCCCCAGGCCGAAGCTGGACGGCACCAGGGCTGCGCCCGGCACGTAGATCATCGTGCCCCGGGCCGAGGGGTGCAGGCTGTCAGCGTGGAAGCTCAGGAAGAGGGTCTTCTGGGCATCGCCGTTGGCCTTCCGGAAGCTGGCGAAGAGGTCGTTGGACAGCACCCAGCGCAGGTGGACGCTCACCGCCGAGGGGCTCTCCCCGTCCACCGCGAAGGGCGGCGTGGTGAGAATCTCCGCCGCGCGACTGGGGGTGCGGATCTCTTCGCGGTTGCGGAAGCCGAGCCCCGGGTAGCTGATGGTGCTGCTCACCTGCGCATCCGTCTCCTGCTCGAGCAGGCGGCGCACCCGCATGGAGATGTCGTAGACGAAGTCGGATTCCCAGATGCCGTTGGCCCGGGCGCCCGGATCCACGCCGCCGTGACCCGCGTCCAGGACGATGCAGACGCCCTTGAGCTTGGGCCCCGCGTCCACGCGAACGGTGCGCCGCACCTCGGCGCGGACCTCCCGCTCCTCGGCGAGCTCGGAGCTGCCCTCGGACTGGAAGGGGTCGGCCAGGTAGGCCAGCGGGATCTTGATGAGCTGGCCAGGCTGGATGCTGCGGACGTCCTCGATGCCGCTGCGGCGGGCGATGAGGTCCGCCAGCTCGCTCACGCCCTTGGGGTCCACGCGGTCGGTGTAGCGGATGACCACGCTCGAGTAGAGGGCCTCGCCCCTGCGGAGGCGGTAGGCCGCGTATTTGCCGAGGTCGTCCTCACCGAAGGAGAGGAGCGCCCGGTAGGCCGCCACGCGGGCCTCGTCGTCCAGGGCGTCTTCGGGCTGGGAGCGGTCGGGAACCCGGCCGGGGCCGCCGAGATCCGCCGAGAGCAGGCTCCGCGGGATGCGCCAGAGGTCCCCCTCCCGCAGCTTCTCGGGCAGCTCGGGGTTCTCGGCCATGAGCCGGTCGTAGTTCTGGCCGTGCCCCGTGAAGAGGGCCGCCAGGGTCCACACGGACTCGACCTCGGGGTGGCTGACACGGTGCCGGACCTCGTCCTGGCGCCACTGATCCTGGGGGAACAGGGCCGCCAGGGACCACCGCTTGCCCTCGGGGCTCAGGGCCTCGAAAGCGACCCAGCCGCTGGCGTCCGCACCCTTCGCCAGGAAGGCCCGGGGCAGCGCCTTGCCTTCGACACTCAGGCCCCGGCGGAACTGGAGTCGCAGGAGGATGGGGCGCCCCCCGGGGGTGCGGGCCTGGGCCAGCACGGGCGGAGGTTCCTGCGCCGCAGGAGCGGCGAATAGGGCAGGCAGGAGCAGGAGGCTCAGGCCTCCCACGGCGCCTCGCTTCCGGCCTCGTCCGCGGTCACGGCCTCCCCGGAGCGTCCGGCCAGGACCCAGGCCCGCAGCTGTCCCTGCAGGGCTGCGGGATCCCCGGAGCGCTCCCGGAGGAACAGCTTCAGGCGGCGTTCCAGGTGGCCGGCGCCCTCCTCCAGGAGGAACAGCCGGTCGTGGAGCCGCTCGTGGGGGGCCTTGCCGGTGCTGGCGGGCAGCTTCAGCGTGCCCATGTCGAGGGTGGTCGCGTTGATGGTGAACACCCACTCCAGATCCCCGGAGAGGATCCGGAGCTTCATCTTGGCCGGGCGCATGCCGCGGCTGAGGGCCTCGAAAGCTTCGCGGCTCTCGGAGGGATTGCCCTTGCGCAGGGAGATTTCCTTCACCTCGCCGCGCTCGGAGGCCAGCTGGATGGCGTCATCCACGAAGCAGCCGGAGCCGTCGCCGTCCTCGCCGCTGGCGCCGCCTTCGGTCATGCTGCGCATCCACAGCCAGAGGAGGAATTCCTCCCCCAGGAAGCGGCCCTGTTCCAATAGCTCTAGAGGCTTCACCTCAGGCCTCCTCGAGTTCGAGATCCAGCGGATCCAGGGCCATCAACGCTTCCACGGACAGGTCCGGACAGAGCCGGCCCGACAGCACCAGGGGCGCCAGGGGATGGATCTCGCAGCCGAAGGACTTGATGAACAGGCTCGACAGCACGCCCTGCGCCTTCGCGGAGGAGGCGGTAGTCCAGAGGATGCCGCCCTTCAGGTCCCAGGCCACCTCGATGACCTTGGGGGTGGGCAGGACCTTGCGGAGCAGCTCGACCTTCACCTCGTCCGCGAGGGAGATGCGGGCCTCCTTGCCGACGAAAGTGAGGTCCCGCTCCTTCTGCAGGGCCTGGAGCCGCAGGTCCACGTGGGCCTTCAGCAGCGTGGAGGGCACGCGCCGCGTGTCGATGCGCAGGGCGAAGACCGCGAAGCGCTCCTGGCCCACCCAGTTCTCGTCTGGGGGTGTGATCAGCGGATTCCGCCAGTCGCACCAGCCCACACGCTCTTCCTCGAGTCCGTCCGTGAAGGGGCGGAACTGGTCCTGCTCCAGCCCAGACTGGAGGTCCTTCTCATCCGGCACCGGCCCCATGACCAGAAAGCGTTTAAGGGACACCGTCCCCTGCAGGATGCTCATGATGCACCACCCCTGAAAAAAGCACAGACCCGGTCCCACAACCCGCGCTCGGCCTGGTCGGGATCCAGGGGCTTGAGGCCTGACGACTCGCCCGGTTTCGGAAGCGGCAGGGCCGGATCCCGGAGCGAGAGCAGAACGCCCGTGATGTTGTCTCGGCCGCCCGAGTCGAGGGCTGCCTCCAACAGCAGCTCGAGGCTCTGCTGGGGCTGTTCGCCCCGGCCCAGCAGGTCGAGCAGCTGGTGGTTGGGCACCTCGCCATGGAGGCCGTCGGAGCAGAGCAGAAGCTGATCACCGCGGCGCAGGGGCAGCCGGGCAACCCCCACCCGCAGCGCCTGGGGCGACCCCAGGGCCTGGGTGATCATGTTGCGCTGGGGATGGACCCGGGCCTGTTCCAGCGTGAGGGTGCCCTGGGCCACGAGGTCGTTCACCAGGGTCTGGTCTTCGGTGAGCTGGTGCAGCTGGCCGCCCCGCACGAGGTAGGCCCGGGAGTCACCGATCTGGGCGAGGTAGGCGCAGCCGTTCCAGAGCACGGCGGCCGTGAGGGTCGAGCCCATGCCCCGCACGGTGCGGTCGTCGTCGGAGTAGCGCAGCACGGCGGCACTGGCCTGCGTCACGGCCGTCCGGAGGGCCTGGACCAGCACCAGCTCCTGCCGGGCAGCGGTCTCCACCTGGCCCCAGTGGCCGAAGAGAAAGAGCGAGACCGCGGCCAGACCTTCATGGCTGGCCACCTCGCCCGCTGCGGCACCGCCCATGCCGTCCGCCACCGCCACGAGCAGGCCCGGCTCACCCACGCTCAGGGGGCGCACAGGGCCATTGAGGATGGGCTCATCGCCATCCAGCGCGCTCAACAGGTAAGCGTCCTCGTTGTTCTTCCGGACCTTGCCCGGATGCGTGATGGCGGCGTAGTCGATGAGCATGGCGCAGGAAGGCCCGGGGGTTTGGGCTGGTTGGGGGGACGTCAAGGAGGCCCTTTCCGTTCATCATAGCGGGAGGAGACTCAAATCCATGCCCGAAGGCCCCCTCGCGATTCTCGGTCCCGGCACCCTGGGACTCTCCCTGGCCCAGTGGGCCGCCGAGTGTGGCCTGGAGACCCGCTTGCTGGGTCGGGATCAGCGGCACGCTGAGGCGGGACGCCTGACAATCCAGCACCGCTGGGACCAGGCTGTCGTCAAGGGGCGCCTGAGCCCCGAGGCGCGCCGGGACGCCGAGGATCGCCTCTCGACCCAGGCCTTTGCCCCGAAGGCTCTGGAGGGCCTCAGCGCCCTCCTGGAGGCCCTTCCCGAGGATCCCGCCGTCAAGGGCTCCGCCCTGGCCCTCGCCGGCAGCTGGGGTGCCCCTGAACTCCTGCTGCTCTCCGGGACCTCGTCCCTGCGGATTTCCAGCCTGGCCCTCGCCGCGGGGCTGCCGGAGCGGCTCGTGGGCTTCCACCTTTTCGTGCCCGTTCCGCGGATGGCCGTGGTGGAGATGGGCGTGGCGCCCGGCACTCCAGAGCAGCTGGTGGCGCGAACCCGCGCCCTGGGCCACGCCCTCCGCAAGCGGGTCGTCCAGGTGCGGGACCAGCCGGGCTTCGCCGCGGCGCGCATGGCCCTGGCCCAGGGCCTGGAGGCCATGCGGCTGCTGGAGGACGGCGTGGCCTCCGCGGAGGACCTGGACGCCCTCATGACCCTCGGCTACGGCCATCCGGTGGGCCCCCTGGAGCTGTCGGACCGGATCGGACTCGACCTCCGCCTCCGCATTGCCGAGGGCCTGACCGACTCGGGCGAGGAGCGCTTCCGGCCCCCTGGGATCCTGGTGTCCAAGGCCACGGAAGGCTCGGTCGGCCTCAAAAGCGGCGGCGGCTTCTTCCCGTGGGATCCTCAGGGGCGGCGCGCATGACCAACCTCCAGCTGCTCCTCGCCGCCGCGGCGACCGTCTTCGTGATCTATGTCGCATATCAGCTCGGGAAGGTGCTGCTGCGGGTCTTCGTCGGCCTCGCCGCCCTGGCTCTGCTAAGCTGGGTGATCTGGAAATTCTTCCTTTCCTGACCCCCAGCCTTCCCGAGGAGCAAGCATGGCCGCCATCTCCTGCACCCACTGCGGCGCCGACCTGACCGCCCCCCAGAGCGTGCGCATAGCCGAGTACCACTTTGGACACATGGAGAAGGTGGACGAGGACCCGGGTTTCAAGTACCACATGGAGCAGTCCGACAACTTCACCCTGCTCTGCAACAGCTGCAAGCGCCTCGTCCGCACCCTGCCCATCGCCAAGTAGTTTTCCCTATTCATACCCATAAAAACGGCCCCGAATCGGGGCCGTTTTTATGGGTGTAGATCCGCCTACTGGCGGAGAATCCTGGGCGTGATGAAGATCAGCAGCTCGGCGTTCTTCTCTTCCTTGGTGTCCTTGCGGAAGAGGAAGCCGATGATCGGCAGCTTCGCCAGGAAGGGCACACCGGCCGTGCCGATCGTGGAGTTGGTGATGTAGACACCACCCAGCACGGCCGTGCCGCCGTCCCGCACCAGCATCTGCGTCTCCAGAGCCTTCCGGAGGATGGTGGGGGTGCCGTTCACGGTGCGGCTGAAGTCGGCCTCGGCCTTCTCCAGCTTGATGTCCATGATGATGGTGCCCTCGTTGGTGATCTGGGGCGTGACATCCAGCTGCAGGTTGGCGTCGATGAACGCCACGGTGATGGCGCCGCCCTGGGATCCGCCCTGCTGGGTCGGATAGGGGATCTTCTCGCCGCTCAGGATGGTGGCCTTCTTGTTGTTCTGGGTCACGATCTTGGGCGAGGACACGATCTTCACGGTGCCTTCGCTCTCCAGAGCCTGCAGGACCGCGTTGATGCTGAAGCGGTTGCTGAGGAAGGAGAGCCACAGCTGACCGGCGGGAGCAGCCAGAGAGGTCACCCCATCCATGCCCGGAGCCCAACCGATGGCGCCTTGCTGGCCCGAGGCCGGCTTGCTCAGGCCCGTGGTGCCATTCCAGAAGGGGGCCGTAGTGCCCACCCAGGGGGCCGTCGTGGACGTGCCGCTGCTCAGGGCCACGTCCCCGTTGTTGGAGGTGGGCCACTTGACGCCGAACTGGCGCTGCCAGTCCTTGTTGGCCTCGACCACCCGGGCTTCGATCTGCACCTGCTGGATCTGGACGTCGAGGGTCTGGATCAGGTCCTCGATGACCGGCAGCCGCTGAGGCAGGTCCGTGATGATCAGGGTGTTGGTGCGCTCGTCCAGGATGGCGGAGCCGCGCTTGGAGAGCATATCCTTGAGGATCCTCTGGACTTCGTGGACCTTCGCATAGGAGAGTGGGCGCGTCACGGTCTGCAGCTCACCGGCCAGGGCCTTGATCTCGTCCAGCTTCTTGCGTTCTTCCTCTTCCTTCTGAAGCTTGTCCACCTTGGCGACCCGGAGCACGCCGTTCTGGATTTCCTTGCCCAGGCCCGAGTTCTTGAGGACGACATCGAGGACCTGGTCCCAGGGGGTGTCCGTGAACTTGAAGCCGGCGCTGCCCTGCACCTCGGGGTCCATGACCAGGTTGAGCTTGCCGGTGTCTGCGAGGATCCGGATGAAGTCCCGGATCTCGGTGTTCTGCAGGTCGATGGTGATCTTGGACCCGGTGTACTTGGTCTGGGTCTCACCCAGGGTGCGGCTCGAGGACCGGATCGGGGCGGCAGCTCGGGGCTTCTCCGGCTCCGGGACCTGCACTGCGTCCGGGATGGCGACCGGCAAGGACGTGACCGCAGCCACCTGAGGAAGCAGCTGGAAGGCTCCGCCGACGGCGGGGAGGGGCGCCAGGGGCTTCAGGGCGGCCACCTTCGGCTCGGCGACGGCAGGGGCCACAGGCAGGGCCACGGGCGGCCGCGCAACCTCGGCAACTTCGACGGGGGAAGGCTTGGGCGTGGCCACGGGAGCAGGAGCGGTTGGCGGGGCAACTTCGACGGGGGAAGGCTTGGGCGTGATTACTGCAACAGGGGCGGTTGGCGGGGCGACCTCGAAGGACGCCAGCAGCGAGACGACCTCGGATGCGGTCACCGGCGTCGCCACCGGAGCCTGGTGACGGCTGGTGGCCTCAAAGCGCGCCTGCACCCGGCCTTCACCGGGCGTCAGGAGGAGCTGGACCCCCTCAGCCGTGAGCTCCACCAGGACCTGGGTGCCTGGAGCGACCTCCAGAACCATCCGGGTCACCGACTTGGGTTCCGGTGCGAACTGGGCGAGCCGCACCTTCTGGATCAGGGGGTGCGACAGCAGGTTCAGGTCCTGTCGGGTGACCGCGGTGCCACGGTCGACGCCGGGCAGGTCCACCACCACCCGAGAGGGGTTGGGCAGCACCTGCACACCGGGCCTGGCGGTCAGTCCGGCCACGCGGAGCAGGACTCTGGCCCCGTCCCCGTCGGCCTCAAGCGAGGCGGACATCAGGGTGGCCTTGCGGACGGCCGTCTCTGCGGCGGGAGACGCATGGAGGGATCCCGGGTGGATCCCCGCCAGGACCACGCCCCCTGCCACCAGCAAGGAACTCAGGCGAGCATTCATCGTTTACCCTCCTCACGCTTAAACGTCTTCGTGACCGTGCGGAAAACCGAGCGGTTGGTCGTGTTTAACTCCCACTGGTGGAAGCTGACCGACTTGTCACTGATAGCGGTAATCTCGGCATCCCTGAACCGGTGACCAACGGGCAGCCAGCGGACGTTGCCACGGCTGTCCGAGATGATCGCGAAGTTCTTGCCGTCCTTGCGGATCATGCCCTTGACGGCGATGTCGTCCAGGATGTCCTGGGCATCGACCGGGCGCTCATCCCGCGGAGCGGAGAAGGGATCCCGCAGAATAGTGGGTTTGTAGGGCGTGGCCTTGATGACGCCCACATCCTCGACAGGGGCTGCAGAAGTGGTGGGAACCGGCACGGACCCAGGGGCCTGGGCGAGCAGGACCGAGCAGAAGATCAGCGGAATGGGGAGAGTTCGTCGGGTCATAGGCGGCCTCAGTCATCCTTGCCAGCAGCAGCCGGGGCCGCCGCGGGCTTCTTGACAGGTTCAACCGGGGGAGGTTCCGGATTGTAGACAAACGCGCTGATGGTGCACTTCACCGTGGCGGGATAGAGCGTGCGGTTGTCGGTTTTCCGGAGGAACTCGATGTTGGAGACGTTGATGATCTTGTCATAGCCCGAGACCAGGGAGACAAACTGACCGAACGAGTGGTAACCCACCCGGAACTCGAACTCCACGGGCTTCTCCGTGTAGTAGGCGTCCTTCCGCTCAGGCTTGAGGGAGAAGGCGACCTGATCGATCCCGGCATCGTCAGCGAGCTTCTTGATGCGGTAGGGAATCTCGCCGTAGTCCGTGTCGGAGGGCATGATCTTGATCAGCTCTTCGATCCGCTTGT
This sequence comes from uncultured Holophagaceae bacterium, assembly GCA_903863195.1. Classification (GTDB taxonomy): domain Bacteria; phylum Acidobacteriota; class Holophagae; order Holophagales; family Holophagaceae; genus Geothrix. The sequence continues at coordinate 34,525 of CAIPAY010000227.1, forward strand.
CCTGCTTGGCCACTTCTTCCCGCAGCTTTTCGTAGCTGGCCTTCAAGAGCTTGCCCTTGTCGACCTGGGCCTGGAGGCTGGTGTTCTCGGCATGAAGAGCCTCGAGGTCGGTCCGCTTCCCGCCTAGGTAGAAGTAGACCAATCCAGCCAGGATGATGCCAGCCAGCGCGCCCAAACCGATCTGTTTCTGAAGTTGGGGATTCATGGCCTACCTCAGACGGCGTTCTGGAGTTCGAAGGAGATGGTGAATTCGAAGGCGCCGTTGGCCCCCCGTTTCGCGCCCGGGTAGGCGATCTTCTTGAACCAGCGGGTCCTGGACTGCAGGTTGCCATAGAAGGCGTTGATGGCCTCGAAGTTGCGGCCTTCCCCTTCGATGGTGACAAGGGAACCCTTCTGGGCCACTCGCTTGAACCACACGTCATCAGGCAGGCTGTTGGCCAGCTCCTCCAGGAAGTGCACCGGCAGCGTCTGCTGGCGCTTCAGGGTGGTCATCACCTCTTCCTTCTTTTGAAGGGCTTCCTTCTTCTCCCGGAACTTCTTCTCGAGGGCGATGTAGGGCTCGTACTGCTTCCGGTCGATTTCCAGCTCGGCCTTCTTCCGCTCTGCCTTGGCGACCTCGTTGTTCAGCCAGAGGAAGTAGATGCCGCCCAGGGCCGTGAAGGCCAGCCCTACCACCACGCCCGCAATGGGCAAGCTGGAGCGGCTGCTGCCTTCACCGGTGTAGATCTGGGCCGGCTCAGCCGCACCCTTGTCACCGCCCTTCTTGCCCCCGGTCTGGGCCAGCGCATCACCGAGCAGGTTGATCTTGATCATCGGTCCCCCACTTGGCGCATGGCCAGCCCGACAACAACTGCCGCAGCGCCGCCGATGTCTCGGACTGTCACGGGATCCTCAGTCCGTCCATCAACCTCGATCAGCGAGAAGGGGTTAAACCGCTCCACCGCTACGCGCAGCCGGTCCCCGAGGATCTCCAGCAGCCCGTAGGACATGGAACCCCCGCCACTGAGCAGCACCCTGTCCAGGCGGTCTACCTTGAAGCTGCTCTTGAAGAAATCGAGGGTCCGCGTCAGCTCGTCCGCAAAGGCGTCGGAGACGGCGTTGATGGAGGGATGGACCTCTTCCGGCTCGCGCCCTTCGGCGGCCTGGTTGCGCTTCAGGAGCTCGGCGGCCTCCCGGCTCACGCCCCAGTCCTCCATGAGCTTCTCGGAGTACCGGCTGCTGCCCCAGGCCATGTCCCGCCAGAAGACCGACTTTCCGCCCACCATCATGGTCAGGTTGGTGAAGGTCGCCCCCATGTTCACCAGGGCCACCACCTCATCCCGGTTCCCGCCGGCGTTGTTGATCTCATAGGCATTCTGAACCGCAAAGACATCGACATCCACGACCTTGGGCACACATCCGGCCTGGGCAACACAGCTGACGTAAGCCTCGAGTTTGTCCTTCCGGCAGGCCACAAGCACCACATCCATATTGCCGTCGGACGCGCGCTCCTCGATCAGGTAGTAATCCAGGGCGTAGGAGTCCAACCCCTGTCCTGCGGGGAAAAAGCTCTCCGCTTCCCAGCGGACCGACTCAGCCAGCTCAGCCTGACTCATCAGGGGAAAAGTCACCTTTTTCACCATCACCTGCTGACCTGACACAGAGATGGCTACTTCCTTGGCCTTGATCTTCTGTTCCGTAAGCACCTGACGGATAGCTGACGCGACCGCGTTGCTATCCATGATGTCGCCGTCCACGATGGCGTCGGCCGGAAGGGGCGCCAGGCCCAGCTTCTGGAGCCGGTAGCGGGCATTGGCCCCCTTGCCAACCAGCTGGAGCTCGCAGACCTTGATCGAGCTTGATCCAATATCCAAGCCGACAAGGCTCTTGGTTTTGCTACCGAAAAGGCCCACCGGATGCCTCACTAGGAGAAATAAACTATAAGGGAAGGGTAGCGTCGGAATGAGCTAGGTCAAGGTTAACTGTTGTTAATAGATCACACTTCCCCAGGAGCGAGCCCTACGAGAATCACGGTGATATTGTCATCACCCCCGTGTTCCCTGGCTACTGAAATTAATGATTCAACAGCACTTTGAAGATTCTTCGAGGTGCTGACGATCTCCCAGATCTGTTTGTCGGCGATCATTCCCGACAGGCCATCTGAGCAAAGCAAGAGTCGGTCCGAAGCCGAAAGCTCTAACTCCTGGACCTCCACGTCCAGGTCGCCGCCATTGCCGAGCGCCTGGGTGATCACGTTCCGGAAGGGGTGGACACGGGCCTCCGAGGGCGTGAGGACCCCGTTGGCCACCTGCTCCGCAACCCAGCTGTGGTCCCGCGTGACCTGGCGGATGCCCTCAGAGCCGAGGATGTAGGCGCGGCTGTCCCCCACATGGGCCAGGGTCACCCGGGTGCCGTGGAAAAGGCCTGCGACCACCGTGGATCCCATGGTCTCCCGCTCGGGGTTGCGGCGGATATCCTCGGCGATGGCCTGGTCAGAGAGCAGAAAAGAGACCTTCAGCCGGTTCCCGTCATAGGTCAGGGTGGGGTCATATTCCACGGGCCAGGTCCGGTCCTTCTCGAGGGTCTCTCCCACGAACCGCCCCACGGTCTCCACGACGATCTGGCTGGCTACCTCTCCCGCGGCATGGCCGCCGAGTCCGTCAGCCACGACGAAGAGTCCAAGGACGGGGTCAGACAGTAGGCTGTCCTCGTTGTGTTTTCGGACACAACCGACATCGGTGACACCTGCAGCGATAATTCCCATGATCAACCCTTCCCCGTCAATCGGCCCCAGAGGCCCTTGAGTTGATCAACGGCAGAAGGGGGACCCTCAGGAGCCCCCCCCTTCTGCTTGGAGCCGGGGGCGGCCGACACCCCTTTGGTTTTCCGATCAAGGGCGCGGAGCTTGGCATGGTTGGGAGAGATCTCCCGGGCCAGCTGGAGGTGGCCCTGGGCCCTGGCCGCGAGGCCGAGGGTCTGAAAATGTTGTGCCAGGCGGATGTGGCTCTCGACATCCCGAGGGGCGAGCCGGACGGCCGTTTCCAGGGCTTTCACGACGGCGCGGAGATCCCCGCCCTCCTGCTCCAGGATGGACGCCAGCAGGGCGTGATATTGAGGCCTGCTCCCATCGAGCCGGATCGCGTAGTGGATGAGGGCGCGGGCCTGATCCACCTTGCCGTCATCGAAGGCCGTCCGGGCCATGGAAGCCCAGTCCTCCGGCGTCCGTTCCTGGGCCAGCTCCTGTTCTGGGGCAGGAGCGGCCTGGCCCTTCGACAGCTGCTGCTGGAGCAGAGCCCGCCGGGCCGGATCTTTCAGCGCGCTGAAGGCCTCAGCCAGCTCCCGGAACCTCGCCTCCGCCTCGGCCTTTTCAGCGCCCATGAACCGGTCCGGGTGCCAACGCTTGGCCAGCCGATGGTAGGCGGCTTTGATGTCCTCGGGCGAAGCATCGGGCGAGATTTCCAGGACGTTGAATGGGTTCATCGGATTCCAGAGTGTGCGCAAAAAACCGGCTCAAGACAGGCCGCGGAGATCAGGGGGCTTGAGCAGAGGATCTTAGCTTAGTTTCAGTCTCTAGGTAGACCTACATAGTTAGGCAAACCTTCCGGCCGGTGGCAACCCGGTGCCCGCGGACTGGAAGGGATCCCGTCGAAGTGGCACAGTAGAAGGCTCTGGAGGAGTGCGCATGGGGTTGGGCATGGCGGTGGACTGGCGCGAAGGCCTGGATGCCGGCGACCTCTCCTCCGAAGCCCTGGTCCGGGCCTCCTTTGAGCGCATGGCCCACCTGGATGGTCAGCTGAACGCTGTCCTTTCACGGGAGGAAGGCCTGAGCCTCAACCTCGCGCGTGAGGCCGACCGCCGGCTGCGCGCCGGGGGGCGCTCCCCCGTCCTCGGCCTGCCCGTGGTGCTCAAGGACAACCTGAACTGGACCGGACTGCCCGTGTCCTGCGGTTCCCGGGTGCTCGGGGGCTACCGGGCTCCCTATGACGCCACCGTGGTGCGCCGGCTGCTGGACGCTGGCGCAGTACCCGTGGCCAAGGCGAACATGGACGAGTTCGCCATGGGCTCCAGCGGCGAATACAGCTCCTTCGGACCGACGCGCAACCCCTGGGACACCAGCAGGGTGCCCGGCGGCAGCAGCAGTGGCTCCATCGTGGCCGTGGCGGCCGGCTACGCACCCCTGGCCCTGGGCAGCGACACCGGCGGCTCGGTCCGGCTCCCCGCCTCCTTCTGCAATGTGACCGCGCTCAAGCCCACCTATGGCGTCCTCAGCCGCTATGGGCTCACCGCCATGGCCTCCAGCCTGGATCAGGTGGGCCCGGTGGCCGTCAGCGCTGCGGACATCGCCCTGGCCCTCCAGCCCATGGCGGGCCGGGACCCCCTCGACAGCACCTCGGTGGACCTGCCCGGCCGGGAGCGCCTCTTCCCGCTCGGCCCGGCCCAGCTCAAGGGTCTCCGCATCGGCGTGCCCGTGGACTACTTCGGCGAGGGCCTGGAGCCCGGGTCCCGCCAGCTCCTGGAGGCTGCCCTCCAGGTCTTCGCCGACCAGGGCGCCTTGCTCTGCGAGGTTCGGCTGCCCCACACCCGCTACGCCATCGACACCTACTACCTGCTCTGCACCAGCGAGGTCTCCAGCAACCTGAGCCGCTTTGACGGGGTCCGCTTCGGTCACCGGGTCGCAGCCGGAACGCTGCCCGGCATGATCTCCGAAACCAGGGACGCAGGACTCGGCGACGAGGTGAAGCGCCGGATCCTGCTTGGCACCTTCTGCCTGTCCAAGGGCTACTACGACGCCTTCTACCTGAAGGCCCTCCAGGCTCGCACCCTCATCGCCCGGGACTTCGACGAGGCCTTTGCCTCTGTGGATCTGCTCGCCACGCCCGTCAGCCCCGGGGTGGCCTTCCCCTTCGGGGCCCGAACCACCGACCCCCTGGCCATGTATCTGGCGGACGCCTACACCGTGCCCGCCTCCCTGGCGGGATTGCCCTGTCTTTCCATGCCCGCGGGCTTCACCGCGGGGCTGCCCGTCGGCATCCAACTGATTGGGCCAGCCCTTTCGGATGTCAAGCTGCTGGAGGCGGCCCATGCCTTCCAGTCCCTCACCCGCCACCACCTCCAGTCCCCTCCCCTGCCTGCCTAGGAGCACCCCATGGCCTTTGACGTTGTCATGCCCCAGATGGGCGAGAGCATTGCTGAAGCCACGGTGCTCAAGTGGCACAAGCAGGCGGGCGACGCCATCGTGAAGGACGAGACCCTCTACGAGATCAGCACAGACAAGGTGGACGCGGAGATTCCCGCCCCGGCCACGGGCACACTCCTGGAGATCCTGGTGGACGTGAACCTCACGGTGCCCGTGGGCACAGTCGTGGCCCGCATCGGGGACGCCTCCGAGAAGGCCGCCGGCGCAAGCGCACCGGCCCTGACGCCGGCCCCGACGCCCGCGGCCGCCCAGGCGGCTCCCCTGCAGGCCGGAGGCATCGAGGATACGAACAGCCTAGAGGATCGCCTCCGGACCAAGAGCAGCCCGCTGGTGCGGGAGATGGCCCGCCAGCACGGCCTCGACCTCAGCCGGATCCAGGGGACCGGCCAGGCCGGTCGTGTCACGCGGGAGGACCTGGAGGCCCACCTGGCCGGCCAGACCACCGCGGCACCAGCCCCCACCGGCATCGCGCCCATCCTGCCCGCGGTGCATGATCCCTCGGCGCCGACCATGGGCCTCACGCCGGCCCTGGCCGTGCCGCCGGTCCCTGCCCTGCCCGCCTTCGCCCCGGGCGAGCGCGTGAAGGTGGAGCCCATGAGCCGCATGCGGAAGGTCATCGCTGACGGGATGGTGGCCAGCCGCCGGACCTCGGCCCACGTCTACACGGTCTTCGAGATCGACATGACCCGGGTCGCCCAGCTGCGCAACAAGCACAAGCAGGCCTTCGAGGCCCAGTTCGGCACCAAGCTCAGCTTCTTGCCCTTCGTGATGATGGCGGCCTGCAAGGCCCTGCGGGCCTATCCCGTCGTCAATGCCTCCGTGGACGGCGACAACATCGTCTACAAGCAGGACATCAACCTCGGCATCGCCGTGAGCCTGGACTGGGGCCTCATCGTGCCCGTGGTGCGCAACGCCGACATGATGAACCTGGGCGGACTGGCCCGTAGCCTCAACGACCTGGCCGAGCGCGCCCGCACCAAGCAGCTCAAGCCCGACGAGATCAGCGGCGGCACCTTCACCATCACGAATCCCGGTGTCTACGGCGACACCTTCGGCCTGCCCATCATCAACCAGCCCCAGGTGGCCATCCAGGGCGTGGGCGCCATCGTGAAGCGGCCGGTGGTGGTCACCGGCCCCGACGGCACGGACTTCATCGCCATCCGGCAGATGATGTTCAGCAGCCTGGGCTTCGACCACCGCATCATCGACGGCGCCACCGGCGACCTCTTCATGGCCTTCGTCAAAAAGGAGCTGGAGAACTCCACCTTCGGGCTGGAGTAGGCTCCGGCCGCCTCACCCGAAGCTGCTGGTCTCCCGGATCAGCTCGCGATACAGCGCGTGCTCCCCCGTGAAATGCAGCTGGATGAGGCCTGTGGGGCCGTTGCGGTGCTTGGCCACGATCAGCTCGGCTGTGTTGTCGGGCTCTTCGTTGGCGGACGGCATCATCTTCCGGTGGATGAAGGCCACCATGTCCGCGTCCTGCTCAATGGCGCCCGAGTCCCGCAGGTCGCTCAGCTGGGGCCGGCCGCCGGTGCGATGCTCCACCTCGCGATTGAGCTGGGAGAGCACCACCACGGGAATGCCGAAGTCCTTGGCCATGATCTTCAGGCCGCGGCTGATCTCGCCGATGCGGACGGCCTCGTTCTGCTTGGCCCCGCGGCTGCCCTCGGGACTGCTGATGAGCTGCAGGTAGTCCACGATCACGAACTCCACGCGGCGGTTGTTCTGGCTGCCCTGCTTCACGATCATGTTCTGGATGAGCGGCACGGTGATGGAGGCCTGGTCGCAGATGTAGAGCGGCATCTGGACCAGCGCATCGCGGCTCTCCAGGACCTTCTCCATCTGGCCCGAGGCCCGACCTGACTGGAGGTCCTTCATGTTGGTCTGGCTCTGCGCCGCGAGCAGGCGCATGAAGACCTCCTCATGGCTCATCTCAAGGCTGAAGAAGGCCCCACAGTGGCCACCCACCCGGGCCGCGTTGAGGACCCAGTTCAGGGCCAGGGCAGTCTTGCCGATGCCAGGCCGGGCTGCGAGGACAATGAGGTTGCCCGGCTGGAAGCCCTGGGTCAGGTCATCGAAGCGGCTGAAGCCCACCCGGATGCCCGTGGAGAGGCGGCCCTCCATGCGGTCAGACAGGCGTACCATGGCATCGTCGGCAACGGACTGGATGGACAGCAGGCCCTTGGTCTTGGCATCGCCCTGCGCCAGCTGGAAGAGGCTCTGGGCCGTGAGGTCCACGAGCACTTCCGGCGCCTCGTCCTCCTCGGCGGCCTGCCGGACCAGCTGGGCGCCTAGGTGGACCAGGCGGCGCAGCTTGGCCTTGCGGCGGATCACGTCGGCCAGCACCTGGGGCCGCTCCACATCTTCGGCCATGAGGATGTCGGTGAGCCCCGTGAAGCCGCCCACCTTGTTCAGGCTGTCGTCCTGGTCGAGGGAATCCTTCAGGGTGAGCGAGTTCACCTCGACCTGGGCCTCGATCAGGGTCTTCAGCGCCCGGAATACCGCCCGATGGGCGGGATGGACGAAGTCCTCTTCCGTCAGGGTGAACACGGCCTCGCTGGCGATGAAGCCCGCGCCGGGGGCGCAGCAGGTCGCGAGAAACGACCGCTCAGCATCGATATCTTCCGGCAGTCGTTCCGGAAGCCAGTCCGCCATGATCCACTCCTGCCCGTCAGAGTCCTGGAGGAGTGTAGCCGCCGCCGGTGACATCCACGAAGATCGGGTTGGTCACGGCGATGGGATACAGGCCCTTCATGATCTTGTTCCAGGGAGTTCCGGCCCGGTAGACGCCCGTGGTGCTACGGGCGACGCCGGCCTCAACCACCAGCCAGGCATCCTTGCCCACGGGCATGGGCACGGTGACCGTGGCGGTGCGGAGCCTGAAGTCATCCACAGAAGCCGTGAAGCTGCTGAGGGGCACCGGAATGGTCGTGCTCGAGCCGTTCACCACCACGCGCACCTCGTCCACCGGCACCCAGTCGGGCGCATACAGGGCGATGTTCACGGATACGCTGGCCACGGGACCGGACACCAGGCCGCCCGGCCCGACACCACTCACCGAGACATCGAGCATGGGGCCGGTCGATGCCACCGCAGCGCCGCTGCGGAGGGCCGTGAGCACCGGCGTGAGGGAGCCTTGACTGAGCGTCGCTGGGCCGGTCTTCAGGTAGGTCCGGGCGAGGCCCACAGGCGTGTCCAGGCTGTAGCGGGCCGAGGAGAGGCCCAGGCCCTTGGTGAAGGCCGTCGGTGTCTGCTGGTTCAGCAGGGCGTACCAGTCGTCGCGAACGGCGCTGAATTCGGCCATCCAGGGTGTGGGGTTGGCGGCATCGAAGCCCTCGCCGCGCAGGAGCTCCAGTGCATCAAAGTCCCCAAGCCGCTTGCCTAGCGAGGCCGGACCGGTCGCGGTCCACCAGGCATTGACGCCGGTGCCCAAGGCCACCGTGCGGCTGAAACCGCGGACCGTGAAAAGGCCGCCGGGACCGCGGGGGCGATGGATGACGGTATAGCTGCCTTCGGCCTGGGTGATGAAGTCAGCCAGGTTCCAGCCCTTGGAGGGGCGGGCGCCGCCATTCCGGTCCGTGCTGGGAGCAGGCGTGAAGAGGGCCGTGGTGAAGCCATCGCTGAGTGAGGCGCTGCGGGCGCCGACCACGAAAGGATCACTGCCCAGGGGCGCCCGCTGGGCGTCGCTGACCTGGAGGATGTTGTCGATCTCGGAACGGAACTCTGCCCGGAGTGCCGAGGGATCGCTGAGGGCGTCTTCTTCCGTCCGGGTGACGACCTGCACCCCCTCGGCCACTGCGGAGGTGAGCAGCTCGCCGGGGTTGAAACCGCCGGTGGTGACCTGGGTGGGACCCGGCACATCGAAGCTGGTCCAGCCCACGGGCAGGGCGGGCGGCGTGACTACGAAAGCATGGGCCGTGTCGGCCTGGCCCTCGAAGGCCTTGACCGGCAGGGAGTCCAGGTGGGACAGGGGGCCTCTGCTGGCATAGGCAACGTAGTCCCCGGCGGGGAAAAACGCGGCAGCGGAGGCTGCTGTCGCTCCGAAGGCCGTGCCGAAGACCTGGTTCCCCGCCGTGTACTGATAAGCGCCGAAGTTGGTCCCAGCACTCAGTTTGCCCTTGATGATCTCGTTGTAGGCGGTGGAGAGCCGACGGACGCGCTGCATGTTCGGATCGGCGACACCGATGCCCTGCAGGGTGATCCGCAGCGGGTTGATACCACCGAACTCCAGCGTCCCGGACTGGCGGGCCGAGAACGTGTGGGGGGTCTGAAGCTGCCGGAGGATGTTCCCGAAGGCGTCAACGACCAGGTCCCGTTCGGGGCTGAGGACCTCAAGCACCTGCCAGTTCTGGGCCTTGGAGGGCGTCACGGGGGTGGCGAGGGCGGGCCGGGTGGTGTCCAGGGAGTTGGTCCCCAGGTAGAGCGGCGAGCTCTGCTGGACGCTGTTGCGGGCTGTGATCCGGTAGCGCTGGGACTGCCCCGTGGTGCCATCGGGGATGGCCGGGAGGAACATCCCGATGCTGGAGATGCCGGCTGCGATATCGGTGGGTTCCCGCCACTCCACCCGCTCCAGGCGCCAGTTGGCGGGCTGGTTGGCCGGGTTGGCCGGATCGGCCAGATTGAAAGCTTGGCTCCCGGTGTAGGTGTAGCGCTCGAACTTGAACTCTGCCTGCAGAGGGCCGCCCCGAACCGCAGTCCCGGAGCTGGTGTAGGCCAGGTAGCCCACATCCTCAGTCCGGAAGCCTGCCTTGGCCTGGGTCATCAGCGTGAAGATCGTGGTGGTCTGGGCCGGGAGGGAACCGATGTAGCTGGCCCCACCGGTGACGTAGAGGCGGCGGCGGTAGCGGACGGACTGGCCCGCCGCAAGGTTCGTCACCGCAGGGCTGCCCACCACGAGCCGCGCAGGGAACTTCGGGCGGTTCTCCGTGAGGGCCTGCTGGGGATCCGAGGCCACCAGGACGCCGTCGACGTCCAGCGGCAGGATGCCCAGGGAGGCGTGATAGTCGCTAGTGTTGGCGGCCGATTCGGCGCCCATGAGACCGACCATGGGAGCAATCACACTGCTGGTCAGCGGAGCGGTGAAGTCCGAGCCGGGGATCTCGACCCCCCAGGTGTTGAGCGGTGTGCCCGAGAAGGTGGAGACCGCAGGCACCACGAAGCGCAGGCCGCCGCCCCGCTGGGAGAGGTAGTCCCCGACATTCCTCAGCGGCAGAGTGGCCCCGCTCCCGTTGGTCAGCGTGGTCTCCAGCAGGAAGAAGGCGTCGGCCTTATTCAGGGTGATCCGGTGGACCACCGACACCCCATTGATTCGGCCCTGGGCATCCTTCGCCGCGCCCAGCTTGCCCTTGGTGTCCAGCAGGCCGCCCTGCATCTCGAGGTAGACGGAGCCGCCATTCGAGGAGGGCGTGAACCGGTCGATGACCACAGGCAGTTCCGGATCCTGGTTGACCACCAGGCCCAGCCGCTCCACCAGATCCGTGGGCATGGACACGCGGTGGAAGCTCTGATCCAGGGCGATGGAACCCACATCCAGGATCGCTCCGCCCGAGGCTGCGCCCAGCTGACCCTCGCGATCACCATAGACCGCACCATCCACGGCGAGGTGAACGCTGTCATTGCCCAGATAGTAGTCACCAGGACCGGCCGTGGCCTTCAGGCCCGAGACCCGGTCGCCGCCAGCTGCCGCAATCTCTTCGACCACCACGTCGGGCCGGGAGATCCCCGTGGCCCGGAAGCACCCCACGCTGCCTGCAGCCAGAATCAGCGCGAGCGGCGCCAAGACCCGGAGGGTTCCGGCAAGGTGGGTCCGGGAGTGGGAGACGGCGGGACGGAGGCGCATGATCATCAACGGGTCTCGATGGAAGTCTCGAAAGGGAACGGAGGTCCGTGGGTCTTGGCGGACGAAAGGTCTATGCTAACTCACGATGCCGATCTCCGCCTTCCTTCATCGCTGCTGGCAGCACCGGTGGCCCCTGATTCTGGTTCCAGCGATGGTCCTCCTCGGAGATCTGCTCTGGACGCTGGTTAGGTTCCCCGCGATGCACCATCTGCAGATCTATCCCGCCGACCAGCTGCCCGCGGTGGGCGGGCCGGTGCTGGTGCTGGGCGCCGGTGTCTATGGGGACGGGGAGCCCACCTCGATCCTGGAAGGACGGCTGCGCACCGCCCATGAGCTCTACCGGACTGGCAAGGTGCGCTGGTTCCTGGTGTCCGGGGACAACCGCCACCCTACCTACAACGAGCCCCAGGCCATGCGCCGCTGGCTCATCCGGCAGGGCGTGCCGCCCACCCGCATCGTCAGCGACTACGCCGGGCTGCGCACCTGGGATAGCCTCCGACGCGCCCAGGTCGTGTTCGGCCAGCGTCAGGCAGTCATCGTGACCTCGGACTTCCATCTTCCCCGGGCCCTCTACCTGGCCGACCAGATCGGGCTCCAGGCCTGGGGCGTCCCCGCCCGGACCGACGATCGGCCCTGGGTGAGCCGGCTCCGGTTCTGGGGGCGCGAATATGTGGCCCGGCACCTGGCCCTCTGGAATGCCTGGTTCCCCCCGGATGCCCGCCTCGGCCCCCGGGAACCGACCCCGGACGACTGGGATCCCGCCCCATGAAGCCCGGCGCTGAAAGGCTCATCCTGGCGGCCCGGCGGCTGCCCCAGGGCTGCTATGGCGGTAGCCTGGCGGGACAGGGCGCCGTCCCGCTCGGCCAGGCCGTGGTGGACGCCCTCACCGCGGACCCTTCTCTTCCCCGCCCGGCACGCCTGCTCTGGGGCATGGCCCGCAGCCACACCCAGGGGATGAACCCCGCCCGCACCCTGGCGCTCAGGGCCGGGCTGGCCCTGGATACCGCCGCCTTCACTGTCAACATGGCCTGCGGCTCGAGCCTCCAGACCGTCCTCCTCGCCGCCCAGCAGCTGGCGGCCCCCGGCTCCGGTCCCGTGCTGGCCGGGGGCAGCGAGGCCATGTCGGACACCCCCCACCTGATTCCGGGGCTGCGCTGGGGCTTCCGCATGGGGCACCGCCAGCTGCCGGACGTCATGCATCAGGATGGTCTGCGCTGCCCAGTGACCGGTCTGCTCATGGGCGAGACCATCGAGCAGCTGGCCCGGAAGCGCGGGATCACCCGCCTGGAGGCCGA
>CAIPAY010000228.1 GCA_903863195.1 uncultured Holophagaceae bacterium
CGGTGGCTGATCCTTGTTCTGCCTGGGCCTGTGCGGACCACTCCTTTCATCACCGCCCTCCTTCGCGTTCCTTCTTTTTAGACACTGCATCGCTTGCGCTGACACGCGGGGCAAGCTGGGATACTGACGGAATGCGCCTCGGAACCGCCCTCCTCATCGCCTGTCTCGCCCTGGGGCTCAGCGCCCAGGAGGCCTTCCTGGTGAAGCCCTACCTGCAGCTCGGGGATGCTCCGGTGCCCGCGGCCCGGGAGCGCCTGGACCTGCTGTGGCACACCGCGGACCGCGATGAGGTCTGGACCGTGGAGGTGCGCCTCGGCAAGCGCTGGGTGCCGCAGGCGCCGGTCACGCAGCGCCGCCTGGCCGCGCTGCCCCTGCCACCCCACCGCATCTGCCGCGCCACCCTGCGGGACCTGCCTCCGGGAGCCCGTGTGCCCTACCGCGTGAAGCGGGACGGGGCCGTGGTCTTCGAGGCCGAGGCCCAGACCCGCAAGGCCGGCGCGCACCGCATGGTCGTGTTCGGTGACGCGGGGGACGGCTCCGCCAACCAGATTGCCGTCGCCAAGGCCTTCGCCTCGGAGCAGCCGGATGCGGTCTTCATGACGGGGGATCTGGTCTATGGCCGGGGCCGGGCCTCGGAGTATCGGCCGAACTTCTTCTCGATCTATAACGGTGCGAGCGCGCTGATGGCGAAGATCCCCTTCCTGGGCATGCCCGGCAACCACGACGCGCCCTTCCCGGGCTTCGAGGATGCGTCCGCCTACTACGCCTATTGGTCCCTGCCCCTGAACGGACCGGCGCTCAAGCCCGGCGAGCCCGGTGCCGCGCCGGTGAAGGCGGGCATCCACGACGCCATCGTCGCCGCGGCGGGCCCGGCCTTTCCGCGCATGGCCAGCTACAGCTTCACCTGGGGCCCGGTGCATTGGACGGTGCTGGATTCGAATCCCTACGTGGACTGGCACAGCCCGGCGTTGAAGGCCTGGCTGGAGGCGGACCTGAAGGCCGCCAAGGGCGCGGCCTGGCGCATCGTGGCCGTCCACCACCCCCTGTTCCAGAGCTCGAGGCTGCACTTCGACGACCAGTGGATGCGCCCCCTCAGCCCGCTGTTCGAGAAGCACGGCGTGGCCCTGGTCTTCGCAGGGCACGTCCACAACTACCAGCGCACGGCCCCGCTAACCTTCGTCCCCACGAAGATCGGGCCCCGGGGCAAGGCGGTGGAAGGGACCTTCACGGTGGACGACGCTTTTGACGGCAGGACCACTACCCGGCCCAAGGGCATCATCCACATCGTCACCGGGGCTGGTGGCGCCGACCTCTACGACCGCTGGCAGACGGATGTACGAACCAGCTGGCAGCCCTGGACCCGCGCCTTCGTCGCCGACCAGCACTCCTTCACAGTGCTGGATGTGGAGGTGAAGAAACTGAGGCTACGCCAGCTCGACGTCCAGGGCCGCGAGCTGGATGCCATTACGCTGACGAGATGACTCAGCGGCTGAAGCTGATGGAGTAGGTCAGCGGCTTGGGCAGCTGGGGGCTCTTGACCGTGGCGCTCATCGACAAGGTCTTGCCATCGGCGCTCAGCTTGAAGATGTTGGTGCGCTCGCCCTCATCGTTCTTGAAGGTCTGGATCATCTGATCCTTCGACACCTGGGCGGCCACCATGAACTTGTCACCGTCCTCGCGGGTCCAGGGGCCGGGCCGGCCGCCGGGGGGCATGGGGATCACGTCCCGGTCGTCGAACTTCACCATCGTCTCCTTGTCCGAGATGGCGATGATCACCTTCTTGTAGACCGGGTTGAGGCGCACCAGCTTGGCGCGGGCGATGGGCCGCTTGATGAAGTTCATATCGGCCACGGTGGAGTTCACCGCCGCCACCACGTCATCGGCCCGGGCCTGGACCCAGGTGCCCGACAGCGCGGACTCCTCAGCCGCCAGCGAGAGGGTGACGAGTGCAGGGAGAACGAGCAAGCGAAGCAGGCGCATAGGGAACTCCTCAGGGTGGGTGGTCCCTACCATAGCAGTTCACACAGAGAATTGGCCCCAGCCGGGGCCAATTCTCTTGGCGGGACAAATCCTAGACGAGGGTCGCCACCATCACCGCCTTGATGGTGTGCAGCCGGTTCTCGGCCTCGTCGAAGACGATGCTGTGGGCGCTGCGGAAGACCTCGTCCGTGACCTCCCGGATGTCGTGGCCCAGGGCCATCTGCTCCTTGGCCAGCTTGGTCTCGAAGTCGTGGAAGGCGGGCAGGCAGTGGAGGAACCTCACGTCCGGGTTGCCAGTCTTCTGGAGCAGCTCCAGCGTGACCTTGAAGGGGCTCAGCAGCTTCACCCGCTCGGGGATGAGGGCCTCTTCGCCCATGCTGGCCCAGACGTCCGTGTAGATGGCGTCGGCGCCCCGCAGGGCGGTGTCCGGGTTGTCCGAGACCTCGATGACGGCGCCGGTCTCCTCCCCCGCCTTCCGGGCCGCGGCCAGCACCGCGGGATCCGGCGCCAGCGCCTTCGGCCCCAGGACGACCAGGTGCAGGCCGGTCTTGGCGGCGCCGAACATCAGGGCGTAGCTCATGTTGTTGCGGATGTCTCCGCAGAAGACCAGCTTCATCGCGGAGAGCGGCTTGGGGAGGTGCTCCTCCAGGGTGAGGAAGTCCGCCAGGATCTGGGTCGGATGGTCCGTGTCCGTGAGGCCGTTCCAGACGGGCACGCCACTGTGCCGGGCCAGGGCCTCCACCACCGCCTGGCTGTAGCCCCGGTACTCGATGCCGTCGTAG
>CAIPAY010000229.1 GCA_903863195.1 uncultured Holophagaceae bacterium
CTGATGCGAGAGATGCCCGTGAATGCTGTGGCCCGAATTGTCGGAGAGCACGACACGAGGCTCTGGCGCCTGGTCGATTACCACGTAGGGGAGGCACGCCAGCGGTTGAACATGAGCACGGTGAAGGCCATCGCAGTGGACGAGACCGCCGCTCGGCGGGGCCAGGACTATGTCTCGCTGTTCATGGATCTGGACCGGCGAAGGCTGCTGTTCGGTACCGAGGGCAATGACCAGAGCACCGTCGAGCGTTTCCGGAAGGATCTGGAAGCTCACCAAGGTTCAGCTGAGCAGATCGCAGAGGCCTGCTCTGACATGTCCCAGGCGTTCATCCGGGGGCTGAAGGCCCAATTCCCGAATGCCCAGCTCACCTTCGACCGTTTCCACGTCATGCAATTGGCGAACAAGGGCGTGGATGATGTGCGGCGCATCGAGGCCAGGGATCGTCCCGAACTGAAGCGCAGCCGCTACGTTTGGCTGAAGAACCGGTCGAACCTGAGTTCCCGCCAGCGTGAACGATTACAGGAACTTCAGCACCTGAACCTCCAGACAGCCGAGGCCTACCGGATGCGGCTGACCCTTCAGGATTTCTACGAGCAGTCGAACCCCATCGCCGCCGCAGGATTCCTGGCCGACTGGTGCGAGATGGTCCTCGCGTCAGGCCTGGAACCCATGATCAAGGTGGCCCGAACCCTGATGGAGCATGCCGAGGGCGTCCTTCGCTGGTTCTGTAGCGGGTTAAGCAATGGCCTCATGGAAGGCATCAACTCCCTGATCCAGGCCGCCAAGGCCAAGGCCCGAGGCTATCGAACCACCCACAACCTCCTCAATATCGCCTACCTCATTGCCGGCAAACTCGACTTCGCGCTGCCACCCAGGTAGTCCCTTACCCACACGATTCAGCGAGGAACCGGAAAAACCCGGAGGGGGCACGCCCTCCTCACTGGATACCTGGAGGCGACCATGCCTGAGGAATCGAGCACAACCCACACTGGCTATGCGGTGAACTTCTGGCGCAGCTGTAGCCAAGACACCACCGCCTGTGCCTCTTGCTTCAATCAGGACCAGGACCAGGCCGCTGCGCCCAGATCGGCGGGGAGACTCTTCCGGAGCTCCCACCCCCTGCGTGGCGCCTGGGCCCGAAGCGAGGCCCTCCGATACGAGCACCTGGCACTGAAGGAGAGACAGACCCTCCGGGTCTTCACCAATTCCATGAGCGAGTTCTGGGAAGACAAGCGGGTGCTGGACGGGCCCCGGCGGGCTGCTCTGGAGACCATGCAGGAGACCCCGCATCTCGCCTGGATGGTCCTGACCAAGCGACCCGAAGCTATCCTGGTCCTGCTGCAGAGGGCGCTTGATCAGGCTCAAGCGGAGAATGGCCGCTGGCCCACGCCAGCAGGTCACCACTTTGTGCACTGGCTCCAGGACTGGCTGGGGGGCAACCCCCCGAAGAACATCTGGCTGGGCACGACCATCGAGGAGGCCGCGGGCGCCGAGCGCCGCATCAAGGCTCTGTTGAAGGTGCCTGCGGCGGTGCGTTTCCTCTCCTGTGATCTCTGCTGTCCCTGGACGACCATGGGGTGCAGTACGCACTACTACCGCTCGGCGACGGAGGGAGTTGCCTACCGGTGGCTGGCCCACGGTCCCACGGCTGAGACCTTCCTGGTGGGCGTCCTGGACTACCTCAACGCGCCCAAGCGGCGTGCCGCCTCCTGAAGGCAGACAGCGCCTGCGGCTTGGTGATCCCGATCAACCCTGAATGCCACTGTGCCGGTGAGAACATGGATGCTCAGACTGCAAAGACGATCATTGGCCACGACCGGGCCCTCTTCCTGTTCACCGTGGGGTGGCTGGTGGTGGCCGAGGACATGGCTGCACGGCTGGTCTCCTCGGGCTACTTCGTGGACGAGAAGGCACTCCTGGACCCAGCCAGCGAACCCCGGCGGAAGGGCCTGCCTGTGATTGAAGTGGCGGGTGTCGCGGGTCTGTTTTTCCGGCCATCCGCCGTGCTGGCCTTCATGAAGTCCCAGGGCCCGCCCCATGCGGGAGCCCGGGCCAGCCAGTGGCAGAGCCGGCCGGTGGCCGCACCGGAGCAGAGGCCTGGGCTCTAAAGAAATTCACTTGAGCACGGCTGGGTTGACGCAGGTCAGTGGCAGCCCGCCCTGCAGCACGCTCAGGACGTTGTCGACCGCGATCTTGGCCATGGCCAGGCGGGTCTGGATGGTCGCCGAAGCGGTGTGGGGCACGACCACGACGTTGTCGAGCTCGGCCAGGCCAGGGGCGAGGAGCGGCTCATTCTCGAACACATCCAGCCCGGCGCCCCAGATGACCTTGTTCTGCAGGGCATGGACCAGGGCCACCTCGTCGACGACGGGGCCCCGCGCCGCATTGATCAGGACGGCCGTCGGCTTCATGGCCGCCAGCTCCGGGGCGCCGATGTAGTGGCGGGTCTCGGGCAGCAGGGGCAGGTGCAGGGAGAGGAAGTCCGACTCGCGCAGCAGGGTGGCCTTGTCGACGAACGTGGCCCCGCACTGGCGCTCGAACTCAGGCAGCCGCGCCACATCGGAGTAGATCACCTTCATGTCGAAGGCCGCCGCCTTGCGGGCGAAGTTGGAGCCAATCCGTCCTCCTCCCGCGATGCCCAGGGTCTTGTGGTCCACATCCAGGCCGAGGAAGGCCAGGGGCCCCCAGCCAAGCCACTGGCCGGCGCGCACGTAGCGGTCGGTCTCCGTGATGCGGCGGGCGGTGGCGAGCAGCAGGGCCCAGGCATGGGTGGCGGTGGCCTCGTCGAGCACGCCGGGGGTGTTGGTCAAGATGACGCCGCGCTGGGTGGCCGCCTGCAGGTCGAAGTTGTTGAAGCCCACCGCGAAGTTCGCGACGATCCGGCACTGCGGACCCGCGGCGTCGAGCAGGGCCCCGTCGATGCCGTCGGTGAGCATGGAGATGACCGCATCGCGGCCGCGCACCTGCTGCAGGAGCTCGTCGCGGGTCAGCGCCCGGTCATGGGGGCTGACTTCCACGTCGTGGCAGGTGCGCAGGAGGTCGATCATCTCCTGCTGGATCATCCGCGTGATGTAGACGTTGGCTCTCGGCATCGGGTAGTTCCTGTCAAGTCAGGGGTGGTGGGCCTGGGCGAAGCTGGCCCGGGGGCCTCTGCAGTATGTCAGCGCACCCAGGGCGCTCGCGGTGGCAAGGGCTAGCGGCGCACTTCCACCTGGGCCATCTTCTCGTAGTAGCGCACCAGGCTGCAGTGGTCCGCGTCGCCCTGGCCGTCCACCTTGAGTGCCTGCATCATCTCCATCACCGAAGCGGTGAGGGGCAGGGGCACGCCCAGCTCGTGGGAGGTATCCAGGGCGTTGGCCAGATCCTTGATATGCAGGTTGATGCGGAAGCCGGGGTTGAACTTCCGGTCCAGCACCAGGGGCGCCTTGGCGTCCAGCACGGTGCTGCCGGCCAGGCCGCCCCGGATGGCCTGGAACACCAGCTCGGGCTCCACGCCGGCCTTCGTGGCCAGCACGAGCGCCTCGGCCATGGCGGCGATGTTGAGGGCCACGATGACCTGGTTGGCCAGCTTGGTGATGTTGCCGGCGCCGATGGACCCCGTGCGGACCACGGATCCAGCCATGGCCTTCATGATCGGGTAGCAGCGGTCGAACACTTCCTGGGAGCCGCCCACCATGACCGAGAGGGTTCCGTCGATGGCCTTGGGCTGACCGCCGCTCACCGGCGCATCCAGCATCTCCACGCCGTTGGCAGCGAGCTTCCCGGCCACCTCGCGGCTCACCAGGGGGGCGATGGAGCTCATGTCGATCACCACGGCACCGCTGCGCGCACCTTCGATGACCCCCTGTTCGCCCAGGACCACCTGCTTCACCTGCGGCGAGTTGGGGAGCATGGTGATGATGATGTCGGCTTGCTCGGCGACCGCCCGGGGCGTTGGTGCTGCCTCGGCGCCTGCGGCGACCAGCTCGGCCACGGCGGGTTCGAAGACGTCCATCACCACCAGCTGGTAGCCGGCCTTGATCAAGTTCAGGCTCATGGGCTTGCCCATGATCCCCAGTCCGATGAATCCGATCTTCATGTGCGTTCTCCTGGTTGGTCGAGTTCTAGTAGCCCATGGTCTTGATCCAGCCGAACGAGGACTGGCTGTCAGGGGTTGGAATGTATTCGAGGCCCACGTAGCCCGCGTAGCCGAGTCGGTCCAGCTCCTGGAACAGGAAGGGGAAGTTGATCTCGCCGGTGCCGGGCTGATGTCGGCCGGGATTGTCTGCGATCTGGATGTGACCGATCCGGGGCAAGTGCTTGCGCAGGGTGGCTGTCAGCTCGCCTTCCTCGCGCTGGGCGTGATACACGTCGTACTGGAGGAAGAGGTTGGGCTCCCCGGCCGCCTCGAGAACCCCCAGGGCCTGATCGGTGCGGTTCAGCAGGAAGCCCGGAATGTCGAAGTGGTTGCAGGCCTCCACCATCAGCCGCAGGCCCTTGGCTCCGAGCAGCCTGGCGGCGAACTGCAGGTTTTCCGCCAGGGTTCCCAGTTGGAGGGCCTCATCCACCCCCGCGACCCGCTTGCCCGCCAGGCAGTTCAGGTTGCCGACGCCGAGCGCCAAGGCATATTCCACGGCTTTCGGAACCCCCGCGCGGAACTCCGCGACCCGGGCCGGATCGGCGGCGATGCCGCGGTCGCCCTGGCCCCAGTTCCCGCTCGGCAGGTTGAAGAGGACCTGGCGCAGGCCATGCTGGTCCAGCTGCCGGCGCAGCTCTGCTGGATCGAAATCATACGGGAAGAGGTATTCCACGAACCTGAAGCCGGCCTCCTTCGCCAAGGCGAACCTGTCCAGGAAGGGGACCTCCGTAAATAGCATGGTGAGATTGGCGGCGAAGGCTGGCATGGCTGTCCTTTCCAGGAGGTTCGTTGGGTGGCCTGCAGGCGTCCCCATCCCGTGCCGGAGCCGCGGGCCCCGGGCGGGTGAGCGGTTAGTCGAATTCCCTGATCGCGGCGATGCTGCCGCCCATCGCACAGTCGGTCTGCTCTTCGCATACGATGTCAATCACGTACGGCCTTTTCGAGGCCTTTGCCCGCTCGATGGCCGGGGCGATGTCTTCGGGCTTGAAGACCCGTTCGCCGGCGCAACCAAGGCCCTCTGCGACTTTGACGTAGTCTATCAGCGTCTGGTTCTCTTTCATGGAAACAGCGTACTCGAAATCGAAGGCGTACTTCTGATGCTGTCGGATCAGGCCCAGATAGGCATTGTTCACGATGACCACAACCAGGGGGACCTGGTAGGTTGCAGCAACCGCAAGCTCTTCAACCATGAAGGTGAAGCCGAAATCGCCCATGACTGCCACGGCCTTGGGGCCGGGCTGGGCGATCATGGCGCCAAAGGCAGCCGGAATGTCGAAGCCGAGGGTTCCGGAGCCTCCCGAAGGCAGGTACTTTCTTGGCTTGTTGATTTTTTGGAATTGGCCTGACCAGATCTGATTAAGCCCACAGCCGGTGGTGAACATCGTGTCCTCGTCAAACCCCCGATTCATTTCGTAGTACACCCTCTGGGGCTTGATGGGGACACAGTCGTAGAACTCCTTTCGTCGGAGCGACGTCCTGAGCTCGGGTATGGCATTGACGCGATCCGCCGCGTGGAATTCCACGTTCCGGGCGGCAATTTCCTGTAGGAGTGCGTCGATGGCCAGCTTGGCATCGGCCACGATGCCGATCTCGCACTTCACGATCTTGTCGATCTGTTTGAGCTCGATATCCACATGAATGAATTTCCGCTCTCCGGCGTAGACCTTCACATCCCCGGTATGCCGATCGGTGAAGCGGCAGCCGATGCCAAGGACGACGTCAGAGCCCAGGAGATAGTGATTCCCGAGAGGGGTGCCGACCTGGATGCCAGCGTGGTCCACATTGAGCGGGTGCTCTAACGGCACCCCGCCCTTGGCCATGTAGGTGGTGATGATGGGAGCGTGGATGACCTCGGCAAGCTTGATGCAGGCTTCCTCTGCCCGCGCCAGGATGACGCCTCCGCCCATGATGATGATGGGATTCTTGGCCTGCACCAGCAGATCAACAGCCATCCGGATCACACAGGCATCCGGAGCCATCTGCTTGAGGGGGGCGGGCTGGTAATGATCGACCTCGAAGGGAATGTCCGCCGTCTGAATATCCAGCGGCAGATCGATGAGGACGGGGCCCGGTTTCCCTTCCCGCGCGGTCCTGAACGCTTCTCGCAGGATGTCGGGGAGGTCGGCGGCCTGGGTCACGCACCAGGTCGCCTTGGCGACGGGCTTGCAGATCGCCGCAATGTCGACGCACTGGAAGGCATCCTTCCCCAACAATCCCGAAGCCCCTTGGCCAGTGATGGCGATCAAGGGAATGGAGTCGATGTTGGCCGTGTAGATCCCCGTCACAAAATTCGTGGCGCCGGGGCCTGACGTGCAGAGCGCCACCGCCATCCGGCCGCTGGCCCGGAAGTAGCCGTCGGCGGCATGCACCGCAGCCTCCTCGTGGCGAACGGTGTAGTGCTTGATCTGCTTCGAGAGTCCAAGGAATTTGTAGACGGGATTGATACCAGCCCCCGGAATGCCAAACGCATCACGGACGCCTTCCCGCT
The DNA here is from genome assembly GCA_903863195.1 of uncultured Holophagaceae bacterium. GTDB lineage: Bacteria > Acidobacteriota > Holophagae > Holophagales > Holophagaceae > Geothrix. The sequence goes on from CAIPAY010000229.1 coordinate 6,606, forward strand.
CAAGGATCTTGACGACGACTTCCGCTACCTTCATGGAGTCCTCCCTCGCTTGGCATCTGGTGAGGCAACGAGCCATCCCTTTTTCCGGTCTGGAGATTGCAAGTCGTTGCAAATGACATCCAGGCTCGTGGGTAAAAAACGAGCTTCAGATAAAATTGAACAACCTCGATTCCCAATATCTCTCCCAAGGTCGTTCGGGACCATGGGGTTATTTGCGATCCTAGGAATCGGACTCATCGATGGAGAAAGGTCTCGGGACCGTTCGTGCCACCAACACAGGCGATTCCCAACCCGCCTAGACAAGCCGGAGTCGAAACGGAGCCGTCCCTACTCCACATAAAAAACCCCCTGATTTCTCAGGGGGTTAGCTGGTGGACCTGATCAGGATCGAACTGACGACCTCTGCATTGCGAACGCAGCGCTCTCCCAGCTGA
>CAIPAY010000230.1 GCA_903863195.1 uncultured Holophagaceae bacterium
CTTCTCTCGTGGCCGCATCTGTACACCGGATTCTGAGGGGTTGTCCCTTCCAATCTGGTGTTTAAAATCGACCATTTGTTCCCTCAAATAGTAGCTTTAAAAGGAGTTGTGACTATTTCAGGGCCGACTAAATACGCCCTTGAGGTCTTGTCGAAAGGGACGAAAATAGAATGAGAGATGATTCATTTCTTACGGAGGCTCCCATGCATGTCGGCATCACTGGGTTTGGCACCTGGCTTCCCCCCGGCCGGGTGACCGCCGCGGACCTCGCCGCCGCCACGGGCATTCCAGAGAGTGTCATCGCCCTCAAGTTCGGCGTGAAGGGCAAGCCCGTCGCCGGGCCCGGCGAGACCACGGCCTTCATGGGCCTGGCTGCCGCCCGCAAGGCGCTGGACTCCGCGGGCATCTCGGGCGGCGACGTCGACCTGGTGATCTGGTGCGGCGCCCAGCACAAGGACTACCCCTGCTGGCTGGCGGGCCTCTACGTGGCCAACCAGATTGGTGCGAAGAAGGCCTGGAGCTTCGACATGGAGGCCATGTGCGGCTCCATGATGGCCGCCCTGGACGTGGCCAAGGCGCTCATGTTCACGCACCCGGAGCTGAACCACGTCCTCCTGGTTTCCGGCTACCGCAACAACGACCTCATCGACATCTCCGTGCCCGAGACCCGCTTCATGCTCGACATCGGCTCCGGCGGCTCGGCCGTGGTGCTGAAGAAGAACGCAGGCCGCAACGCGATCCTGGCCTCGGCCTTCCGCGGCGACGGCTCCCTCTCCGAGATGTGCATCGTGCCCACCCTCGGCACCAAGGCCTGGCCGCCCGCGGCCGAGGACGTGGCCAAGGCCCACTTCATCGTGCCCGACGAGGAGGCCTTCAAGGCCAAGCTGGGCGAGGTCACCATGCCCAACTTCTACGCGGTGATCCGGGAGGCCATGAAGCTGTCAGGCCTGCCTGAGGACGGCCTCGACTACCTGGCCATCCTGCACTTCAAAAGGAGCGCTCACGATGCGGTGCTGGCGGAGCTGGGCCTCCGGGCCGACCAGAGCACCTACCTCGACGACTACGGCCACCTCGGCCAGAACGACCAGATTCTCTCCCTTGAGCTCGGGCTGCGGGACGGCAAGATCAAGGACGGCTCCCGCCTGGTGTTCGTGGGTGCGGGTCTTGGCTTCGTCTGGGCCGCCACGGCCATCCAGTGGGGTCCCTATGCTGAGTGAGGCGTGACCATGACCGCGATCTGGATCTTCAGCTTCCTCCTCCTGGGAGCAGCCCTCCTCGCCGTGGCAGTGGGCGGCTGGCTGTTCCTCAAGCGGCCCCTGGCCGTGCTGGCCTGGGGCACGCGGCGCTCCCTGGCCGCGTCTGGCCTGAAGAAGATCACCGTGCCGACCGCCATCGGCCCCCAGACCGCCTTCGTGGGCGGCGCGGGCCCCCTGCTGGTGCTGATCCACGGGGCCGGCGACCACGCGGGTACCTGGGCCGCGGCCGCGAAGGACCTGGTGAAGGACCACACCCTCCTCATCCCCGACCTCGCTGGCCACGGCGAGAGCGCCCCCCCGACAGGCCCCGTCGAGGCCGCCCAGGTCTATGCCGGCCTGGAGGCGGTGCTCGCGAGCCAGGCCCAGGGCCGGCCCGTGACGCTCGTCGGGAACTCCCTGGGCGCCTGGATGGCCATGGTCCTGGCGCGGCGGCAGCCCGAGCTGGTGGCGCGCGTCATCGCCGTGAACGGCGGCCCGCTGCCGGGCAGCAGCACCCATGTCCGCCTGCTCCCCGCCAACCGCCAGGAGGCCCGGGAGACCATGGCCCAGCTGCGGGATGCCTCCAGCCGACCCATTCCCGACTACGTCCTGGATGACCTGGTGCGGACCGCCAAGAATGGCCCCCTGGCCCGGTTCGCTGCCACCGCCCTGAGCATGGGCGCCTGGCTGCTCACCGAGGAACAGCTGCGGGAGCTCGGCCAGCCGGTGCGGCTGGTCTGGGGTGTCGCCGACCAGCTCATGCCCCTGGACTACGCCCAGCGCATGCTGGCCGTCCTGCCCGACGCGAAGCTCCTGCCCGTCGAGCGCTGCGGGCACGTCCCCCAGATGGAAGCACCCGCCCGCTTCCGGGCGGCCCTCCGGGCGGCCCTCGCGGACTGATCCCCGGCGCGCCTTCGACCGACCTGTGGGAGAATCCCTGGGTCTGTCTTGGAGGTGCCCTTGGACCGCAACCTGATCTTCGCCCTGGCAGGTGGCCTGGTGGCCGGCTTCCTCGCGGGCTATGCCGTGGCCGGCGGGTTCTCCTCCCCGGAGGCCACGCCGATCCCGACAAACGCGGCTCCGGTGGCCCTGGCGCCCTCCCTGGGGGGCGGCATGCCCACCGCCGGCGCCATGCCCAGCGGACCGGTCCTGCCTAGCGCCGAGGTGCAGGCCCGCATCTCCCGGGCCGAGGCCGCCGTCCTGGCCGACCCCAAGAACCATGACGCCTGGATCTCCCTGGGCAACGACTACTTCGACACCCACCAGGCCCAGAAGTCCGTGGACGCCTACGGCAAAGCCCTGGCCATTCAGCCCAATGACCCCAATGTCCTCACGGACCAGGGCGTGATGTACCGCGAGCTGCGGAAGTTCGACCAGGCCCTGGCCTGCTTTCAGAAGGCCAGCAAGCTGGATCCCGCCCACGTGCAGAGCCTCTTCAACATCGGGGTGATCTACAGCTCGGATCTCAACAAGCCGGACGAGGCCGCCAAGGCCTGGAACCGCGTGATCACCCTGGCGCCCAGCAGCGAGCAGGCCGGCCAGGCCCGGCAGATGCTGAGCACGCTGAAGAAGTAGGCCCGGACTCCGCGCCGGCGCCATGCTGGACCTCCATCGGCTGCCTTCCCCCATCTGGATCCTGGGCACCGGGACCGGTGTGGGGAAGACCCATGTCTCGGCGCGCATCGCCGAAGCCTGGGCGGCCCTGGGTCCCGTCACCTACCGCAAGCCCTTCCAGACCGGCGTGACCGGTCCCGACGATCCCGGCGCCGACGCCGCGGCCCTTGCGGGCCCCAACCTCTCGGCCGAGACCCATGTCCTGCTCCGGGCACCCCTTTCGCCCCTGGCCGCAGCCCGCCAGGAGGGGCGCACCCTTGACCTGGAAGCCGCCGCGGCCTGGTGCGCCCGCCCCGCGGAAGGCCGCCTCCTGCTGGAAGGTGTGGGCGGGCTCATGGTGCCCCTGGCACCCAAGGTCCACTTCCTGGCCTGGGCGACGGACCTGGGCCTCCCCTGCGTGCTGGTGGCCACGGGCGGCCTGGGCACCCTGAACCACACGCTGCTCAGCGCCGAGGCCCTCATGCTGCGCGGCTGGCGCCTGGAGGCCGTCCTGCTGAATCCCGGCGCGGATGGCACCGACAGGGCGACCGCAGAAGCGAATGCGGTGCTGCTCCGGGAGTTCCTGCCAGTGCCGGTCCACGTGCTCCCCTAAACAATGGCCTTGGGAAACAGGATTGAAGGCCATCGACACCTGCTTTTTATCCCCCTCATCCCCTTCATCCCTATTCCTTGGTCTTTTTTTATAAAACAGGGATGAAGGGGAAAGAGTAACTCGTTGGTGCCCTGTGCCCCTAGGCAGCGAGGCCCTGTCCACAGAACAGGGGAAGGCCTCTTACACTGGACCCATGCCCACGCCCCTGCCCCCCGACTGGTCCGACCGCCTGGCCCTGGACCGCGCCCACGTCTGGCATCCCTTCACGCAGATGCAGGTCCACGAGGCCGACCCTCCGGCGGCTGTGGTGGGCGGCGAGGGCTGCGACCTGCTGCTGGACAACGGCGAGCGCGTGCTGGACGGCATCTCCAGCTGGTGGACCTGCCTCCACGGGCACGGCCATCCCCGCCTCGTGGGGGCCATGGAGCGTCAGGCGGCCCGTCTCGATCATGTGATGTTCGCGGGCTTCACCCACGAACCGGCCCTGGAGCTGGTGACCCGCCTCCGGCCCCGGCTCCCGGCCCCGCTGACCCGGGCCTTTTTCTCGGACGACGGCAGCACCGCCGTGGAGGTGGCTCTGAAGATGGCCTTCCAGGCGCAGCTGCAGCGGGGCGAGGCGGGCCGTGACCGCTTCGGCGCCCTGCGCGGCGGCTACCACGGCGACACCCTGGGCGCCGTGGGTGTGGGCGAGCTGGAGAACTTCATGACGGGCCTGTTCCGGCCGCTGCTGCTGGCCTGCGACCGGCTGGAGGTGCCCGAGGATCCCCGCCGCGAGCTGGTCCCGGACCTCACGGGCTGGGCGGCCCGCCTCACCACCGCCCGGGCCGACATGGCCGCCTTCTTCGCCCAGCACGGGCCGCGCCTGGCGGCCTTCATCGCCGAGCCGCTGATCCAGTGCGCCGGAGGCATGCGCATCTGGCCGCCGGAGCTGCTCACGGAGCTGCGCGCCCAGTGCGATGCTCACGGCGTGTACCTGATTTTCGACGAGGTGGCCACGGGCTTCGGCCGCACCGGCACCTTCCTGGCCTGCGAGCAGGCCGCCGTGGCGCCGGACCTGCTGTGCCTCTCCAAGGGCCTCACGGGAGGCATGCTGCCCCTCTCGATCACCTGGGCCACGGAGGAGCTCTACGGCCACTTCTGGGGCACGCCCGCCTCGGGCCGGGCCTTCCTCCACGGCCACAGCTACACCGCCAACCCCACGGCCTGCGCCGTGGCCTGCGCCAGTCTGGCCCTCTTCGATGACGAGCCCGTGCTGGCCCAGGCCCAGGTCCTGGCCGAGGCCCTGCGCTCCGCCTTCGGGGCGCTGGCCACCCACCCCGCCATACGCCAGGCCCGCACGCTGGGCGCCATCGGCGCCTGCCGTCTGGTGGATCCCGCCACGGGCGTGGCCCATGCCGCCGAGGCCCGCTTCGGCTGGCGCCTGCACCGGGCGGCCCTGGACCGCGGCCTGCTGGTGCGCCCCATGGGCGACTGCCTCTACCTGCTGCCACCCCTCAGCACGCCGCCCGCGCGGATCGCCGAGGCGGCGGAGACCCTGCTCCACCTGTTGGGCTGACGGCCAGGGGCGAGCCGATTGCCAGAACCCGCTGTGGGTGTAGACTGCCCCCTCTCCCGAGGTGAACATGCGCCGGACCCTGCTGCTGACCCTCGCCTGCCTGCTGGGCGCCCTGCCTCTGGCTGCCCAGGCGGCACCACCGACCCTACGCACCTACTTCGCGGACACCTCGAAGCTCAAGGAAGGCGGCGTGAAGCTCATCCCCATCCGGACCCCCAAGGGTCCCTTCAAGGTCTGGACCAAGCGCTTCGGCCACAACCCGCGCATCAAGGTGCTGCTGCTGCACGGCGGGCCCGGCGGAAGCCACGAGGCCTTCGAGTCCTTCGAGGGCTTCCTGCCCCCCGAGGGCATCGAGTTCATCTACTACGACCAGCTGGGCTCGGGCAACTCAGACCAGCCCAAGGACAAGGACCTCTGGACCACCGCCCGCTTCGTGGAAGAGGTCGAACAGGTGCGCGTCGCCCTGGGCCTCAACCGGAACAACTTCTACCTGCTGGGCCACTCCTGGGGCGGCATCCTGGCGGCAGAGTACGCCCTGAAATACGGCGTGAACCTCAAGGGCCTCGTGATCTCGAACATGATGATGAGCATCCCGGACTACAACCGCTATGCCGAGCAGGTGCTGGCCAAGCAGATGGATCCGGCGGTGGTGAGGGAGATCAAGGCCCTGGAGGCCGCGGGGAAGTACGAAGACCCCCGCTACTTCGAGCTGTTGCTGCCCCACTACTACGCCAAGCACCTCTGCCGCCTGCCCCAGTGGCCCGATGCCATCAACCGCATGTTCGGCCGCCTCAACAAGGAGGTCTACGTGCTCATGCAGGGGCCCAGCGAGTTCGGCGCTTCGGGCCGCCTGGAGCAGTGGGACCGCAAGGCCGACCTGCCCAAGCTGGCCATGCCCACACTGGTCATCGGCGCCACCCACGACACCATGGACCCCGCCCACATGAAGTGGGTCGCTGGCCAGGTGCAGCGGGGCAGCTTCCTGCTCTGCCCCGACGGCAGCCACTGCGCCATGTGGGACGACCAGTCCCACTACTTCCCCGGGCTGCTGGCGTGGCTGAAGCGCACCGACGCGACGCAGAGCCTCAGTCGGTGACGTCCGGCGCATCCCCGGACCCGGTTCCCCGGTGGTGCACCACCCGCTGCTGGTAGGGGATCACGATGCCGCTCTCCCGGAAGGCCAGGAGAATGCGGCGGCGCAGCTCCCGCTGAACCTCCCACTGGGAGCCCGGAGCCGTCTTGGTGAGGGTGCGGATGGTGTAGCCGCTGTTGCCGAAGGCCTCGACGCCCTTCACCTCCAGGGGCTCCACAGCCAGGTCCGGGCGGTCCCGGTGGAAGCGGCGGCCCACCTCCAGCAGCACCTCGAAGGCCCGGTCCGGATCGGTGTCGTAGCCCACCTCCACCTCCACCAGGGCCCGGGCGAAGTCCTTGGACAGCACCACCACGCGCAGGATCGAGCCGTTGGGCACGTAGTGGGCCCGGCCCTCCAGGTCCCGCAGCTGGGTGATGCGCAGGGTCATGCGCTCCACGGTGCCGATGTGCTTGTCGTCCACACTGATGATGTCGCCCACGCCGAACTGGTTCTCCATGAGCAGGAAGAACCCGCTGATGACGTCCTTCACGAGGCTCTGGGCGCCAAAGCCCAGGGCCACGCCGGCCACGCCGGCACCCGCCACCAGGGGGCCGATGTTGACGCCGAACTCCTGGAGGGTCATCAGCAGGAAGAACCCGATCACCAGCACCCGCGCCGCGTTGGTCAGCACGGACCCCAGGGTCTCAGCGCGCCGCTCCGCATCGGAGGTCACGCTGTCGTTGCCGTCGTCCACGGCCCGGCGGACGGCCCGGGAGACCAGATGCACCGCGCCCAGGATCGCCACGGAGGCCGCCGCCACCAGCAGCAGGTGCGCCACCCGGGACCACCCGGGAGCGTCAAACCAGCCCAGGGGGATCCGGGTCTCCTCCCCGGCCTGCAGCATTGCGTTCAGTCCAGCCCATCCGTTCATGCGCGTCTCCCCGAACAGCCTAGCAAACCCCCTGGGAACTCAATCAACGCACCTGCGGGGCCGATACCATGGCGGACCCCCTGGGAGTGGCATTGGCAAGCGTCTGGACCCCCACAGTGTTCCTGGATCCCTCGAGCCAGGAACCGGTCTACCTGCAGATCGCCCACGCCCTCATGCACGAGATCCACCGCGGGCGGCTGAAGCCCGGCGACGGCCTGCCCGGCTACCGGACCCTGGCGGCGCAGCTGGGCGTCAACCGCAACACGGTAATGGCGGCCTTCCGGGAGCTGCAGGTGGAGGGCTGGGTGACCTCCCTGCCGGGCGAAGGCAGCCTCGTGGCGCTCCACCCGCCCAACCGACTGCCCGGCGAGGACGCCCCCCCGGTGGCCATGGGCTTCGACCTTGGGGGCGGGGCCCGGCCCGAGGCCGATGCCGCCCGGACCGACCTGCTCAAGGTCGGCAGCGGTGTGCCTGATCCCCGGCTGCTGCCAGGCGCGGCCCTGGCCCGGGCCTACCGGCGGGCCCTCACCCTCAACCACCAGAGCGCCCTCAGCCTCGAGGATCCCCAGGGCCATCCCAAGCTTCGGGAGGCGCTGGCGCGGATGCTGGCCAGCACCCGGGGCATCCCCGCCGCGCCGGACCGCCTCCTGATCACCCGGGGCAGCCAGATGGCCACCTTTCTGGTGGCTGAGGCGCTCTGCCGCCCCGGCGACACCGTGGCAGTTGAGTCCCTGGGGGACCGCCGCACCTGGGAAGTCCTCGTCAAGACCGGCGCCCGGTGCCTGCCGGTGCCTGTGGACGAGGGCGGCCTGCGCATCGGGGCCCTGGAGTCCCTGCTGCACGAGAGCTCGGTGCGGGCCGTGGTGGTGACCCCCCAGCGCCAGTATCCGACCCTGGCCGTGCTGGCCCCAGAGCGCAGGGCCCGGCTCATGGAGCTGGCGGTGAAGCACCGTTTCGCGGTCATCGAGCTGGACCAGGAGTCCGAGTTCCAGTTCGAGGGCCGGGCCAGCGCCCCTCTGGCCGCGGACGACCCCGCTGCGGTGGTGATCCACGTGGGCACCCTGAGCAAGATCTTCTCGCCGAGCCTCCGGCTGGGCTTCGTCCACGCCCCGGCCCCCCTCATCCAGCGCATGCGGGAGCTGCGCCTGGCCTTCGACCGGCAGGGGGACATGGTCCTGGAGCGCGCCATGGCCGACCTCATGGAGGATGGCGAGGTGGCCCGCCACCTGAACCGCATGCACCTGGTCTACCGCCACCGGCGCGACATCCTCTGCTCGGCCCTGCGGCGCAAGCTCGGGGACAGCATCACCGTGGAGGCCCCGAGCGGCGGCCTGGCCCTCTGGGTCCGGGTCCAGGAGGGCATCGACGTGGACACCTGGGCGGCCCGAGCCCTGGCCCACGGTGTCGCCTTCCAGCCCGGGCGGCAGTTCGCCTTCGACAGCGGCCCTGTGGCAGGATTGCGCCTGGGGTTCTCGAACTACGCGGAGCCCGAGCTTGAGGAAGTCGCCCGCCGCATGGCTGCGGCCCTGAGGGATCTGCCGTGAGCCTGCTGCTGCCGCCGCTGGATGGCCGGATCGACCTGAAGAGCCTCCTGGGCGAAGGGGGCATGGGCCAGGTGCACCGCGCCTGGGACGCCTCCCTGGAGCGGGCCGTGGCCGTCAAGTTCGTCCGGGGCACCGATC
>CAIPAY010000231.1 GCA_903863195.1 uncultured Holophagaceae bacterium
AGTCCTGCCACGGCTCCATGCCCTGGGAAGGCAAGAACCCCCTGGAGTTCGGCGGCGCCATCCTGAAGGAAGCCGCGGACAAGTACGACCAGCGTGTTGGCTTCCTGGACGACAAGTTCCTGGGCCACGGCACCCGCACCGCCTCCTGGTCCAAGCTGGACACCCCCAGCGATTGCGCCGTGCCTGAGAAATTCACCTTCCGCTTCGACCGCCGCCTGACCATCGGTGAGACCCCGGAGCAGTCCTGCGCCGATGTCGAGGCCCTCGACGCCGTGGCCGTGGCCCGCAAGGCCGGCCTCACGGTGGAGGTCTCCATCCCCACCTACACCGACGCCTCCTGGAAGGGCTATGTCCTGAACAACCCCCAGGTCTACCTGGGCTGGCTCACCCCCGAGGAGCACCCTGCCGTGCAGGCCGCCGTGGCCGCCTACAAGCAGGTCATCTCTCCCAACGTGGACGGCAAGGTGGGTACCGGCGGCGTCCTCACCAAGGAGCCCCGCGTGGACCGCTGGGTCTTCAGCACGGACGGCGTGGGCTACCCCATCCCCAAGGACGCCAGTGTTCCCGGCGCCGCCGCGAAGCGGTGGGTGAACAACGGGGTCTACAAGCACCCCGCCATGATCGGCTTCGGCACGGGCATCGAGCAGAACACCCACAAAATTGGTGAGTGCCTGGACGAGCGCGAGCTCCAGCACAGCGCTGCCTTCCTGGCCCGCTACCCCACCGTCTTCGCCGGGCTCGTCTAGCTGGCCGCACCAAGGCAGTTCCGTCTCCTCCGTTTGCACGGGAGCAAGGCACCATGGAAAAAGCATTCCGCTCCGCCTCGATCGACCTGCTGGCTCGCTGGATCTTCAGCGAGCTCGACAGCCGGGACGCCGTCATGGGCATCCCCAAGGCGAACTTCCAGGTGCCCCATCCCAAGCTGGCCCGGGAGATGTTCGGGCACACCGTGGCCGCGCCCCTGGGCGTGGCCGCGGGGCCCCACACCCAGCTGGCGCAGAACATCGTGGCCAGCTGGCTGTGCGGCGCCCGCTTCATCGAGCTAAAGACGGTCCAGATCCTCGACGAGATCGAGGTGAGCCGCCCCTGCATCGATGCGGCGGACGAGACCTACAACTGCGAGTGGTCCCAGGAGCTCAAGCTCGAAGAGTCCTTCACGGAGTACCTCAACGCCTGGGTGCTCATCCACGCCCTGGCCCACAAGCTGGGGCTCAAGGATCCGGGCACCCACTTCAGCATGAGCGTGGGCTACAACCTGGAGGGCATCCAGCACCCCCGGGTGCAGAAGTTCATCGCGGATATGCGCAACGCCGGCCCGGCCCTGGAGGCCGCCATCGCGGCGGTGGCCGAGGTCTATCCGGGCGTGCGCGACATAGCCATCCCCACCGAGCTGTCCAACCAGATCACCCTCTCCACCATGCACGGCTGCCCCCCGGCGGAGATCGAGCGCATCGCCCGGTTCCTGCTCACGGACATGGGCATGCACACCTGGGTGAAGCTGAACCCCACCCTGCTCGGCCCTGAGCGGCTGCGGGGCCTGCTCAATGACACCCTGGGCTTCGACATCACCGTGCCTGACGAGGCTTTCGGCCACGACCCCAAGTGGCCGGACGCCATGGCCATGGTCAAGGCCTTGGCCCAGGTGGCCGAGGGTCGCCCGAACGGCTTCGGCCTCAAGCTCTCCAACACCCTCGAGGTGGTGAACCACCGGCCCGTGTTCCCCACGAACGAAAAGATGATGTATCTGTCGGGTCGCGCCCTGCATCCGCTCACGCTCACCCTGGCCACCCTGGTCACCGAGGAGCTCGACGGCCAGGTGCCCGTCAGCTTCTGCGGCGGCGCCGACGCGCGCAACTTCGCGGACCTGGTGGCGGCGGGCCTCGGCCCCGTCACCGTCTGCACCGACCTGCTCAAGCCCGGCGGCTACGCCCGCCTGCAGCAGTACCTGGTCAACCTGGAAGCGGCCATGGACGAGGTGGGCGCGGCCAGCCTCGACGCCTTCATCCAGGCCCGCTCCGGCGGCCATGGGGCCCGGTTCAACCTCGCCAGCTACGGTGTGAAGGCCGTGGGCGACGACGTCTATGCCCGCCGCACCCGCCCCCTGGACTTCAAGGGCGACCGGCCCCTGGGCCACTTCGACTGCATCGCCGCGCCCTGTGTGGATGCCTGTCCGACGCACCAGAACATCCCGGACTACCTGTGGCTGGTGGCCCACGGCAAGCCCACTGAGGCCATGGAGGTCATCCTCCGCACCAACCCCCAGCCGGGCATCACCGGCAGCGTCTGCGACCACCCCTGCACCGAGCGCTGCGTCCGCAACTTCTACGATGCGCCCCTGGCCATCCGCGAGATCAAGCGGTTTGCCTTCGAGAATGCCGGACCCCTGCCCGCCGAGGTGGCTGGCAAGTCTCTGGGCATCAAGGTGGCCATCGTCGGCGCGGGCCCCTCGGGCCTGTCCGCCGCCTACTACCTGGCCAAGATGGGCTTCGAGCCCGTCGTGTTCGAGGCCAAGCAGGAGCTGGGCGGCATGGTGGGCGGCCTGATCCCGGCCTACCGCCTGCCGAACGCGACCCTGGAAGGTGACCTGGTGCGCCTGCGGGAGCTGGGTGTGCAGATCCTGCTGGGCAAGGTGCTGGGCCGCGACTTCACCCTGGCCGAGCTGCGCCGGGACTACGGTTCGGTGTTCCTCGGCGTCGGCGCCCAGAAGGGCAAGCGCCTGGGGATCCCTGGCGAAGACACGCCGGGCGTCATGGATGCTCTGGACTTCCTCGCGAAGGTGCGGGCGGGCACGCCCATGGACCTAGGCCAGCGCATCCTGGTCATCGGCGCGGGCAACTCCGCCATGGATGCGGTGCGCTCCGCCATCCGGCTGGCACCGGGCAGCGAGGTCACCATCGTCTATCGCCGCACCCGGGCCCAGATGCCTGCGGATCCCGCGGAGGTCCACGACTGCGTGGAAGAGGGCATCCAGATCCGGGACCTGCTGGCCCCGGCCTCGGTGGTCGCGGAGAATGGCCGGGTGAAGGCGCTGGCCTGCACGCGCATGCGCCTGGGCGAGCGGGATGCTTCCGGCCGGCCCCGGCCGGTGCCGGTGGAGGGCAGCGTCGAGCTGGTCCCCGCGGACACCATCATCTCGGCCATCAGCCAGGAGGCCGTGCTCGACTTCCTGGAGGGCCTGGAGCTCAAACGGAACGGCAGCGGCTACCTCGTGGTGGACCCCGCCACCGGCGCGACCTCGGTGCCCGGCCTCTTCGCCGGGGGCGACGTGGTGCATGGTGCCTCCTCCGTGATCATGGCCATCGCCGATGGCCGGGCCGTGGCGGAAGCCATCGCCCTGAGCCACGGGGTGGAGCTCAAGGCCGAGCCCCTGCTCGAGAAGGGCGCGGCAGATGCGGCGCTCATGGAGAAGAAGGGTCGCCTCGTGGGGGCGCAGCAGGTGCCCGTGCTGCCCCTGGTGGACCGGCACGGCTTTGACGAAGTGCTCAAGCCCTTCACCGCGGAGTCCGCCGCCAAGGAAGCCAGCCGCTGCCTGGACTGCGACGACCTCTGCAGCCTCTGTGTCACGGTCTGTCCCAACCGCGCCAACCTGGCCTACAGCCTGGAGCCCTTCAGCCTGCAGCTGCCCCTCCTCGTCCAGCGGCAGGGCAGCCTGGTGATGGAGGGCACCCGACCCTTCGCCGTGGCCCAGCGGGTCCAGACCATCAACGTCGCGGACTTCTGCAATGAGTGCGGCAACTGCGACACCTTCTGTCCCGCCGCCGGCGCCCCCTACAAGGACAAGCCCCGGTTCTGGATCGACAAGGAGGGCTACCGCGAGGCCAAGGGCGACGCCTTCCGGCTCGCGCGCAAGCCCGCGGGCCTGGTTATCGAAGCCCGCCTGGCCGGGAAGACCTACCATCTGGAGGTAACCGGCGAGCTAGCCTCCTTCCGCAGCGAGCAGGTCAGCGCCAGATTCAGGACCGGAACCTGGGCCCTGGTGGATTGGACGGCCCCAGCAGTGCTGCCCGAGGGGACCGTGGTGGACCTCTCCCCCTGCCTCACCCTGGCGGCGCTGCTGCATGCGGAGTCGGTGCTGCCACCGCTGTCCCAGCCCGTTGGGTAAAAATTTTCACATATCAGTATTTTTTTATTGACCTACAGGGTTTCTATTTTAATCTTTTAAGCGTCAGCACCGGCTTTCCAGCAGTTGTGGTCCGTTTTGCGCAAGGTCCCAAATGGTAACGGTTTGCACACAAGGCCAGCGGGTATACGACCCGCTCCAAGCGCCCTCCGGCAAGGCGGTCGGGATCGATCCGG
>CAIPAY010000232.1 GCA_903863195.1 uncultured Holophagaceae bacterium
GTCGTAGGGTTCCACCACATCCTGCTGCCAGAGGTTGGCGTCCAGCACCTGGCTGGTGTAGCCCTCGTGGTAGAGCAGGCCCACGCCCACCAGGGGGATGCCCAGGTCCGAGGCGGCCTTCAGATGGTCGCCCGCCAGGATGCCAAGGCCGCCCGAGTAGATGGGCAGGGACTCGTGGATGCCGAACTCCATGCAGAAGTAGGCGATGGGCCGGGAGCGCATGGCCCCGGCGTGGGTGAGGCCCCAGGTGGTGACGGGCGTGAGGTACTCCTGCAGCTGCCGCAGGGCGCGATCGACCCGGGCCGGCACGTCTACGTCCGCTGCCCGCTGCTCCAGCTGCTCGGGCGAGATCTGCTTCAGGACCGACATGGGGTTCTGGTGGGCCCGGTGGTAGAGCTCGATGTCGAGATCCCGGAAGATCGTGCGGACCTCGGGCTTCCAGGTCCACCAGAGGTTCTGGGTGAGCTGCTGCAGCTTGGGGAGTAGTTTGTCCATGAAACGTCCTAGGAGCGAGGCGAAGAAGGGACTGCTTCAGGCCGCAGGAACAGGGCGGCCAGGGGGGGGAGGGTGAGGTTCAGGGACTGCGGGAAGCCGTGGGCGGGGATGGGCTCGGTCTGGATCCGCCCGGTGTTGCCGAGGTTGCGCCCGCCGTAGTGCTCGGAGTCGGTGTTCAGCAGCTCGACATAGGTGCCCGCTGCCGGCACCCCGATGCGGTAGCCATGCTGGGGGAGCGCCGTGAAGTTGAAGGCGGCAACCACGAAGTCCCCGGGGTCCGAGGCGCGACGCAGCAGCGTGAGCACGCTGTTGAACCGGTCGCCGCAGTCGATCCAGGCGAAGCCGCCCCCCTGGCAGTCCCCTTCATGCAGGGCCGGCAGGCGGCGGTAGAGCCCGTTCAGGTCCCGCAGCAGGTCGTGGATGCCCTTGTGGTCCGGCTGCTCCAGCAGGCCCCAGTCCAGGGCCGTGTCGTGGTTCCACTCCAGCCCCTGGGCGAACTCGCCGCCCATGAAGAGCAGCTTCTTGCCGCCGTGGGCATACAGCCAGGCATAGAGCAGCCGCAGGTTCGCCAGGCGCTCCCAGGAATCCCCGGGCATCCGGCCGTAGAGGCTGTGCTTGCCGTGGACCACCTCGTCGTGGGAGAGGGGGAGGACGTAGTTCTCGGCATCGTGGTAGAGCATCGAGAAGGTGATGTCGTCGTGGTGGTGCGGCCGGGCCATCATGCCCTGGCCCAGGTAGCGCAGGGTGTCGTGCATCCAGCCCATGTCCCACTTGAAGCCGAAACCGAGGCCGCCCTTGTCCGTGGGGCGGGAGACGCCAGGCCAGGCAGTGGATTCCTCCGCCACGGTGAAGGCATCGGGGAACTGGCTGTAGACCACCTCGTTCAGGCGGCGCAGGAAGGCAACGGCCTCGAGATTCTCCCGGCCGCCATAGCGGTTGGGGATCCACTGGCCTTCCTCGCGGCTGTAGTCCAGGTAGAGCATCGAGGCCACCGCGTCCACGCGCAGCCCGTCGATGTGGTACTGGTCCAGCCAGAAGAGGGCGTTGGCGAAGAGGAAGTTCTGGACCTCGGTGCGCCCGTAGTTGTAGATCAGGGTGCCCCAGTCCGTGTGGCGACCCTGCCGGGGATCCGCGTGCTCGTAGAGGTGCGTGCCATCAAACATGCCCAGTCCGTGGGCATCCTCGGGGAAGTGCGCGGGCACCCAGTCGAGGATCACGCCCAGGCCCGCCTGATGCATCGTGTCCACGAACTCCCGGAAGTCCTCGGGTCCGCCGAAGCGGCTGGTGGGCGCAAAGAGACCCAAAGGCTGGTAGCCCCAGCTGGGATCGTAGGGGTGCTCCATGATGGGCAGCAGCTGGATGTGAGTAAAGCCGAGCCAGCTCGCGTAGGGCGCCAGCTCGGCGGCGAGCTCGCGGTAGCTCATGAAGGTGCCGTCCGGACGGCGGCGCCAGGAGCCCAGGTGCAGCTCGTAGATGCTCATGGGCGCGGCGTGGGCCCGGGTCCGGCGGCGCTGCTCCATCCAGGCTCCGTCGCCCCAGGGACGCTCCGGCAGTCCGTGGACGATGGAGGCGGTGCCCGGCGCCCGCTCAGAGCGGAACGCGAAGGGATCGGCCTTCAGCGGGAGGAGGTTGCCTCCGGGGCCGTGGATCTCGAACTTGTAGAGCGCGCCGGGACCCACTCCCGGGACGAAGGTCTCCCAGAACCCGTTGGGTCCCGCCTGGCGCATGGGCTGCTGCCGGCCATCCCAGCCATTGAAGTCACCCACCAGGCTCACCGAACGGGCGTTCGGGGCCCATACCGCGAAATTCACGCCCGCGACGCCATCCACCTCACAGGGGTGCGCACCCAGCTTCTCGTAGGCCCGCAGGTGGGTACCCTCGCCCAGCAAGTGAAGATCCAGATCGCCCAGGAAAGAGGCGAGGCGCGAAGGTTCCATGGGCCATTCTAGTGTCTAAACCGCTGAACCATGACACTTGATTCAGGGATGCAGCACCTTCCAGACGCGCAGGGCCTCGCTGACGCTCCAGGCCTGGGCATCACAGCCGCGCTGGGCGTGGGGCGCGTCGCCATCCAGGAGCTCGGGCAGCTGCCCGAGGCACCCCACATCCAGCAAGGGACCGACCGAGGCCAGCCAGGCCCGGGCCGTGGCGCGGGCGGCGGCGTCCCCGTCCCAGGCCAAGTCCAGGGCCTCGCAGAGCATGGGCAGCTGCCAGACCCACGCCGTGCCGTTGTGGTAGGCGGGCTTGCGCCGGGTATCCTCGTCGCCCTCGTAGTGCCCCCAGTAGGGCTGCAGCGGGTCGTTGAGGGTGGTACCCCAGGGGGCCGGGATGGGCAGCGGCACTTTCACTGGCAGGGGCGCCAGGCTGCGCAACCCTCCGGGCACCAGCAGGTGGCGGGCGCAGGCGGCCACGGCCCGGCGGGCGCGTTTGCCGACCACCAGGCCGAGGGAGATCAGGAAGAGCTGGTTGGGCCGCAGGTGATCCGCGGGCACCGCCTGGGCTGCGGGCGTCCCCTTCTCGGCTACCAGGACATCGGCGAACCAGCCGCGGTCCTCCAGCCAGAAGGCCGCGAGGGAGGCCTCGGCCCGGGCGGCGGTGTCACCCCAGGGCTCCCCGTCGCTGGGCGCGAGGAGCCGCTCCAGCAGGCGCAGCAGCCGGATCCAGAGGGCCTGGATCTCCACCGGATAGCCCTCCCTGGGCGTGCCCATGGGGTAGCGGGTGTCCATCCAGGTGAAGTGCGCGGGACTCCACAGCAGGCTGGAGCCGGGATCCATGGCCACGCCATTCTGGGCTCCCCGCCGCAGGTGCTCGCCCAGGGAGGTCAGCACTTCCATCACGGTGCGGCCGCCGGCATCCGCCTGATAGAACGCCACGCCCAGCTGCTCGGCGGCCTCCTCACAGGCCACGGCCAGCCAGAGCGGCGCGTCGGATGTGTCCCGGTCCGCCGTGCTGTCAGCACCCAGCATGTTGGGCAGGGTGCCGCCCTCCTCCAGGGCCGCGAAGGTCCTGAGGATCAGCCCGGCGTCCTCGGCCCAGCCCGCGGCCAGCAGACCCCGGCTGGCGATGAGGGTGTCCCGGCCCCAGTCCAGGAACCAGGGATAGCCGGCGATGACCGTGAGACCCGCCTCACGGCGGGCCAGGAAGGCGCCGAGCGCCTGGTGGAGCCGCTCGGGGATGTCCCGGGCCTGAGAGGCCGCGGCCGGTGCGGTTTCCTCAGCGCAGGAGGCTTCGGCATCGATCCGCATGGCGACCTCGGCGCCCGGCGGCAGGGACAGGTCAAACCAGCCCGGGCTCCAGGCGTCCCCGACATTCAGGAGCCCCCGGGAACCCTCCACGGGATGGTGGATGCCTCGGCAGGCCTCAGGCTGGGGCCGGTAGACCCCCGCCTCCGCCGTCACCTGGAGCTGGCGGCCTGGAGCCGGCTTGAAGGCGAAGCCGACTTCGTTTTCCAGGAGCTTGGTGGACGCCGCGAAGTGGGCCTCCAGCGCGGGATCGAGGCGGGTCTCGCCATGGAAGGAGCGGTCCTCCAGGTCCAGCCGCACCGTGAGCCGCACCTGGCGGTCCCCCGGCAGGTCACTGGCGCTGTGATCCTGGGCGGGCCGGGACCAGCGGAGCACCACCGTGTTTCGGTCCGGGAACATCTCCGCCTCGAGGTGAAGCTCCACGCGGCACCCGTCCCCGGCGCCGGCCAGGAAGGTCCACCGGACCGGCGGGCCCGCCTCGAAGTGCGTGAGGTTCAGGCCGTCCAGCGGGCTGATGAAGCCGTCGGCATTGACCCAGGCCCGCAGCCGCTTCACCAGCACATGGCGGTCCGAGGGGGCCGTCGGGTGCAGGTTCGCAGCCAGGAGACAGTCGTACTTGGAGGCGATGGTGCCAAGATCCGCATGGAGCCGGGCCATGCCGCCGCGCCCATTGGTGAGCAGGGCCAACCCGCCGCGACCGGACCGAATGGGCTCCGGCACCGCCGGGAGGAACCGGAGTTCCGCCCGGAGCGGCCCCTCGCCCGCGCGGTGGCGGTGCAGCTGCAGCGTGGCGTCCCCGGCCCGCACGGGCTGGGGCGGCACGGCGGCGATGTGGCCGCCCGCCACGGGGATGCTGCGCAGGTGCAGGTTGGGGTGGCCCGCCAGGACAAGCGTTGCCTCGAAGGGCGCGGTCTCCCAGAGCAGCAGCCAGTGGTCCGGGGCCACGAGGCTCACCCGGCGCAGGTCCTCCGCCTGCCAGAGGGTGACCCGGGGGAAGGTCCCGGCCTGCTGGGCCTGGTCCAGGGCGGCCAGCAGGTCCTGCCGGAGCAGGCCCGCGTCCAGGTGGGACAGCGCGGCCAGGAAGGCGGCCGGGTCCCGGGCGACGCGCCCAGCCAGCTCCCGCCAGTCCGCAGGTCCGAGGGCCTCCGCCGGCAGGACCGCGGCCATGGCCTGGAGGGCCCAGGCCGCCTGGGCCCGGGCCTCCCGGTAAGCCTCGCCCGCCAGACCCCGGGGGGCCCGCTGAGCCGCGAGGCAGTAGCTGCCGCCGGGGGGCAGGATGAGGCGGCGCGCGCCGTCCGGCAGCACCTGCTGCTCGGGACTGGCCTGGCCCAGGAGGTCCAAACTGGAATCGCCGAAGTCGGCCCAGACCGGGGCCTCGATGCGGCAGGGCTGGGGCGCTTCGGGGTCCAGGTTGACGAGGACCAGGGTCCGGTCGAGGCCCTCGGCGGAAGTCCTCAGCAGGACCAGGCCCGGCGCGTCCGCGACGCTGAGGCGGCGGACCTCGGCGCCATCGAAGAAGCAGGGATGGTCCGCGAGCAGGCGGCTGAGGGCCGCCAGGTCCTCGACCAGGTTGGGTTCGGCGCCCCAGACCAGCTCCCGGGCCTCGTGGACATCGACCTTCTCCGTGGCCAGCCACTCCACCCCAGACGTGTAGCCGAAGCCCCCGCTCTGGCTGGCCAGGGCGCAGAGCCGGTTCCGCAGGCGGGACCAGCCGGCCCCCTGGGCCGCGAGCCGCAGGTTGTCGTGGGTCTCGCTGTAGTGCACCAGCAGCCCCGAACACTCCCCCTGGCGAAAGCAGTGGTCGAGGTAGGTGGCCACCTCCGTGGGCCGGTAGTTCTGGAAGAGCTCGGAGTAGGCCCAGTGCATGCCGCCCCTGGTCAGCAGGGTCTCGGTGGCCTCCCAGGCGCCGCCCAGCCCCTCCAGCAGGAACACGGCCTCGGGATAGGCCTGATGGACCTTGGTGGTGATGTACTGCCAGGCGGGCAGCGGCACCATGTAGCCCGCGTCGCAGCGGAAGCCGTCCACGCCTCGGCCGCACCAGACCAGCAGGGCCCGGGCCACGGTGTCCCAGAGGGCCGGGCTGCCCTGGTCCAGCTCCACCAGGTCCGCCCAGGTGTTGCCCCAGGCGCCGGGGCTGTGGAAGGTCCCGTCCGGGTTCCGGCGGAACCACTCGGGGCGGTGCTCCAGCAGGCGGGAGCCCCAGCCCGTGTGGTTCACGAGGATGTCCAGGAAGACCTGGCCGCCCCGCTGGTGGACGGCGGAGGTCAGCTCCCGGAACTGGTCCTCGCCCGTGGTCCGCTGGTCGAAGTCCACCAGGGCGGGATCGATGGCCGTGAGGTCCAGCTGGGCGTAGGGGCTGCCGAAGCGCCCCATGCGGGCGTGGGTGGTGGGCACGGGCCCCACCGGCAGCAGGTGGAGGATGCGGCAGCCCAGGCGCTCGAAGATGTGGGGCACCTCGGCCGTGAGGTCCCGCAGCCGCCCCGAGGGCGGGATCACGGTGTAGTCCGCCAGGTCCAGCTCATGGATGGTCTTGGCCAGCTCCGGCCGCTGGCGGCCCGCCGCGCCGCCGAACATCCGGGGAAAGGCGCAGTAGATGGTGTTGGCGGTGCGCAGCCGGTCCGGATGGACCGTGAGCTCCACGTTCCCGCCCTCGGGCCAGTGCTGGAAGCCTTCGGGATCCACACAGTAGGCCTTGGCGCGGAAGGGGCCGGGCTCCGTAAGGGCCAGGTCCAAGATCCAGCCCTCGGACGTGGCCTGGAGAGGGATGTCCCGCCAGGAAGAGCCGGCGGGATCGCGCAGCTTCTCTCCGAGCAGGCCCAGAGTCTCCTCCCGCATCCGCGCCCCGCGGGTGAGGTTGGTGCGCAGGTAGGCCCGCCAGCCGGGGACTCCGGGCTCGGGATGGTCGAGGCTGAAGACCGCCCGGTCCCCCACGAAACGGAGCAGCCGGGTGCCACAGGGAGGACGCATCGCGGGATGAGACATGGGGGGATTTTCAGGCCAATGGCGCCTTTCCGGGACAAGAAATGCGTCCCGGGGCCTGGCCGCCGCGTCCTCGGCCCCACGGGATGGGCTACGCTGGATGGCAGGAGATTCGATGGACAGACTGGTGATTCAAGGCGGCCACCCCCTGTTGGGGCGCATCCGGGTGTCCGGTGCCAAGAACGCGGCGCTGCCCTGCCTGGCGGCGGCCCTGCTGACGCCAGAGCCGGTGGTCCTGTCGAACCTGCCCGCCGTGGCCGACATCCGCACCATGGTCAAGGTGCTGCAGGCGCTGGGCACCGAGGCCACCCTGGAACCCGAGGGCGAGGGCTTCGAGCTGAAGGGTACCCTCGCCTGCGCAGGCAGCGAGGACCCCAAAGCCCCCTACGACCTGGTGAAGACCATGCGGGCCTCGATCCTGGTGCTGGGCCCCCTCCTGGCCCGCTTCGGCAAGGCCACGGTGAGCCTGCCCGGCGGCTGCGCCATCGGTGCCCGGCCCGTGAACCTGCACCTGGAAGCCCTGGAGCGCATGGGTGCCACCATCGAGATCAGCCACGGCTACATCCACGCCTCGGTGAAGGGGCGCCTGAAGGCCATCGACCACATGTTCGAGAAGGTGAGCGTCGGCGCCACGGAGAACATCCTCATGGCCGCGACCCTGGCGGAAGGGGTGACGATCCTCCGGAACGCTGCCCAGGAGCCGGAGATCGGCGACCTGGCCCAGCTCCTGGTGGAGATGGGCGCCCAGATCGAGGGCCTCGGCACGGGCACCCTCACCGTCACCGGCGTCGAGAGCCTCCATGGCTGCGAGCACGTGGTCATCCCCGACCGCATCGAGGCCGGCACCTACCTCTGCGCCGTGGCCGTGGCCAGCGGGGACGTGGTGCTGGACCGCTGCGAGCCCGAGCACCTGCGCTCCCTGCTGGACCTGCTGGAGCGCTCGGGCTGCGTCATCACCGAGCGCGAAGGCCAGGACGGGCGCCAGCTCCGCATCCAGCGGGAAGCCGGCCAGAAGCTGCGCTCCAAGGACATCACCACCCTGCCCTACCCGGGCTTCCCCACGGATCTGCAGGCGCAGGTGATGGCCGTCATGACCCAGGCCCACGGCATCAGCGTCATCAATGAAGGCATCTTCGAGAACCGCTTCCAGCACGCCATGGAGCTGGAGCGCCTGGGCGCCAACCTGCGCACGGACGGCCACACGGCCATCGTGGCGGGCCCTGCGGACCTGACGGGCTGCACGGTCATGGCCACGGACCTGCGCGCCAGCGCCGCGCTGGTCATCGCCGGCCTCGTGGCCCGGGGTGAGACCGTGGTGGACCGCATCTATCACCTGGACCGGGGCTACTCGGGCCTGGAAAAAAAGCTCCAGGGCGTGGGCGCCCACATCGAGCGCGTCGGCGGCGGACGGGTCTAGGCTCCGGTTCTCCGGCAGCGAGCTTCCATGTGACGCCCACCCCCCGGACCGGTCGGCTACACTAAGACCACCATCGGGGGATCCATGTTCGGCGAGATGAAGGTCTTTTCCGGGAGCAGCCACCCGGATCTTGCGCGAGGCATCACCACACACATGGGCATGCCGCTCGGTCGCCTGAAGGTCACCCGGTTCTCCAACGAGAACATCAAGGTGAAGGTGGAGGAGAACGTCCGCGAGGCCGATGTCTTCGTCATCCAGTCCTCCTGCCCCCCCGTCAGCGACAACCTGATGGAGCTGCTGATCCTCATCGATGCGCTGAAGTTCGCCTCGGCGGCCCGCATCACGGCCGTGCTGCCCTACTTCCCCTACGCCCGCAGCGACAAGAAGGATGAGGCGCGCATCTCCATCACGGCCCGCCTGGTGGCTGACCTGCTCGAGACTGCCGGCGCCGACCGGGTGCTCACCATGACGCTGCACGCCCCGCAGATCCTGGGCTTCTTCCGCAAGCCCGCGGACCAGCTGCTGGCCACGCCCATCCTCACCAACTACTTCCTGACCAAGGACCTCTCCAACGCCGCCGTGGTGGCCACGGACGCCGGTGCCGCCAAGTTCGCCGGCCACTTCGCCAAGCGCCTCTCGGTGCCCATGGCCATCATCGACAAGCGCCGCTTCGATGACTCCGAGCAGGCCCAGAGCGTGGCCCTCATCGGCGACGTGGAGGGGAAGGACGCCATCATCTACGACGACGAGATCGCCACCGGCGGCTCCATCAAGGAGGCGGCCCGCATCCTGCGCGAGCTCGGCGCCCGCACCGTGCGCGTGGGCGTCACCCACCCCGTGCTCTCGGGCAAGGCCGTCGAGACCCTCAACTCCGCGAACCTCGATGAGCTCGTGGTCACGGACAGCATCCCGGTCTCGCCCGCCACGGCCAAGGCCCTGCCCTTCCTCAAGGTCCTCTCCACCGCCGCCCTCTTCGGCGACGCGATCCTGCGCATCCACGGGGGACGGAGCATCAGCGAGATGATGGACTGATGGCCCCCACTCTGGGCCCCCTGGAGGCTGCGCCCAGCCTCGATCTCCTGGGGCCCCATGGGGCGGACATCGCCCGGCTCTTCACCCAGCCCTTCCTGGTGCTGCACCGGGCCTCGGCGATCTATACCGCCCGGACCTGCCTGCTCCTCCTGTTGGATCTGGGCTGGGAGCCACGGCTGCGGACCGGAGCCACCCTCGACGACCTCTGTGAGGGACTGCCGACGCAGTGCCGCAAGCCCCTGGCCTGGATGCTGCCCTTCCTGGCCGGAGAGAGCCTGCTGGCGCGGGAGGGCGAGGCCTACGTCCTGCGAGGGGAGCCGGACCTGGACCTGGCGGAGCTCCGCCAGATCGCGGAGGAGGCCGCGCCGGGCCACGCCGGGAACTTCGACCTGCTCGACGGCGTGCGCTCGCACATCCGGCCTTTCTTCACGGAGGGGAAGCCCGGCGAGAGCCTGCTCTTCGACCTGGCGCTGTACCCGCTCTGGCTGGCCTACTTCCGCAATGAGAACCTGGGCTACTACCCCAACAACCTGCTGACCCTGCTCGCCCTGCGGGAGGGTCTGCCCGAAGGCGCCCGGGTGCTGGAGCTGGGCGCCGGGGCAGGGTCCTTCGCCCAGCTGCTCGCCCGCCAGGGCGCCGAGGAGGGCTGGGCCAGCCGCATCGCAGAGTACCGGTTCACGGATGTCGCCCTCACCTTCCTCCGCCGCGCCCAGCGGGAGCTCAAGGCGGCCGCCCCCGGCCTGCCCCTCCAGTTCCAGTCCCTGGACCTGAACCGCCCGCTGGGGGACCAGGGCATCGAAGCCCAGAGCCTGGACGCCATCATCGGCATCAACGTGCTGCACGTGGCTCAGGACCTCGAGCGCACCCTGGTGGACCTCCGCAGCAAGCTGAAGCCCGGCGGCCGGCTGGTCATCGGCGAGTGCATGAAGCCGGACCTGGGCACCCCGCTCTACCTGGAGTTCTTCTTCGGGTTCATCAAGAGCTTCACGGACGTCACCCTGGATCCCCGCTGGCGGCCCCGCCACGGCTTCCTCACGCCCGAGGCCTGGGAGGCGGCCCTGTGCCACGCAGGCTTCGGCGACCTCCAGTTCGTGCCGCCCCCGCGGCCGCTCATGGACCAGCACCCGGGCTTCACCGTGGGCGCTGTGAGCGCCCGGGCCTGACAAAAAGAGCGGCGCCGAGGCGCCGCTCTCTGGGGATTAAGACTGGCCTCAGAAGCCAGTGAAGATCACCACGGAGTAGGCCGCGAAGCTGTTGTCGGGCTTGGGCACCACAGCCACCCGGATCTTTGCGGGAGCCACCAGCTTGGTGCCCCAGGCGGCGGGATCCACGGCGGTGACGGTCACCACCCCGGCCTGCTTCACCGCCTCCAGCACCGCGGGCTGCAGGCCGGGCGTGGCGTTGAGGCTGACGGTGATGGTCTGGCTCGCGTTGGCGCTGTTGAGGAAGGTGAAGCCCAGCTGGCCGCCGCTGTAGGAGGCGCTGACGGTGCCCTGGGGCAGGTTCACGGGCAGGAAGATGGCGTTGCTGGCATCCCAGGCGCTGGTGCCGGCGTTCCAGACCAGGTCGCTGACCCCCTGCGACTTCACGTCCCCGGCGCCGGTGACGGCGGCGGCGAAGCTGGCGGAGCTCGAGAAGGCCGTGCCGGGGAAGCCCACATACCACCAGGAGAAGGGACTGGCGTAGGCGTGCTGGCGGTCGCCGAGGACCGGGTGTGCATAGGTGAAGGCGGTGGCCGTGGCGGTCTTGAGGACTCCCCCATCCACGGCGCGCTGGATGTTCACGGACTTGGCGTGCATGGGGACGGCCAGCGGATCCTTCACCTCGATCTGGACCTTGAAGCCGCTCCAGAGGTTCGAGAGGATGGCCTGCCCCGTGCCCAGGGCCTGGTCCGCCTGGAAGGTGAAGGTGGTGTCGGTGTCGATGGCGAAGGCGCGCGGCGCGCTGGTGTCGGTGCTGACCAGGAGGCGCTTGCCCACGAGATCGACGCCGGTGACGTGGCCCTCGGGGGTCCACTCCTGCAGGGCGCTGGCGCTGTACCACGCCCGCACCAGCCAGAGGGAGCCATCCGGCTGCATGCGCAGAGAGACCAGCGCGAACTTGCCAACTTTCAGGCCGCCGAGACTCCCCTGGAGCTTGGCGTCCACATCCCAGAACCACGCCGCGGAATCCACTTGCACCGTGAGGTCATTGCCCGCGTCCGTGTGCAGGACGAAGCTGCTGGTCCCCACGGAGGTGATGGTGCCGCGCCGGTGCCGCAGGACCATGCGGGCCATGTCCATCATGCCGTTGGTGTTGGGACGGTGCCTGACCTGGAGGTTCAGGGCCCAGTCGCCGTTGGGCAGCTGCACCAGGAAGAGGGGATGACCCAGGTCGAAGTCCAGCTGCACGGCGTTGCTGCCCGTGGCGGTCACCACCAGGTCAGCGCTCAGGGTCACCAGCACGCTGGCCCCCTGCACGTGGATCTGGCTGGCCGGGATGGTGGCCCCGCCCGCCGTGACCAGGCTCACACTGGCAGGGTCGATGGTGACGCGCACGGCATCGTAGGTGCCCACGGGCAGCTGGGCCGTGGCCAGCAGCTCACCCACGCTGTCCAGGTCCACCAGGTTGATCTTGGCGCTGGTGCCCTGGAAGGCCACCACCTCTTTGGTGTGGTCCGTCTTGTTGAGCAGGGTCACCTTGGTGACCACCACCTCCACCGCGGACCACTGGTCCGAGGGGGCATCGGTGAGGATGATCGCGGTCCCGCCCGTCACCGGCGTAGCCGTCAAAGGGCTGTCGGCGGAGGACTTGGAGCCGCCTCCGCAGGCGAGGGCCAGGGCCAGTCCGGTGAGGGCCGGGACGGCCAGCAGCGAGAGGGTGCGGATCGAAGGACGCATGGAGGTCTCCTGAGTTGCAAGCTGAGAGGGTGACGAGGGGAACCTGATACCCCACTGACCCGCGGGCCCCGGGTGGGGTTGACCAGTAATTTTACTTAACAAGGCCCCCCGGAGGAGGACCACACTTGGCGACATGATCACCAACCTCCGGGAGCTGCTCCTCCAGCGTGCCGCGCGCCTCCAGGAGCGGCCGGCCCTGACCGCACCGGATTGGGGCACCTTGAGTTACACCCAGTTCCGGAACCGGGTCGAGGGCGTGGCCCTGGGGCTCCTGGCCCAGTCCCCTCCGCCCGAGGCCGTGGGCTGCGCCACCGGCACCCCCTGGGACTGGGTCGCGGAGGTTGCCGCCGCAGCCTCGGGCCTGGTCTGGAATCCCTCCGGAGCCACCCTGGCCCCGGAAGCCCAGGGGGGCAGCCAGTTCAACGAAGAGGCCGGCCGGGACCCCTACCACGAGCGGGGCCACCACCTCGGCGAGGGCACCCCGTTCCAGGGCGGCCTGACCCAGGGCGAGCTCCTGGGTCGGCTGAAGGCCTTCAACCGGCAGCTCGGCTGGGACCATGAGACCCAAGTCAGCCTGCCCCTCGCCCGCCTGGCCGAGCCCCCGGTCCGGGCCGGCTTATGGTGCGCCCTCTATGCGGGCGCCCACGTGGTGCTGGAGCCCCCCTCGGCCGGACGTTCCCGGGAGGATGGCCTCATCCAGGGTTTCTGGGGCTCCAGTGGAGGGCTCTGAGCCCTTGCCTTTGGACAGTCGCTGACCAATCCTTGAGCCAGGAGGTCGCCATGGCCCGTCCCGCGTCCCGGAAAGCCCTCGAGTCCCCCCGCCCCGACGGCGGCCACCTGGTCAAGCCCGAGCGGCTGCAGGAGATACTGGAAGCCATCCGCGATGCCGGCGAGCGCGGCATCACCAAGGCGGGCCTGGCCCGAAAGCTGGGCGGCGTCGCCATGCGCACCGTGGACCGGGCCGTGCAGCTCCTGGAGGACCAGGGCGCCCGCTTCGGCAAGGCCCGGGAGGGCCGTCCCGCGCTCATCCATTTTACCCTGGAGAAGGGACCCGACTGGGACAGCCGCATCACCCCCCACGCCCGCATGGCCCTGGAGGTGGCCCTCATGGCCCTGGAGGGCACCGCCACGGAGCTGTGGTACGACCAACTGGAAGGCTTGCGCACCCTGGCGGACAGCCACCTGAGCACCCGGGACCGGGACCTGTTCAAGGCCCTGCAGGAACATGTCTGCGTGCGCGGCGGCGCCGATGACCAGCAGGCCCTGGACACAAAGATGCTCTCCCAGGTGCTCCTGGCCCTGGGCCACCCCGAGGGCCCCCGCGAGCTGGAGCTGACCTACCAGGCCGCCTCCACAGGCCGCACCAGTGCCCGCACCGTGGTGCCCTTCACGCTCACCCACGATGTGTTCTCCGGCGGCGCCTTCCTTCTGGCCTGGGACGCGGCCAAGCAGGAGCCCCGACACTTCCGCCTGGCCCGCATCGTGGAGGCCAAGGCCCTGGCCCGGCGGGGTCTCATCCCTGACAAGCGGCCGCTGGAGCGGGCCCGGGAGCTGCAGATCGGCGGGTGGTTCAGCCTCACGGAGCCCTTCAAGATCCAGGTGCGGGTGAGCGGCACCAACTGGCCCCAGGCCCTGCTGGACGCGCCCCCCGCCCTGCCCAACATCGAGGTCCGCAAGGAGAAGGGGGGCACCGTGCTGCTCAGGTTCCAGGCCACGGAGCCCTCGGGTCCGCTGCGGTTCATCCTGCAGTTCGGGGCCGATGCCGAGGTGCTCGAGCCGAAGAGCCTGCGGACCCAGCTGCTGGCGACACTCAAGGCCATGACCGCCAGGTACCGGTAGACAAGGAGGGGCCGGCTGGGCCGGCCCTTCCTCTGGTATTGCTGAGTTCTCTACTTCTTGGCGACCTTGGCCGAGGGCAGATCCCGGAGCACCACCTGGCCCTGGCGGGCGTAGTCGATGGCCTCGCCCAGGATGCGGGCGGCTTCCTGGGGGGCGTGGAAGCCCATGGAGTTCTCAGCATTCACGAAGTCGACGCGCCACTGGGCCTTGCGCTGGAGCTCGAAGATGGGCTGCAGCTTCGCGTCGTCCACCCCGGCCTGCTTGGCGGCGACGATGTCACTGATCAGCTGCACCACCGCATCCTCGGCGCGGTCCATGAGGGCCTTGGTGCGGTCCTGGATGGCCGTCACGCGGGCCTTGAGCTCTTCCTCGGGGAAGCGGTGGCAGGTCTGGCAGGCGCGCGACACGTCCAGCAGCGGGCTGCGCACCTGGTGGTTGCTGATCTTGATGGCGCCCTCGCGCACGTAGGGCATGTGGCAGTCGGCGCAGGAGACCCCGGAGCGGGCGTGGACGCCCTGGCTCCACATCTCGAACTCCGGATGCTGGGCCTTGAGCACTTCAGCACCGGTCTTGGCGTGCTTCCAGTCGAAGAAGCGGTGGCCGTCGGCGAATTTGTAGCTGTCGTAATAGGCCTCGATCTGCTCGACCTTGAGGCCGTTGTTCCAGGGGAAGAACAGCGTGGCCTTGGGGCCGCAGTAGTACTCGACGTGGCACTGACCGCAGACCATGGAGCGCAGCTCCTGGCGGGAGGCATCGCGGTTGGCGTCGTAGGGCGTGGCCTTGTCGCCCTTGCGCCACTTCTCGATGGAAGGCAGGTGCGGCACAGGCTCAGTGCTGTTCGCCAGGGCCACGACGCCCCGGATGAAGCCGGGCTTGGTGACGCGCAGGGCCATGTTCTTGGGATCGTGGCAGTCGATGCAGGCCACGGGATGCTTCACGAGCTTGGTGGCCTCGGCATAGGGCAGCTTGCAGATGGCCTCGAAGCCCGCCATGAGCTGGGCCTGAGCGTTGGGGCTGGAGAAGGCCTCGTCCAACGAGCCGGGCGCGCCGCCCTTCAGGCCCGCCTCGCGGTAGGCCACGGTGTTCGACGCGTGGCAGTGCATGCAGGCGCCGGTCTGGGGCTTGGTCGTCACGCGCTTGGTGTTGCGCTGGTCCTCCAGCATGTAGGCATGGCCCTGGCGCTGGTTGAAGTCGATGGCGAAGGCGTAGCCGTCGAAGATGCTGACCAGGCGCGGGTCTTCCTGGATGCGGCTCTTGGGCAGGCCCTCGCTGCCGGCGCCGCCATACTTGGTGCTGTACTTCTCGGCGGTGCGCTTGTAGGCGTCCAGGTGGCGGGGGAAGTTCTTGCCCCAGATTTCGGGATCCACGGTCTTCTCGTCGAGGTCCACGACCTTGAGGCTGGTCTGCCGGGCCTCGGCCTTGCGGCTTGAGATGCTCGCGTAGAGGCTCATCATCAGCACCGTGGCCACGGCCGCGCCGATGGCCAGGAGCCCCATGCGGGCCCAAGGGCGGGAGAACAAGGGGGTGGGTTGGTCGGTCATCGGAGGGTTCCTCCCGCGTGGGTGACACGCATCGTCGGGTTGGGTCAGGCGTTGAGGTTGGGATTCATCGGGTGGGGCCGTGACCCACACCCTGGTGGCAGCGGACGCAGCCGTAGAGGTCGGCCTTCTGGCCCGGATCGCTGGGGACACCCAGGGTTCCGTGGGCTGTGATCTCGTCGGTCAGCTCGCCGTGGCAACGGAGGCAGTTCGCCTCCAGCACCTCGGCATTGCCGGGCTTGATGCGGATCGGCTCGGCGAAGTTCAGGAGCGTGAAGGCCTTGGAGTGGTGGTAGCCATTGCTGGCCTTCACGAAGAGCTTGTTCACCACGTTGTCATGGGGCAGGTGGCAGTCGTTGCACACCGCCACGGCGTGGTGGGAGCCATGCTGCCAGCCGTCGAAGTCCTCGCGCATGATGTGGCAGTTCACACAGACCGCGGGGTCATTGGACAGGTAGGAGGTGCCGTGGGCCGAGACAAAGGTGTAGGCGCCGGACCCCAGGAACACCCCGAGAAAGACGCTGGTGGCCAGGCTCAGGAACAGGAGTCGACGCTTTCCGCTCACGGGTCATCCATCGGTGGGACCGGGCACTCGCCCAGCACCTGGAAGGATGGGTTCAATATTAGGACCAGTCAATCCTAAATTAACGATTTTTAGTCTTGCAAGCGACAAGAACCCGCCATGAGTGGGGCTTTTCAATTGCCTACAAATGTAACTAATTGCCGATATCCACTCTGATTAGCTTGGTCTTTTCCGTGCCTCGACCCTGCCCCGGGGGCAGACCAGCCCCGCCGGGGGACCGTATACTGGCCTCCCGGAGCGCCCATGTCCCAGACCATCGATCACCCCGAACTCAGCGCCGCCGAGTGGAAGCTCATCCAGGACCTGCGCGCCCTGCCCGACCCGGCTCTGCAGGCCCGGCTCCATGCCTCCATGGACCACCTGCTCTTCTTCTTCACCAACCCCAAGTGCCAGGGCATGGGCGTGGAGGGCTTCCCCTGTGGCGAGCCCCGCGCAGCCTGCGATGAGTGTCACCAGCTCTGGGACCTGCTGGACCGCATCGGCGACCGGGCCAAGCAGGCCTGAGCCGAAGCCTTCAGAGCTGCTCCCAGAGCGCCCGCGCCTTCCCGGAGGCGTCGGTGGCAGCCACCTTCACCAGCGTCCGCAGGTTGTCGGGCAGCAGCCGGGCGGCTTCCAGGGCCTGGATGCGGAAGGGCGGCGCCAGGCTGCCCCAGGCCGTCAGCAGCGCCCTGCACCAGGACTCGTCCCCGAGGCAAGCCCGGGCCGGCCAGCGCCAGGCCGCCCCCATCCCGGGTTCCTGGAGGGCCTTGAGCGCCGGCCGGACCAGGCCCGTCCGGAGGGCCAGCTCCGCCGCGGCCTCCGCGGCCTCGCGCTGGGCATAGGGATCCGGCAGCAAGGTCAACAGAGGCCCCATGGCCTGCTCTCCGCCGACCTTGCCGAGGGCCCGCGCCAGGGCGAAGCGGGCGCCCGCCGGGGCCGCCGTGAGAGCCTCCGCCAGCCAGGGGCCGTCGCCGTCCCGCACAGCCGCCACGAGACCATCCGCCGCCGCGCGCCGAACACCCACCTGCCCCGTGGCCAGGGCATCCAGATAGGGGCCGAGCCGTGCGCTGAAGCCCTCATCGCGCCGGGGTCCCGCCACGGTGGCGGCCTCCCGCTCCCGGGCAGAGAACCCGGGCAGGGGCTCCTCGCCCCAGCCCGCGGCCTCGGCGCTCTCCAGCCAGGTCGCCAGCTCCTCGCCAAAAGTGGCCATGTCCGGCAGGCGCTTGGCAGGATCGGGCTGGAGCGATCTCAGCACCAGCCCCGCGAGGCGCGGGGGGTAGCCGGGCCGGCAGGCCGCCGGGGCGATCTGCACCTGGGCGTAAGGCTGCCCGGTGGTGAACTCGTAGAGCACCGCACCCAGGGCGTAGACATCGCAGCGGCCATCCACCCGGCGGGGATCGCCGTGCTGCTCCGGGGCCATATAGCCCAGGGTGCCCACCACCATCTGGCTGCGGGTGGCGCGGGTAAGGCCCTCCTCCCCTTCCCAGAAGCAGACTCCGAAGTCCGTCACCTTGAGCTGGCCCGTAGCGGCGAAGAGCAGGTTCGACGGCTTGAGGTCCCGGTGCACCACACCCGCTGCGTGGGCCACGCCCAGGGCGCCGCAGACAGGAAGGAGCCGACGCACCAAGGCGGCGGGCGCCTCGCCGCGGCAGGCCTTGAGGCTGCCGCCGGGCAGCAGCTCCATCACCAGGTAGGGCCAGCCACTGCTCGTCCCGAAGGAATAGATCTCGACCAGGGCCGGGTGCGAGAGGCGCTCCAGCACCTCGCCCTCGCGCAGGAAGCGGCGGACCAGATCTTTGTCCCGGTGGACCTCCGGGCGCAGCAGCTTCACCGCGCAGGAGACCTCGGGGCGGAAGCGGTCCTCGCCCCGGAACACCAGGGCCATGCCCCCTTCGCCGAGGGGCTCCAGCAGGCGCACGCTGCCGATCTGGGCGGGCGGACGCTGCCCGTTCATGGTGCAGCGACGGCGCGGTTCCGGCCCCGGTCCTTGGCCGCGTAGAGGG
Organism: uncultured Holophagaceae bacterium; assembly: GCA_903863195.1. Lineage (GTDB taxonomy): Bacteria > Acidobacteriota > Holophagae > Holophagales > Holophagaceae > Geothrix. The sequence goes on from CAIPAY010000232.1 coordinate 17,987, forward strand.
CCACATCGGCCCGCGCCAGGAGGGATCCGCCGCAGGCATCCTCCAGCTTCAGTTCCGCGACGCCGATGCTGCAGGTGACCTCGATCGCCCGGCCATCCTCCAGGGTCAGGGACCGCTCGGCGAGCGACCGGCGGAAGTCCTCGGCGACACTGATGGCCAGATCCACGGAGGTCTCCGGCAGCACCGCGAGGAACTCGTCCCCCCCCAAGCGTCCCACCGGATCCGAGCTGCGGAGGCGCCGCCGCAGCAGCCCGCCGAAGGCCTCCAGCGCCTGGTCCCCCGCCCGGTGACCGTAGGTGTCATTGACCTGCTTGAACCGGTCCAGGTCCGCCAGGAGCAGCGACAACGGTCGCTGGTGGCGGCGCGCCAGCTCCACGTGGGACTCGAGCTGCTGCAGGATGGTGGCCCGGTTATGGACGCCCGTGAGGGGATCCAGCGTGGTGCGGGCGACGATGTCCCGGTGGTAGCGCCGCTCCAGGGCATCCATGTGCTTGAGCTTGAAGGCATGGCCCCCCACCCGGACCACGTCCTCCGCCACCAGTCGATGGGGCGCGGCCGTGACCGGCAGCCGCCGGCCATTGACGAAGACGCCGTTGGTGGAGCCCAGGTCCCAGAGGCTCACGGAGGCGCGATCCGGAGCGAGCTCCAGCCGGGCGTGGCGGCGGCTCACCTGGGGTTCCTGCAGCTGGAGTCCGCAGGCCGGTTCCCGCCCCACCTCCAGGCCCTGGGCCGGCAGGGGGATGGCCTCCCCCATGGGCTGTCCGACGTAGCGGACCAGCACCCACTGGTGGGCGGCGGGATCCTCGAGCAGATCCCCTGCCTCCGGTGCGGCGGCTGGGTCCCAGGGAGGCAGCTCGGGGGGGGTGGCGTCGAGGGGCATCGACGAGAGTCTAGCGGAGATTCCGTCAGTCCTCGCAGACGCGATTCCGGCCCTGGGCCTTGGCGCGGTAGAGGGCGGCATCGGCCCGGGCCAGCAGGTGGCCGGCTTCAAGGTCCGCCACGGTCCGCTGGGCCATGCCCATGCTGCAGGTGATGCTGACGCTCCCGGTGGGCAGCAGGACGGGTTTCCCGGCGATGGACTTGCGCAGGCGCTCGGTCAGGATGCGCGCGCCTGCCAGGTCTGTTTCAGGCAGCACCATGAGGAACTCCTCGCCCCCGATGCGCCCGGCCAGGTCCGCCTCCCGGAGGGCCGCCAGCAGCCGCTCGCCGAAGGCGCGCAGCACCAGATCCCCGCCGCCGTGGCCGTGCTCATCGTTGACCTGCTTGAACAGGTCCAGGTCGCAGATGACCACCGAGAGGGGGCGGCTGTACCGGAAGCTCAGGCCGAACCGGTTCTGGAACTCCGACAGGGTGCTGCTGCGGTTGGCCAGCCCCGTCAGGGCATCCCGGGTGCTGAGGTCGAGCAGGGTCTCGTGGAAGGCGCGCTCGAGCGGATCCAGGGACACGAGCTTGAGCACATGCCCGCCCAGGGACAGCCGGTCGCCGATGCTGAGCTGCACGGAGCCCCGCACCAGCTCCCCATTGAGCAGGGTGCCGTTGGTCGAGCCCAGATCCTCCAGCTGGATTCCGGCCTCGGTGACCCGGAGGCGGACGTGGTGTCGGCTCACCTCGCCATCCACCAGCGCCACCGTGCAGTCTGCGGCGCGCCCCAGCAGGAGCTCACCCCTGGGTAGCGGAAACACCCGGCCCAGCGCCGCGCCGGCATAGGCCACGAAGGCCCACTCCGCTGGCGCCAGGTGGCCTTCGTCCGGCGTCTTGGGACGGACCACGGTCTCCATCTCCGGCAGGCCGGGGAGGGTCTCGTCCGCCGAGGAACTCGGCCTGGGCGTGCCTTTGCGCTTCACGAACCCTCCACGAAGCAGCTTAGCAACGCCCCATCGTCCTTGCGCCGGGCCAGGATGAAGGGTTCCCGGGGCGCCCGGACCGCGGAGGCTTCCAGGCGGATCAGGATCCGGCTCTGCCGGGGGTCGTGGCGCAGGTCCGCCACCCCTTTGCGCGGGATGCGAAAGAGTCCGAGCACCTCCAGGTTCCGGACGTTCTCCCCGGTGCCGCGCACCAGCTGCAGGCTGTAGCGCATCCACAGGCCCTTGGGCAGCCGCTGGATGTCCTCGGCGCGGATGGGGATGGGCAGCCCCAGGATGGCCTCCAAACCGGCCAGGGCGCTCACCGCGCCGAGCCTGGGATCCAGGCGCCGGGTGCCCGGTCGGGCCAGGGGCTCGGCGATGCGGCGCGTGCCGGGACAGGTCGGCGGCTCCACCCGACCCAGCGTCCGGGCCTGGCGCGGCAGGGGGGGCACCGCGACCTGCGCGGCGCGACCCGCCTCCAGGGGCGTCATGCGGACCACTTCGGCCTCCGCGCCCCAGCTCGCCCAGCCCGCTTCGGCCTGCAGCTTCGCCTCGAAGGCGGGCAGCGCCAGGGACGGCACGCCTTCCCGGAAGAGCCGGGCCCCCCGGCCCGTGGCGGCCAGGAGGTCGAGGCCAGGCCTGGGATCGACCGCGAGGAGATCGCCGCGGTGGCTCCCGGGATGGAAAGGCTCAGGCACCACGGTCACCACGGGAAGCCCGGCAAAGGTCCGGCGCAGCGTCTCCGCCGCGTCCGCCATGGCGCCCCGCACGCGTCCGAACATCAGGAGCCCTTCACGACCAGACTCTGCAGCGCCACGGTGACCCGCTCCAGGGGCTCGGTCAGGTCCATGTGGTAGCCCGCCTCCAGCAGCTTGGCCATGGCCTGCTCCTGGGCGGCGGCATCCACCGAGGCCGCGAACATCACCCGCAGGGGCGCCGCGCCCTCCGCCAGCTGCAGCAGGATGTCTCGGGGGCCCGCGCGGAAGGTGGTGCCCACCTTCACCAGCGGAGTCTCCTGGGACTTCTGCACCGCCAGCACCGGGCACTTCGCGTCCCCGGACCAGCCGCCCGCCAGCTCCGTCGCGCTGAGGATGAACAGGTCCGGCGGCGTCTTCAGCTCCTTCAGCAGCGTCTTCTGGATGACCTCCTCCTTCAGGTGGGGCTCCAGCGACTTGCCGTAGAGGATGCTCTGCAGGTGGGTGGGTGTGATGGGCTCTGTGTAGCGGAAGTCCAGGGGGATGCCCGAGGTGTCCGTGACCAGCAGCCCCCCCAGGTAGCTCGCCCCCTCCTTCACGGCCATGAAGTAAGCCAGCTTGATTGATTCCGCCATGGATACACCTCTCCCCTGAAGGCTACAACCCCATCGGCGGAACCGCCCCTTGCCTTTTGTCTGGCACCTGGTACAGTGAATCTTCCACTCATTGGGGAGTGGTCTAATGGTAGGACAACGGTTTCTGGTACCGTCAGGTGAGGGTTCAAATCCTTCCTCCCCAACCATTCAAAAAGCAGTACGCACTAGGCAATACGGTCCCATCGTATAGCGGTTAGTACACCGCCCTCTCACGGCGGGAACAGGGGTTCGATTCCCCTTGGGACTACCA
>CAIPAY010000233.1 GCA_903863195.1 uncultured Holophagaceae bacterium
ACCTCGCGGCTCCCCACGGGCCCCAACGAGGGCACCCAGCTGCTGCGCCGCATCCTGGAGGAAGACCCGGCCCCTCTGAAGGACACGCCCCGGGACCTGCAGGTGATCGTCGCCAAGGCTATGGAGAAGGCCCCGGCAGAGCGCTACGGCAGCGCCGAGGCCTTCGCCGAGGACCTGATCCGGTTCCAGCGCGGCGAGCCCATCCAGGCCCGGCGGGCCACGGCCTTCGACCGCCTGCTCAAGTGGAGCCGCCGCAACCCCACCGCCGCCCGCAGCTCCGTGGCCGCCACCTTCGCCGTGGTCCTGGGCCTGGGCTTCGGCATCCGGACCACGCGCCAGGCCGCCCACCAGTCCCTGGAGGCCGCCCGCCTCGGCGCCGAGGCCGTCGCCATGGAAGATCTGATCCGCGCGGAGCACCTGCTGCCGGCCCATGACCTGCGCCCGGCCTATGCCCGGATCCGCGCCACGCTGGCCCACCTGCCCGCCCACGCCGCCCTCGCGCCGGGTCCCGCCGCCTTCGTCCAGGGCCGGGGATTGCAGCTGCTGGGTCAGACCGAGGCCGCCCGGGTCGCTCTCACCCGCGCCTGGGAGCTGGGCTTCCGGGCCCCCACCGTGGCCCGCGCCCTGGGCGAAGCCGAGGGGCAGCGCTACGCCGAAGAGCTGGCCCTGCTGCCGAGCATCGACGACCCGGTCCTGCGGCAGCGCCGCGTGGAGGCCCTCCAGGCCCACTACCGCGATCCGGCCCTGGCTCGCCTCCGCGCCGCCGCACCCGATGACCCCACCGTCCACCCGCTGCTGGCCGCCCGCATGGCGCTGGTGGAGGAACGCTATCAGGACGCGGCCCGGCTGGCCCAGGAGGCCAGCCAGGTTCCCGACCGGTCCGCCGAGGCCGCCGAGCTCGAGGGTCGAGCCTGGCTCGCCTCGGGCACCGCCACCTTCGAGCGGGGCGACCTGACCGGCGGCGCCCGGGAGCTGCAGGCTGCAGCGACCGCCTTCCGCCGGGCCGGCGGCATCGCCCGCAGCGGCCCGACTGCCCGTCTCCTCCTGGTGGAGGCCGAGCTGCGGATCGCCAAGATCGCGATGCTGCAGAGCGGTCCGAAGCTGGAGCGCCTCGCAGCCGCCGACAGCGCCCTGCGCGAGGCCGCGATCCTGGTGCCCGACAACCCGGACTTCCTTACGGCCAGTGCCGAGCTCGAGTCCGAGCGGGGCCGGCTGCTCCGCATGCTGGGCAGGGACTCCTCCCAGGCCCTCACGGCCGCCCTGGAGCAGGCGCGCCGCGCCGCCGCCACCGCCCCGGACCCGCGCCGCGCCCTGGAGCGCCTCGCCTGGGCCTGCGCCAACGCCGGGGACGAGCTGGCCGACGGCGGCACCCGGGATCCCGGTCCTGTCTGGGCCGAGGGCCTCGCCGCCGCGGCCCGGGCCCGGACCCTCTCGCCGGACTCGAGCAGCCCGCTCACCCTCGAGACCCAGATGCTGCTGCGCCGGTCGGACCGGCAGAGCGAGAGGGGCGGGAACGGCCTCGCGGACGCCGAGCAGGCAGCCGCCAACGCCCGGCGCCTGATGGAGATCGGCGACCGCCCCGTGGTGGCGCGCAGCCTGGCCGCCCAGGCCCTCCGCGCCCTCGGTCTCTGCCGCCTCCAGGCCGGGGGTGATCCCGGTCCAGATTTCGCCGGGGCCAGCGCCATGGCCAGGGAGGTCGTCGAGCGCTCCAAAGCCAACGCCTCCTCGCTGGCCTGGGGCATCTACATCGCCGCCGCCCAGGTGGAGGCCAATCTGGCCGAGGGCCGGGTCCCCACCCAGGCGCTCACTCTGGGCACGGGCTGGGCCGACCAGCTGCTGGCCCAGCAGAAGGGCAACCTCATGGTCAGCGGTCAGGTGGGGGAGTGGACCCTCTGGCGGGCCCGGGCCGAGGCGCTCGCTGGGCGCGACCCCCAGCCGCTGCTGGCGAAGGCCGAGCAGCTGCTCCTCCCGGCGGCCCGCTCCGGGCAGGTGACCCCCCTGCTCTGGCAGCGGCTGGCGGAAGCCTCGCTGGCGCGGGCCCAGTGGCTGCGCGCCCAGGGCGGCGAGTCCCGCGCGGCGCTGGCCGCGGCCCTGGACTGCGCCCGGCGGCTGCAGCAGGGGGATCCCACCTCCTGCGAAGGCCCGCTGCTCGAGGGTCGGATCCTGCTCGAGCGGACCCCGCCAGACCCCGCCCGCGCCCGCGTCCTGGCCGAGCAGGCCGTGCGGCTGAACCCGCGGAGCGCCCCGGGCTGGCTGCTCCTCGCCCGCGCCCGGCAGGCCTCCGGCCAGGGCGCCGAGGCCCGCGCGGCCCTGGCCAAGGCCACGGCCCTCCTGCCCCGGCTGGCAGGCCTGGCCGAGCTCCGGGCAGCGCTCAATCGCTGAAAAATCCGCTTTGAGATCGGGCTTGTGCCGGTAGGATGCTCAAAACCCGATCGAAGCCGAGATGAACGCCTGCCTGTCGCTGGAGTGCAACGTGAGGTGCTGCGCATGAGCCTGCTGCTGCCGCCGCTGGATGGCCGGATCGACCTGAAGAGCCTCCTGGGCGAAGGGGGCATGGGCCAGGTGCACCGCGCCTGGGACGCCTCCCTGGAGCGGGCCGTGGCCGTCAAGTTCGTCCGGGGCACCGATC
>CAIPAY010000234.1 GCA_903863195.1 uncultured Holophagaceae bacterium
CCTCCAGGATCAGGCCCTTGTCGCTGAGGGTGCAATAACCTGCCGGCGCATGGTCAAAGAGGTCGTAGTAGCGAGCCTTGACTTCGTTCAGTTCCTCCTGCGCCCGCCGCAACTCCTCGTTCTGGAGCTCCAGCTCGACCTGGTAGACCTGGAGCTCGTGGAGGTCCCTCAGGTCGGCCTGAAGTGGTCGAGGCTCCTTCGCTTCATGCGGAGCTGCGACCATGCTTTTCACCAAAGCCTCAGCCTGATCGCGAAGACCGGGGGTTGAGCGGGGGGGCTTGGCAGGCTTGGCCATGTTCTTTGTGCATCGGCCAGTCTGTCTCGACGGTCAATTCTCGACAAACATACCGGTCGGATCCGGCCTGCCTTCAGGGCGGCTCCAGTCAGCCCTGCTTGTCCGTCCGCACCACCAGCACATCGCAGGGGGCGAGGCGCACGACCCGGGCGGCGGTGCTGCCGAAGAGCAGGCGCTCCAGGGTCGAGTGGCCGACCTGGGCCACCACCAGCAGGGTCTTGTGGTCCGCCTCGGCGATGAGCTCCTCGGCGGGTCCGCCCCACTTCACGATGACCGTGGCCCCGGGGTAGGTCTTCAGCCAGCCTGCCAGCTGCTCCCGGGCATGGTCTTCCATGGTGTGGAGCCAGGCGGGATCGGGCAGGGCGATCTGGGCCTCGGGCAGCATGGGCGCCGGGGGCTGCAGCACGTGCATGGCCACCAGCGGCACGCCGCACGTGGTCGCCCAGTTGCCGGCCCGCTCCAGGGCCTGCTTCGACGCGGCAGAGAAGTCCACACCCACCAGCACCCGAGTGATCATGGCGGTCCTCCTTCAGACATCCCCAAGATAAGTCCTTGCTCCACAGCCGCCTCGAAAAATTCGGACCGAGCACTTGCAATAAGAGTTGCAACACCCATAATGAGATGAGGAGGGCCCATGATCACCACCCGACCCGCTGCGTCCCGAGGCCACTTTGATTTCGGCTGGCTCGACACCTTTCATTCCTTCTCCTTCGGCGACTACCACGATCCTGCGCACATGCAGTTCCGGACCCTGCGGGTGCTCAACGAGGACCGGGTCCAGCCCGGGCAGGGGTTCGGCACCCACGGCCACCGGGACATGGAGATCCTGACCTGGGTGCTGGCGGGGGCCCTGGAGCACCGGGACAGCCTCGGCACGCACGGCGTGATCCGGCCGGGCGAGGCGCAGGTCATGAGCGCGGGAACCGGCATCCGGCACAGCGAGTTCAACGCCTCGGACCAGGAGCCGGTCCACTTCCTGCAGATCTGGCTGCTGCCCGAGCGGACAGGCCTGCCCCCCCGCTACGACCAGGTGACCTTCCCGGAAGCGGACCTCAAGAACCGCCTGCGCCTCATCGCCAGCCCCGATGGCGCCGAGGGCTCGGTTCGAGTGTTCCAGGACGTCCGAGTGTCTGTGGCCCGTCTGGAGGCGGGCTCCGAGGCCCAGGCCACCTTGGCCCCCGGTCGCTTCGGCTTCCTGCAGGTGGCCCGGGGCAGCCTCACGCTGAACGGGCAGGCGCTCCAGGCCGGTGACAGCGCCCGCATCGAAGCCGAACCCCACCTGAACCTCCACGCCGAGACCCCCTCGGAAGTCCTCTTCTTCGATCTCGCCTGAGGTGCCCATGTCCGCCAAATCCGTGCTTGCCCTCATTCCCGGTCAGCCCACCCAGGACGGCAACCGCGTGCCCCTCACCCGGCTGGTGCCGGGCCGGGGCCAGCGCGGCGCCGAGGCCTTCCGGGCCATGGACCCGTTCCTGCTCATGGACCACTTCGGCCCCATGGTGCTGCCGCCGGGCACGGACGCGGGCTTCCCGCCCCACCCCCACCGCGGGTTCCAGACGCTGACCTACCTGCTCCAGGGGGCCTTCCGGCACCGGGACAGCACCGGAGGGTCCGGGCTGCTCCGGCCCGGCGGCGCCCAGCTCATGAACGCCGGCGCGGGCATCGTGCACGCGGAGATGCCGGTGCCCGAACACCTGGAGACCGGCGGCGCCATCGAGGGCGTGCAGCTCTGGATCAACCTGCCCCGGGTCCAGAAGGGCTCCGCGCCGGGCTACACGGACCTGCAGCCGGAGACCCTGCCGTGGCAGCCCGTCGCCGGGGGCCGCCTCCGAGTGCTGGCGGGCACCTGGGCCGGCGTCACCGGA
>CAIPAY010000235.1 GCA_903863195.1 uncultured Holophagaceae bacterium
CGGCCGATCCAGAGCAGCACCCTGCGCTCCGGCCTACGGCCTGCGCTCCGGGTGCTGCTCTGGATCGAGGACTGCAACTTCAGTTGCTCAGTCCCTGTTTCAGGTGTGGCCTACTTCTGCGGAGTAGAACTGGCTAGGTTTTGGAGAGCGGTGAAGCCGATGAGCGCGCCGAGCTGACAGCGCACAGGCGCTGTCAGCTCGGGTGAAGCGCGAATCGTTGCCAGCAACGGGTTCAAATCCCGGCAATGACCTGAGCCCCTCTGCGCTTTCTCAAGGGCACCCGAGAGGCAGCCGGCCCAAGAGCGCGCCGCGGAGACAGCGCATAGGCGCTGTCGGAGTGGATGAAGCGCGATTGGTTGCCGGCAACAGGGTTCAAATCCCGTCCGCATATTGAGCCATTCCGGAAGCGCAGTCGACCCGCAACCGCACAACTCAGTTCAGCCCGTACCACGCACCCCGACCACTGCCGTGCTGCTTGAGATGGCCCTGTTCAACCAGGGCACGGAAGTGCTGCTTCAGGGTGTTCCGGTTGCTGCCTGTTAGCCGGATGGCGTTGGCCATGGTGATTCGGCCATGCTCACGGGCAAACTCGACAATCCTCAGCGACAGCTCGGGGAGCACAGCGAGGACCAAGTTCTCCCGCTCGACTTTCTGGTTGAGCCTCTGAACCTGCTCAGCCAGCGACCGCAGGAAGAACACCAGCCACGGCTGCCAGTTTGGTACCTCGGTGCGGATCGTCCCCTGGGTCTGCCGGAGGGCTAGGTCGTAGGCTTCCTTGTTCTGCTCGATGACGCTCTCAAGGGAGGCGTAGGGCACATAGGCGTAGCCTGCCTGCAGGAGCAGCAGGGTGGTGAGCACCCGGCTGAGCCGCCCATTGCCATCCTGGAAGGGATGGACCTCCAGGAAGACGACCACCCACAGGCCGATGAGCAGCAGCGGGTGAAGGCGTCCTGTCTGGCGTTCTTCCTGGATCCAGGTCACCAACTCGGTCATCAGACGGGGGGTGTCAAAAGGCGTGGCCGTCTCGAACACGATGCCGACCTGGACCCCGTTCTCATCGAACGCCACAACGCTGTTGGGTGCGACCTTGTAGCTGCCGCGATGCCGTTCGTCCTTGTCGCTGTAGACCAGCAGGTCGCGGTGAAGCTGCTTGATGTGGTTCTCGGTGAGGGTGACCTCCGGCCAGGAGGAAAAGACCAGCTCCATCACCTCGGCATAGCCAGCCACCTCCTGCTCGTCACGGGTGGCGAAGCTCTCGATCTGGAGGTTGGACAGCAGGCGCTCAACCTCCCGGTCAGACAGCTTGCTGCCCTCAATGCGGGTGGAGGAGCCGATGCTTTCAATCGTTGCCACCCGCCGCAGGGCTGAAAGTCGATCTGGAGCCAGGGTTCCCAGTGCCCTCCAGGCGCCCTTGAATTCATCTATCAGGGCGACCAGCCCCAGGATCTCGGGGGTGATCTGGATGGAGTCGGCTCGGATCATGGGACCCATTTTACACCTGATTACACCCAATAATCATTCTGACACCCGATTAGACCCATTTGTGCCGAGTCTTGTTACAGGGTCATTCAAAAATAAATCATGCTTAACCAAAGCTTAAACAATAATTAAAAAAGTGAGAAGACTTCTGTTGGGGCGGGAAGGTCTCGCTCAGCCTGGCTTTCTGAGGGCAGTCAAGGCTTCTGACAGAGCCTTCATGGCAGGCTCTGGGGCCTGGTCCGGTGGCCTCAGGAATCGTTTGGCCATGCCCGGAAGGGCCTTCATTCCCCGGAGGAAGCCAGCGCAGACCTTGCAGAGAAGCAAGTGGATCCAGATGCCAACCTTGCGGGATAACGGTAGGGATCCCTCCGCGTATTCCGTGAGGTCGGTTTGCACCTCGTGGCAAGAAGGCATGAACATCATGGGTGGCCTCCCAGCACGAAGGTCCTAAGGCGAGCTTGCAGCAGCACGCGGGAGCGGTGGAGCCGCTGGCGAACCGTGGCAGTGGATAGCTGCAGATGCTGGGCGATGTCTTCGGTTGCCCAGTCTTCCAGATCCTTCAGGACGAAGACCAGCCGTTGACTGTCGGGCAGTTCATCCAGGGCCTTCATAATGCATTCACGCATTTCCTGTTTTTCAATCAAGTGGTGGGCCTGAGCCTCCACCTGCCATTCCGGGCTGTGGCTTGGCTCCAGGTGGTGCCCACGCTCATCAAAGGAGCCAAGTGCCAATGGCTCGGGTCGCTCCCTGTCCTGAATCCGCACCCGGTTTCTTCGAGTCATCAGGGCAGAGTTCAGACACACCTTGTAACCCCAGCTGCTGAAGCGGCTGCGGCCCTCGAACCTGGGAAGGTCCCGATGCATGTTCATGAGGGCATCCTGCAAGGCATCCTGTGAGTCCGCCTCATTGCCCAGAATTCGATTGATCCCGTTGAAAAACAGGGCGAGGTGGGGTTGCACAAGGGCGCCGAAGGCATCCGAGTCGCCCGTTGCGGCCCGCTGCAGGAGTGCTGGTTCATCGAGCGAGGGGTCTGTCATGCCGTTGCCAGTGTCAGCGGCGGTAAGGACCGAGGCAAGAGCTACTTCTTTGAAGGCCGAGAGGGCTTGCCAGTGGGTGCGGTTGGCTCTTCAAAGAACCCAACCAGCAAGAGGTTGAGTTCCACTTGGCGCTTCAGGCTGATCTTGGCCGCCACGCTCTCCGCGCCAAGGCCGAAATCAAGGCGATCCAGCGGCAGCGTGGTCCGGTAGGACCAGGTGTGAGTCCCAGCGCCATTCAGGCCCTCGGAGGGTTCGAAGGTCAGGTCCAGGTCCTTGCTGACACCGTGCATCTGAAGGGTGCCATGGACCTGGATGCGATCCCCGACCTTCCGGACCTCCGTGGAGGTGAAGGTGATTTTCGGGAACTTGGCGACGTCGAAGAAATCGGGCGAGCGGAGGTGCTCGTCCCTGCCCTGGATGGCGGTGTTGATGGACTTCGGGTCGATCTCGATGCGAACCCTCCCCCCTTCGAGGGTGGTGGGATCACCCTGGATATCCGCCTTGAACTTCATGAAGCGGCCAGGCACATCGAACAGCAGGGTGGAGGCCTTGAAGCCGAAGACGGTATGGTTCTCATCGGCCCGAAAGAGCTTGGTCTGAGCCGATAGGGGCAGGCCCAAAAGAAGGGTGGTTAGCAGCAGGTGGCTTCGCATGTAGACCTCATGATTCAAGGGGCAGATTGGAACCCTGCGATGGCACCGTCTTGGTGCAGGTCCCGTAAAAGGTCGAGTGCTGGGGCGAGCTCGCCCAGGTGCAAGGCCTGAGCAGCCTGAACGAGCGGTTCTCTCTGGCCCCTCACCAGAAGAGCCGCCGTGCCGGGGGTGAGCTCCATCAGTTGGGCCCGACCCAGGCGGTTGCGATAAGCCAGCAGGTGGGTCTCCGCGGCCTCGGGGACCGGGGCCTGCTCCTGGACCCGGTGCACTGCATGGCGATAGGACACGACCTGCGTGGCAGGATCGAGAACGATGGCGTCGTGTGGGTCCGGATCGGCATGCAGGCCCTCAGGAGGGTCCGAATCCGGGAACCGTGCCACGAGGACTTCCAGCATTTCCGCATGGGCCAGCTCGAGCAGGAAGGGCCAGCGGTCCTGTCCCCAGTGCGTGGAGGCCAGCCAGCCCAAGAAAGACGGAGCGATATCCCGATAGTGTCCGCTCCGGAGGGTTCGGGCCTGGAGAAAGGCCTGCACACAGACATCCCAGAGCCCTTCCTGGTCGAGCAGAGCCTTCAGAACAGGAAACATCTCCTCCAGGGGCTCGATCAGGCTCATTCGGGCCAGCTCACGGTAGGTGAGCATCGCGGAACCCTGATCCCGGAAGGACTGCTGATCCGCGATGGATAGCGCTTCCCTCTTGGCAGGAAGGCTTGGGTCGGCCTCCAGAGCTGCCTCATCCCAATCCAGAACCAGGGATGCCATGGCTTGTTGCAGCCGCAGTGTGCGTGACTCAGTCATGGTGAGCCTCTGCAGTCATCAAGGCCGCGTCATAAGCCTGCTGAAGATGGGTTCGCTCGGCGAGAAGGGCCTGGAAATCCGGGATGTGGTTATCCCGCTCAAGGAGGACTGGCACGGGTCGCCCCAGCTGCCGAAGGGTCCACTGCATCAGGTCGATCACGGGATCAATGACTTCCGCACCGTGCGTGTCGATGGTGAGGTCACCAAACCGTTTGTGTCCGGCAATGTGGATCTGGGCCACGCGATCCAGGGGCATGCGTGCCAGCCAGGCTTTCGGGTCGAATCCGAAATTGAGGGCGTTCACGTAGACATTGTTCACATCCAGCAGCCAGCCCACATCCGCGCCCTCAAGGACCGCCGAGATGAAGTCGGCCTCGTCCATCTCGGGAGCCCCCAGCTCGGCGTAGTAGGTGATGTTCTCCAGCAGGAGCGGAACCGGGAGGTGGGCCTGAAGGCTCCGGGCACGGGAGATGGTGTGGCGGACCGAATCCCGCGTGAAGGGAAGGGGGAGCAGCTCATGCAGGCAACTGGCATCCACCGAGGTGAAACAAAGATGCTCCGAGTGCCAGGGGGTTCCGGTCTGGACCAAGAAGCGGCTGAGGTCCTCCAGGTAGTCCTGATCCCAGGCATCAAATCCTCCCACGGACATCGTCAGGCCGTGGGTAAGCACCGGGTCCCGATCAAGGATGGCCGAAGTCAGGCGGTGAGACCGCCCCCCATCGCCAATGACATTCTCGGGACAGGTCTCCCAGAAGGGGACCCCATGCCCCTCCAGGGCTGCCACCTGCTCCAGATGCGGACGGCGGAGACCCAGTCCCACACCTGCAAACCTGTCCTGAGCCATGATCCCACCCCGTGAGCTACTTCTTGTCCTTGCCGCAGGCGCCTTCCTTCATGTCCTTGCCGCAGGAGCCGTCCTTCTTGCCCTTGGCAGCGGCAGCGGCCTTCTTGTCCTTGCCGCAGGTGCCGTCCTTCTTGCCCTTCTTGGTGTCCTTGCTGCCGCAGGAGCCCTTGCCGCAGGAGCCATCCTTGGCCTTGTCGCCCGTTGCCTTGGCGGGGGCCTTGCCCTCCTCCTTGGTCTCCTTGGCCGAGCAGTCACCCGCCTGAGTCAGGGCGGCTTCTCCGGCGAACGGCTCCACGGTCGTGGCACCGATGGTGTGGGAAGTCCCGGCAATCAGCGACCCGGCAGCGAAGAGGGTGGCGGCACCGATCAGTTTCGTGAACATGAATCCTCCGTGCGGACGAGGCCGCAGCTAGAGCCGCACGGCGGCTCCGCATGTGAATCGAACCAGACGAGCCAGGGCATCCTGTGCAGGACCGTGGTGCTGTTCTTAACCCTTTCGGTGCGGCTCTCTCGTACATTGTGACAAAATAAAATTTCTATAAACAAATAGCATTAAGGCCTATTAAATATACAATTAGATGATAGCTAGAAAGCGGCCGATCATCCGTCACATCTGCCGCAAAACCCGCACCCAAAGGCTGTCTCAGCGGGCTGCCGGCTTGACGGGTGCAGAATGGACTCACATCAGCCCAAGAGGTGTACATGAACTCCCAACGAATGTCGGGCATCAAGGCATGTGTTTTTGACGCCTATGGGACCTTGTTCGATGTGAGCAGTGTTGCCAGGTGCTGCAAGGAAGCACTGGGTGATCAGTGGGAGCAGTTCTCAGATCTCTGGCGAACCAAGCAACTCCAATACACATGGCTTCGAGGCCTGTCAGGCCATCATGCCAACTTCTGGCAGGTCACGGGAGAGGCACTCGACTTCGCCATGGCAACCCTGAAGGTTGAGGACCAGGGGCTCAGGAACCATCTGATGGAGCTATACCTCACTCTGGAAACCTTTCCTGAGGTGCGAGAGGTGCTTCGCCGACTTAAGGCAGGTGGGCTGAAACTCGCCATTCTCTCCAATGGAACCCCCACCATGCTGGAATCCGCCGCCCGGAACGCAGGGATCTCAGACCTGCTGGACGCGTTGTATTCAGTGGAAGAGGTAGGGGTCTATAAGCCCCACCCAACGGTGTACCGGATGCCTTCCGAGCGACTGGGCCTGGTGGGGAGTGAGATCTGCTTCCTTTCTTCCAATAGCTGGGATGCCTACTCGGCTAAGGCCTCTGGACTGCGTGTGATCTGGTGCAATCGGTTTGGGCAGGCTGCTGAGCGGTTACCATCACCGCCAGATCGGGTGATCAAGGACCTGGGTCCGCTTCCAAGCATTGTCCTTGCATGAATCTGGGGAATACCGAGGTGATGTTTAAGGGGTGATGAATTCTATCTCGACCCGCTTGTTCTTGAGGTGTCCATCTTGGGTTCCATTCTCAAGCGGCCAGTAAGGTTCCACTTCGGGCGGGGTCTGCGGTGACCTGTCCGCTGGTCCATGAGACCAGTAGCTAGGTTCGCCGGTCTCGTTGAGCCAGTTGGGTCTCCAAATCAGAGATTCGCTGTTGCAAGGGGCGGATGGCCTCGCTGACCTGAGCCTCCGTGAAGCGGGGGGTAATGTGCTGAGGGCAGTTCCAGTCGAAGGCTTCCACCTGGATGCGGAATAGCCTCTCTGTGACTAACTCCTGGCCTGGGGGGATCAGGGCCTTGGCTAACTCGGGATGCTCCTTGGCGCTCAGGATCTCAGCCCGGCCAAGGATTTTCAGCCGGGCCTGTAGGGGATAACTCATGAGAAACAGGCATATCCGGCCGTCATGAGTCAGATTGCCGGTGGTTAGGAGCTGCCGGTTCCCTTTGAGGTCGGCGAATCCCAAGGCGGCGGGCTCCAGAACCTTCAGGAAGCCCTTGGCTCCACCCCGGTGCTGGATATATGGCCATCCATCCCGATTAACAGTACCCAGGTAAAAGCTGTCCATCTCAGCGATGAAGGCGATCTCGTCCTCCCCGAAGAGAGCTGAGGCACTGGTACCCGGCCGGTCCTGACTTCGTCCGTAGTATCTGGCCTGCGCGGCCTGGACATCAGGCGTCAGCATGAGGTTCAAAAAACGGGAAGGCATCGGCGGCTCCTTCTGAAGAGTCTCGGGTGAAGCGCGAATCGTTGCCAGCAAAGGGTTCATATCCCGTCCCTGACATGAGCCCCTCAACGCCTGGCAGAGAACCCGAGCACGGTCCGCCGCCGTGATCGAGCCCAGCGAGGAGTGCCGACCCACCCCTCTCCTTGGCCATCCCCCCGCCCCCCGCGTAGACTACCCTCCATCCCCAGGGTCCCCATGAGCGGTTGGAGCTGCCAGTTCGAGGTCAAGGGCATCTGCCTCAAGGTGGATGGGGCGATTTGCCGCCCGGGCATGAAGGGCTGCATCCTCCAGGGCAAGGTGACCTTCCACGACGGGGAGACGCCCTCGCCTGAGTGGCCCGCGGGGCACCCCCGCCACAACCCCTTCACCGCCGAGCGGCCTAAGCGCCCTTGAGGTGGCCGGCCCTCCCGCGGCTCACGACTCCCCGCCATACAGCCCGGTCAGCACCTCGGTGCGGTCGGAAACCCGGTAGGTCCGCCCCCAGGCCTCGGCGGCCTGGGTGGCCGCTGCCTCCGTTGCGAAGAGGGCGGGCAGGGGGGAGGACGGCTCCGGGGCGACCAGCTCTTCGATCACGCTGGCATCCGGGTAAAGGTAGACCACGACGCCCACCCAGTGGCTTGGGTCCGGGGTCCAGCGGCGGGCGGAACCGGTGCTGCGGGTGGGGAACATGAGCCTGCTCCTTCCTGGACGGTCGAGGAGACGACCCGGGGACAGAAGCCGCGGGTAGCGCAGTCTCTCACACCCAGCTCCCCGGCCCAGTCATGGGTGGGCGCTTGGGCTCCACCGCCCTGGGTTGCAAAGGCCCGAAGGCCGGGTATCGTTCAAGGGATCGGGGCCGTGCCCCAACACAGAGGAGGACTCGATGCGGAAGATGTTGGCCATTGCCCTGGTGAGCACGTTTGCTTTCGTGGCGTTCGCCGCGGACAAGAAGCCTGAGACCAAGAAGGCTTCGGACTGTGGTCAGGAATGCTGCAAGAAGAGCCAAGCCGATTCCTGCAAGGACAGCAGTGACTGCGGCAAGAAAGCCGGCACCAAGAAGGAAGCACCCAAGAAGGGCTGATCCCCCTCCTGCCTCACCGGCGAGAGCCCCGCAGCCGCGGGGCTCTTGTCATTGACGCCAGAGCGTCTACCGCCCGAAGGACAGGGAGGCCTTCAGCCAGAGGGTGCGACCCGGCTCGCTGACCCGGACCGACTGCACGGTGTAGCCCGGGATCGCGTTGGTGCTCTTGCTGATGTGCTCGGCGTAGGCCCGGTTGAACAGGTTGTCCACGCCGGCCGTGACCAGCCAGCCCGGGGCGGGCTTCCAGCCGGCGTTGAGAGACAGGATGGCGAAGCCGGCGGTGGGGCCGAGATCCTGGCCCACGATGTTGCCCTGGTTGAGGGCGTAGCGGTCCTGCCGCTCGACAGCGCGGACCAGGAGGCCAACGGACCAGGCCTGGCCCTCGAGGCCGAGGCCCAGCCGGGCCTCCAGGGGCGGGATCTGCGCGAGGGGCCTGCCCTCGGTGGTGTTCTCCGCGTGGGTGTAGGCGAGGCTGGCATCCAACTTCAGGAAGCCCGCCAGCCTGGTGCCGAGGCCCAGCTCGCCTCCCCAGGTGGTGGCGTCCACGTTGCGGGTCACCGTCGCGGTGCGCGTGCCCATCATGCCAGCAGGCTTGACCACGCCGGACTGGATGAGGATGAAGTCCGAGACCTTGCCGTAGAAGGTCGAGACCGAGGCCCGCACGGGGCCTGTCTGCTTCACCCAGCCGAGGTCGAGCTGAGTGGTCTTCTCGGGGCTGGTCAGGAAGGCGCTGACGCCCGTGAGGGTCTCCTTGGTGATGGCCTCCCAGTAGTCCGGGAAGCGCTCGGCATGGCCCAGGCCCGCGAAGAGGGTGGAGCCCGTGGCCAGCTCCCGCTCATAGCGCAGGAACCCGCTCTTCAGGGTCTCGTTGCGCTCCTGGTTGGCGGTGGGGTTCGCCACCATCGACATCATGGTCAAGGCCACGCTCTGCCGGGGATCCTCCGCGTGCCAGCGGTCGGCCCGGACGCCGCCGATGAGGCGGTCCTGCGGGGTGAGGGCGTGGTTCAGCTCGGCAAAGAGGCCCGCGTTGCGGAAGCGGGCATCCGGCACGCGGGGCAGGTTCTCCTCGGGCAGGGACCACTGCTTCATGCTCATGCGGCCGGTGTGCTCGTTGGTCTGGGTGTCCACCCCCGCCGTCAGCAGGGTCGGAGTGGCGACCCGCAGGTCCAGCGCCATGCGGCCCCCCCGGGTGGTGCGGTCGGGGTTCATGGCCGAGGGCTCGGGAGACATCATGCTCGGCACGAAGGTCCGCAGCTGGTAGTTGTCCATGATGTGGTCCGCGTAGTTCCGGTAGAGCTGGAACTCGACCTTTTCCACCAGGGTGGAGAGGCGGCGCAGCTCGCCCTTGAAGCCGAGGTTTTCGCGGAGGAACTTCGAGCCATCGACGCCGCGGTCCGCGTAGGCCGCCTCGCCATTGCTGCGGGCGCCGGTGAGCTCGAAGCGGGTGTCCTCGCTGGGCGTCCAGCCCAGAGCGGCATTGGCGCTCCAGCGGGTGGAGCGGGAGTGGACGCGGGTGCCCCGGCCATCCTCGTAGTCATCGGCATGGGAGCGGGTCCCGATGCCGCGGACGAAGAAGGTGGGCGTGCCCACCCGAACGTCCAGCACCTCGTCGTTGCGTCCGAAGGACCCGCCCATCAGGCTGGCAAAGCCTTCGAAGCCCGGTTTCTGGAAGCGCTCGTTGGCGCGCTCGAAGCGCACGGTGCCCGCAGAGTTGCCTGGCCCGTAGAGCACGGTCTGGGGGCCCTTCACCACGGTGATGCGGTCATAGGACTCGGGGAAGATGTAGGCCGTGGGCGGATCCATGCGGGCCCCACAGCCGCCCAGGATCTGCTCGCCGTCCAGCAGGATGGTGAGCCGAGAGCCCGCCATGCCGCGCAGCACCGGGTCGCCATCGGTGCCGCCCTTGCGGATGACCGAGAAGCCGGGAATGGTCTTCAGATACTCCGCGCCATCCTGGGCAGGCACGGGCTGGCGCGGGGCCTTGGCGTCCAGTACTGTCACGAGGGGCTCCGTGGGCAGGGGCGCCGTGACCTCCACCACGGCCGAAGGCTCAGGCTTCGGAGTGGGCTTGCTGGCCCGATCGTCGGCCTGCGCGGTGACCACCGGCAGGGCGCAGACCAGGGAGAGGCGGATGCAGAAGCGGGACAGGCGCATGGGTCATTCTCCATAGGATTCAATGACCCTAGCGCCTTCTGTCTTGCCGGACCTGCGTCAAGATGTCACACCTTAATGGCATCAATTCCGATCATCAAAAACACAGGTGCGTTGCTGATGGCGTCTCCAGGCTTTGAGTAAGGCTCGGAGACTTGGTTCAATGGCAAGGCCAAGATCAGCGCGCCTGATAAGCGTCATTATCTGGCGGGCCATCCTGTGATTTTCCATGCGGCACACCTTTAGAGCTTCATCAGAATTTGATCTAAGACTCGCTTCTTCGGCACGAAAACGCTGGACGAGCTCCACGGCCAGAAGGGCCAGAAACTGCCGCTGTTTCCTGCGCTTGTCAGGGCCGTGAGGGGTATCACTCAGCCACTCAGAAGCCATGAAAAAGGGGTCTTGATCGAAGGGCTGGAAAGCCAGGTTCGGGGCTCCTTCTCTTCCGCAGCCTGTCCGGCCCATGTGCGCTCCTGGAGGCAGTCCGACTTGGCGGTCCATGCTTCTCAAGATACGGAGGGAGACCCGGATTGGAATGCGACAGGATGTCGCACCCTGCCGGGTCGAGAGGCAACCCCGCCCAGGACTGCCGCGGTCTGCTAGGGTCTTCCCTGGAGGGACCCCATGGCCACCGTCCTTCATCAGGGCTATCTGCCCGGCTGCATCGGCCGCGTGGCGGAGCTGCACGCCACCTACTACAGTCCGCGGGTGGGCTTCGGCCTCTTCTTCGAGAGCAAGGTGGCCCGGGAGCTGGCGGCCTTCTGCGAGGCCTACCAGGACGGCCGCGACGGGCTCTGGCTGATGCTGGTGGATGGCCGGGTCGAAGGCTCCCTCGCCATCGATGGCTCCCGCGCCGGGACCGAGGGTGCCCACCTCCGCTGGTTCATCGCCTCGGACGCCGTGCGCGGCACCGGGGCGGGTAACGCCCTGCTCGCGGCCGCGGTGGCGTTCTGCCGGGCCCGGCACTACGCCAGACTCTACCTCTGGACCTTCGACGGCCTGGCGGCCGCGCGGCACCTCTACGAGAAGGCCGGGTTCCGGCTGGTGCAGGAACAGCAGGGCAGCCAGTGGGGCAAGCCGGTGACCGAACAGCGCTTCGAGCTGCGGCTGGGCTGAGGCTCCGCCCCCCTGCGGGCAGCCCTCCGCCCTTCCTGGCTATCCTCTTTCATGTCCCACCGGTCCCTGCGATGCCCTGCGCCTCGCCACGGGCGGGGTCGGATGCCCTTTCGCCCGGAGCCGCGCATGACCTTCAAGCCCATGACCTACCTCGTCAGCTTCACGGCCTTTGTCCTGCTCTTCATGGGCCTGGGCGGCTGGGTGGGCTACACGAAGTTGGCGGAGCACTTCCTGGCCCAGGCCTACCTGGAGGCGCTGCCCATCCGCCTCAGCGTGCAGCGGGATGAGAAGGGCGCGGTGGTGCGCTGGCAGGACAAGGTGGCCCTGCAGGCCGGAGTCTCGGTGGGCATCACCGCCAGCAACCGGGCCCAGCCGATTCTGATTGAGGTGGTCGAGGAGCCGGCCCCTGCGATGCACTCGGCCACCGGGAGCACGGGCATTCCCCTGGCCGCCAACGAGCGCACCGAGGATGTCCGCCTGGACCGGGCCAACCGCTACCTCTACGCCCGGGTGTTCGCGACCTCCACCATTCCCGACAAGGAAACGACCTGGCTCTACAAGTACGACCTCCAGAAGCGGCAGATCGTGCGCCGGACCTCGGTCAATCCGATCCTGCTGCCGGCCCCCTTCCGGCCCTGATTTCCAGGTTTCCGGCCTAGGATGGTGCTTACCATGCCTCGGATGCGTCCCCTCCTCCAGCTCAGGGCCAGGATCACCCTCCTGGTGAGCCTGATTCTGGGCCTGGCCCTGCTGGTGACGGGCATCCTGGTGGACTGGAAGATGGAGCAGCAGGCCCGGGACGCCCTGGGCGAGAAGGTGGTCCTGCTCTCGCGCATCATGGCCGAGTCGGAGGTGGTGCGGGACGGGCTCACGGGCCGCCGGCCCCAGGCCCAGGTCCAGGCGCTGGCAGAGCAGGTCCGCCTTGCCGCCGGCGCGGACTACGTCGTGGTCATGGACATGAGCGGCATCCGGCTCTCTCACCCGACCCTGTCGCAGATCGGCGCCCGGTTCGCCGGCGGCGACGATGCCGAGGTCTACCGGGGGCGCTCCTATCTCTCGGTCGCGAAGGGCACGCTCGGCGTCTCTCTGCGGGCCTTCACGCCCGTGTGGCAGGGCGACCGGCAGGTGGGCGCGGTGGCCGTTGGCCTGCTCAAGTCCGGCGTGGACCGTGCCATCCTGAGCGTGCAGAAGCGCATCCTGTTCGGGGGGATCTTCGGGTTTGCCGCAGGCATCCTGGGCGCCATGTACCTGGCCGGGCGCATCAAGGGGATCCTCATGGGCATGGAGCCCCAGGAGATCTCGACCCTGCTGCAGGAGCGCAACGCCATGCTGCACTCGGTGCGCGAGGGGATCATCGGGGTGAACCAGGATCTGGTGGTCACCATCGTCAACGAGGAGGCCCTGCGCCTCTTTGCCCTGGCGGGCAGCCACGGCGAGCTGGTGGGTCGGAATGTCGAGGAGGTGCTGCCCAGCTCGCGGCTCCGCACCGTGGTCGAGACAGGCCAGGCGGAGTACGACCAGGAGGGCGACATCCTGGGGCTGAAGATCCTGACGAACCGGGTCCCCGTGCTGGTGGAGGGCCGCATCACCGGGGCCGTGGCCACCTTCCGCGACAAGACGGAAGTGAACCGGCTGGCCGAGCAGCTCACCGGCGTCCGGTTCTACGCGGATGCCCTGCGCGCCCAGGCCCACGAGTTCATGAACAAGCTCCACGTGATCCTGGGCCTGGTGCGGCTGGAGGAGTACGAGCGGCTCAAGAGCTACATCACGGGCGTGGCCGGGCGGCTCGACGACGAAGTGGGCTTCGTGGTCCAGCGCGTCAAGGATCCGGTGGTGGCGGGCTTCCTGCTTGCCCGGTTCTCCTCGGCGCGGGAGCAGAACATCCTCATGCGCCTGGACCAGGAGGCCTCGCTGCCACCCTGTCCCGATGACGCGTCCTCCCATGACCTAGTGACGGTGCTGGGCAACCTGCTGGAGAACGCCGTGGAGGCCATCGGGGAGGGCACCCGCCGCGAGATCCAGGTCTCGCTGCGCCCCGAAGGCACCCAGGTGCACCTCTCCGTGGTGGACAGCGGCCCCGGGTTGCCGGCCGAGGTCCTGGCCAAGGCCTTCACCCTGGGCTTCTCCACCAAGGGCGAGAACCGCGGCTTCGGGCTCTGGCAGGCCGCCCGCACCATCGAGACCCGCGGCGGCTGCCTGCGGGGCGAGAACCGGGAGGGCGGCGGCGCCGCCTTCACGGCCTCCTTTGCGCTGTTCCCCGGGGAGGACGCATGATCCGCGTGCTGCTGGTCGAAGACGATCCCATGGTGGCCGAGCTGAACCGGATGTTCCTGAGCCGCGTGGCGGGATTCGAGATCGTGGCCTCGGTTCGCAGCGGCACCGAAGCCCTGGAGGCGCTAAAGAACTATCCGGTGAACCTGCTGCTGCTGGACATCTTCATGCCCGGACAGAACGGCCTCGAGCTCATGGAGGAGATCCGGCGGCAGGCCCTGGATGTGGACGTGATCTTCGTGACCGCCGCCCGGGACACCGCGACCATCAGCAAGGCCTTGAAGCTGGGCGCCGTGGACTACCTCATCAAGCCCTTCGAGTTCGAGCGGCTCAAGGAGGCCCTGGACCACTACCGGGAGACCCACCACATGATCCGGGACGGGGAAGCCCTGGACCAGGCGGCGCTGGACAAGCGCCTGGCCCGGCGGCCCGCCGAGGCCCGGGGGGCCGAGGCGCTGCCCAAGGGACTGGACCGGAACACCCTGGCCAAGCTGCTGGAGGCAATTGCCGAGTGGCCGGCAGAGCCGCCCTGGTTCACCAGTGAGGAGGTCGGCCAGCTGGTGGGCATCTCCCGGGTCTCGGTGCGGAAGTACTTCGAGTTCCTCTGCACCCTCAAGGTGCTGCGCATGGAACCCGGCTACGGCACCGGCGGGCGCCCCGTGCACCGGTTCCTGCTGCAGCGGTCCCACCTGCGCGAGGCCCGGCGGTTCCTCTGACGGGCCTGCTTACAATAGTTCCAATACCAGGAATCAACTTCCATAACGACCCGATTCCACCCAGCCGCTCCAGGATAGTCATAGAAACCCTGGAGGTCTTTATGTTGAAGCGTGCTGCAACAAAGCTGTACAACTGGGTCGCGTTCATGATCATCGTCGGCGCGGTCCTGGGGCACTTCTACCCTGTCGTCGCCGTGAAGATGCAGCCCATGGCTGACGGCTTCATCGCCCTCATCAAGATGCTCATCCCCCCGGTGATCCTCTGCAGCGTGGTGCTCGGCATCGCGGGCTCCGGCAGCATCAAGAAGGCTGGCCGCGTGGGCGGGAAGGCCCTGCTCTACTTTGAGGTGGTCAGCACCCTGGCCCTGGTGGTCGGCCTCGTGATGGCCAACGTCTTCGGCCCCGGCCGCAGCTTCCACGCAGACCCCTCCAAGCTCGATCCCAAGCTGGTGGCTGGCTACGTCGCCCAGGCGCAGCACATGACCATCACCGAGCACCTGCTGAAGATGATCCCCAAGACCATGTTCAGCGCCTTTACCGATGGCGACATCCTGCAGGTGCTGCTGATCTCGGTGCTGCTCGGCTTCTCCGTCGCCGCCATGAAGGACCAGTACAAGCAGCCCCTCATCAACTTCCTGGAGAGCGTCAGCAAGATGTTCTTCGGCGTCATGCACCAGATCCTGTACCTCGCCCCCCTGGGCGCCGGCGCCGCCATCGCCTACACCATCGGCAAGTTCGGCCTGAAGTCCCTGGTGCCCATGGCCCAGCTGATCCTGCTCTTCTACGCCACCTGCGCCATCTTCATCTTCGGGGTGCTGGGGATCATCGCCCGCATCGCCGGGTTCAACATCTTCAAGGTGGTGGGCTACATCAAGAGCGAGCTGCTGCTGGTGCTGGCCACCAGCTCCTCCGAGTCCGCGCTGATCCCCCTCATGGAGAAGATGGAGCGGCTGGGTCTGTCGAAGTCCATCGTCGGCCTCGTCATCCCCACGGGCTACTCGTTCAACCTGGACGGCACCAACATCTACATGACCCTGGCCTCGCTGTTCATCGCCCAGGCCCTGGGCATCGAGCTGACCCTGGGCCAGCAGATGGGCATCCTCGTGGTCGCCATGATCACCAGCAAGGGCGCCGCGGGCGTCACCGGCTCCGGCTTCATCACCCTGGCCGCCACCCTGGCCGTGGTGCCCGGCATCCCCGTGGCCGGCATGGCCCTCATCCTCGGCATCGACAAGTTCATGTCCGAGGCTCGCGCCATCACCAACCACATCGGCAACTGCCTCGCGGCCGTGGTCATGGCCAGCTGGGAGAACGAGCTGGACTGGGACAAGTTCCACGCCACCCTGGACCGCAAGGGGGAGGCCGAGGACCTCATCACTCCGGAGCCCGTCCTGGCCACCGAAGCGGAATAGACCGATTCATCTCGACCAAGCGCGGGGGCTGCGGCCCCCGCGCTTTTTTCATGTCCCAGGCCTTCGGGTCGGTCCCTCGGATAAGCCTGGAAGTTGCTTTACTAAGTGAACTGGGCAGGGGGCTGCCGCGATCCGGTGGGGTGCGGGTCACAGACACCCGGGGCCTGTTGGTGCCATCATCGCCCCGACTTCAAGGCCAAACCTGTGAGTACCGCCCCGCCAACCTCCCCTCCCTCCCTCCACCTCCTGGCGGTGGGCGTCCCCACCTCTGCCCGGGCGGAGATCGTGCGGGCGCTGGTGGCGGAAGGGGAACCCAGCCCCACCTGCATCGACATCACGCGCTGGAACGAGACCGAGCTGGAGTCCTTTGTCTGCGGTCCGGCGGACGCGCTGCTGCTGTGGCGCACCAAGGCCACGGAGCGCTGGCTCAGTCGGTTGAAGACCTTCCGCTCCCAGCACCCGCAGCTGCCGGTGCTCGTCCGGCTTCCCAACGAGGACGCCGCCCGCGTCGAGGACTTCCTGCGGGAAGGCTTCCACGAGACCTGCGTGCGCCCGGCCCAGGTGCCCGGGGCCCTCCGCCGTGCCCGGGCCCGGCTGACCGCGCTCCGCACCCAGACGCAGCTCCCCGCGAGTCCGCCCCGGGGCGAGGAGGCGGCCAACCGCTTCGACGGGCTGTTCCAGAACCTCTACGACTGGATCTACGTGGTGGGGATCTCCGAGCAGGGGGAGATGACCTTCGAGACCGTGAACCCGCCGCTCCACGCCGGGGGCAGCTTCCTGAACCCGGACTTTGCGGGCCGGGCTCCGGCGGAGTGCCTGTCCCACAGCAGCGCCGAGCAGCTGATCAAGCACTTCGAGCGGGTCGTCCAGGAGGGGACGCCCCTGCAGTTCGAGGAGGAACATCCGGTCGGGGGCCAGACCCGGACCTTCCAGACGATCCTCACCCCGGTGCGGAACAAGTGGGGCCGGATCCACCGCATCGCCGGCATCTCCCGGGACATCACCGCCCTGAAGGTCGCCCAGGCCGAGCTGCGCGCCAGTGAGGAACGCCTCAACTACGCCCTGGAGGGCACCCAGCAGGGCCTCTGGGACTGGGATCTCGAGAGCGGCAGCGTCTACCGCAGCCCCCGCTGGTCCGGGATGCTGGGCTACCCGCCCGAGGCCGTCGGACCCACCATCAAGGCAGGCCTGGACCTGATCCATCCCGAGGACCGGCTGCAGATGGAGGCCGCCCTGAACGCCCATCTGGAGGGACGGCTCCCCGGCGTGCAGGCGGAGTATCGGCTGCGCACCCAGTCCGGCGACTGGCTGTGGGTGTTCGATGCCGGCAAGGTCGTCGCCTGGCGCGGGGATGGCCGCCCCGCCCGCATGGCGGGCATGTGCACGGACATCACCGAGCGGCGGCGGGCGGAGGAGTCGCTGCGGGCCCTGGTCGGGGGCGTGGTGCACGAGATCCGCAACCCGGTCTACGGCATCTCCATCAACCTGGATGCCCTCGAGGCCACCTTTGGCGAGGAGCCGCGCTACCGGCCCTTCCTGGTGGCGCTGCGCGAGAGCGCCGAGCGCATCCAGGGGCTCATGAATGACCTGCGCGACTACGGCGAGCCCCGGACCCTGAACCCCGAGCCCTGCCGGGTGCGCCACCTGCTGGATGACGCGGTGCGCTCCTGCGAGGCCCTGCGGCTCACGCGGAGCAGCACCGTCCGCCTGGCCCTGGAGGACGAGGCGCTGGTGCTGCCCCTGAATGCCCGGCGCATGCACCAGGTGTTCCGCAACCTCGTCGAGAACGCGCTGCACCACTCGCCCGAGCACGGGACCGTCTCCATCCGGGGACGCCACCTCCGGGACCAGGGCCATGACTGGTGGACCTTCAGTGTGGAGGACGAGGGTGCGGGCTTCGAGCCGGAGAGCATCGCCCGGGCCTTCGAGCCGTTCTTCACCCGCCGCAAGGGCGGCACGGGCCTGGGGCTGTCCATCGTGAAGCGGGTGGTGGAGGAGCACGGGGGCACCGTCGAGGTGGAGAACCGCTCCGGCGCCGGGGCCCGCGTTATCGTGAAGCTGCCGGCTCCCCGCCGCCGCATGGAGCTGATCGGAGAGCCGCTTGCCTAAGCCCAAGATCCTGATCATCGAGGACGACCCGGCGGTGCGGCACGGCATGGCGGCCTTCCTGCGCGCCAACGAGCTGGAGGTCGATGAGTCCGAGACCTGCCAGCGGGCCACGGAGCTGTTCCGCAGCGGCAGCTACGACGTGGTGGTGGCGGACTACAGCCTGCCGGATGGCACGTCACTGGACCTTCTCCCCCAGTTCAAGCGGCTCAGCGAAGACACGCCCTTCATCATCCTCACGGCCCACGGCTCCATCGACCTGGCGGTGCGGGCCATCAAAGAAGGGGCCGAGCAGTTCCTCACCAAGCCCGTGGAATCCAAGACCCTCCTGGTGCTGGTGCGCCGTCTCCTGCAGCAGCAGCGGCTCCGCAAGCGCCAAGAAGTGGCCACCCGCGAGCAGCCCAGCCCCATGGATCCCTTCCAGGGCGTGAGCGCCAGCATCCAGCGACTGCAGGAGCAGGCCCGGCTCATGCTGGAGTGGGACAGCCCCATCCTCATCCTGGGCGAGACCGGCGCGGGCAAGGGCGTGCTGGCCCGCTGGATCCACACCAACGGACCCCGGCGGGAGGAGGCCTTCGTCAACCTCAACTGCGCGGGCCTCAGCCGGGAGCTGCTGGAGACGGAGCTCTTCGGCCACGAGCGCGGCGCCTTTACTGGAGCCATTGCCGCCAAGCAGGGCCTGCTGGAGGTGGGCCACCGGGGCGTCATCTTCCTGGACGAGATCGGGGACATGGACCCGGCCATCCAGCCCAAGCTGCTCAAGGCCCTGGAGGAGAAGTCCTTCCGCCGCCTGGGGGATGTGCGGGACCGCCACGTGGACATCCGCCTCATCGCCAGCACCAACGTGGATCTGGAAGAGGCGGTGCGGACCAAGAAATTCCGCGACGACCTCTACTACCGGGTGAGCACCCTCACGCTGCGCATCCCGCCCCTGCGGGAGCGGCCCGAGGACATCCCCCTCCTGGCGCGGTCGATCCTGCAGAATGTCTGCCGCCGCATGGGCAAGGCCCAGGTGGAGCTGAACCCCGAGGCCGAGGCCACGCTGTTGAAGTACCACTGGCCCGGTAACCTCCGGGAGCTGGCCAACGTGCTGGAGCGGGCCATGATCCTGCAGCAGGGGGATCAGCTCGATGCCGGGGCCCTGGGCCTTCAGGTCCGGCTGGACACCACTCCGGACTCCTCGGGTGCCCTGCTGTCGCTGCGCGAGATGGAGCGGCTCCACGTGGAGCGCGTGATGCAGCGCACGGCGGGCAACGTGACCGAGGCCGCCCAGATCCTGGGCATGGCCCGGCGCACCCTCTATGACCGCCTCAAGGCCCTGGGCCTGTCTCGCGAATGAGCGCCCTCCGGCTGTTCCCCTTCAAGCCGCTGGCGGCCCTCCTGCTGGCGGCCCTGCTGTCGCCCCTGTCTGCCCAGACCGCCCCGCCCCGCAGCGATGGCCCCTACGTGCTGTGGGAGGGCTCCGAGGCCCGGGTGCTGAGCGTGCGCGAGGGCAAGGCCCAGGAGACCCGGCTGCGGGCGCCCTACGATCTGGAGTTGCCGGGGCTGGGCCCGCTGCGCCTGGAGCCCGGGGCGCCGGTTCCCGAATCCGCCAGCCTGCCCCTGCCCGAGCGCATCGCCGCCCTCAGCGATATCCACGGCAACCTCGCGGGCATGACGACCCTGCTCCAGGCCCACGGCGTGATCGACGCCAAGCGCCAATGGACCTTCGGCCGGGGCCACCTGGTGGTGCTGGGGGATGTGTTCGATCGGGGGGGTCGCGTGACGGACTGCCTCTGGTTGCTGCGCCACCTGGAGGTCCGGGCCCGGAAGGCCGGGGGCCGGGTCCACATGATCCTGGGCAATCACGAGATCTTCGCCTTTCGGGGCGATGAGCGGTACCTGCACCCGGACTACCTGGACCTTCAGAAGAAGTTGCTTGGGCTCGACCAGAAGGCCCTCTACGGCCCCAGCACGGAACAGGGACGCTGGCTCCGCAGCCGCCCGGTCCTGCTGCGCCTGGGGACCTTTCTCTTCGTCCATGGGGGGCCTTCGCCCGCCATGATGGCCGAGGAGCAGGACCTGGACGCCTTCAACGCGGCCTTCCGGCGCTCCATCGATGAGGCCGGGAAGCCGCGCCTCCAGGGTCGGGAGGGTCCCATCTGGTACCGGGGACTCATCCCCGGCAAGGAGGCGAAGCGCCCGGATGCCACCGAGGCGGAGGTCGAGGATCTGCTGAGGGCCTTTGGCGTCCGCGCCATCGTCGTGGGCCACTCGACCCTGAAGACCGGCATCACGGCCTTCCATGGGGGCCGCATCTTCGGCATCGATGCCAACCTCCAGGCCGGCGGGTCCGGGGAATTGTGGCTCTACCAGAAGGGGGGCTGCTTCAAGGGCCTGGCGGACGGTTCACGCCTGCCCCTGAAGATGAATGGTCCCTTCGACTAAGGTTGGGTCCGGGTGCCGGAGTTGGCCAGTGCCTGAGTACATCTACGTTCCATTGCGTCGGCCTGCGGTGTGCTTCGGCGCTCTTCCACTATGATTCGCCGCTTCGGCAATACTCATCTGGTTCGATGGCCCTGCCATTCCCCCCCGGGGGTGGTGCTTTGCAGGGGTCGGGCCATTCCACTCGAAGGGATCCCAATGGCACTGCCGCTCAAGTTGACTCTCGCCTGCTCCTGCTTTTTGGCGGTGGCCAACGCAGCGGCCCCGGAGGTACCAGGAGCCCTGCATCTGAGGATGATCCAACAGCACCCGGCCCCGGTCCTGAGTGGCCTCTCGGGCCGGGAGTTCAAGTGGCTGGTGGATCCCGCTCGCCTGCCCCAGGCGCCAGCCGCGGCCTTCGCGGAGCTTTGGCGCCGGGTCGAGGAGGCCACCACCACCGGCGGCTTCGCCACCACGGCCCGCACGGGCAAGAAGCCCCTGAAGGTCGACACCGCCATCAAGGAATACCTGGATACCCCCAACCAGGACCTCTGGAAGCAGGGCTATGTCCTGCGGGTGACGACCAAGGCCCGCAAGGGGGACGGGCGGCGCAGTGTCACGGTCAAGGCCATCCATGCTGACGCGGCGCGAACCTTGGCAACGCCGCTGCTGGTCCAGGGCGCCCAGGCAACCACGGAAGCCGAAGGCAATGTGGGGCTGGGCCGGGAAGGCCACCTCACGGAGTACGTGGAAAAGGGCAGCAGCTGGCAGGTGGCTGCCGAGGACCTGGGTGCCCTCCGTCTGGGGGACTTCGGGAAGTACTTGCCGGAACTCCTGAAGCTGGGCCTGCCCGCCAGCACCCGTCTGGTGTCGACGAAGGTCTATGCCCTTCAGGTGAAGGCGGGCTCCCTGGGTGCTCCAGGGCTGGAGTCCTTCCCCGTGTCCATGGAGGGCTGGTCCAAGACCGAAGGTGGCCCGATCTTCCTGTTCGACCTCTCCTATCGCCTCGGTGGGGGCTACTACCAGGGAGCCGCAGCCCACGCGGCAGGGGAAAGGTTCATGATCCAGGTGTTGGGCGAGGCCCTCAAGGAGCTCAACCTGCCCGCGTCGGGTCGCTGGGGGGGCTCCAAGGTTCGGGTCCTGTTGAATCGGCCCCTGCCCGACTAGGCCAAACCTGAGGAGGGGCCCTTGTGCGGGTCTTCGCACCCTTGTGCGGATCTCCGCAAGGGTGGAACCGCCGTGCCCGTTGGTGTGATTCGGGAACCCAGTGCGGGCGGGGAACGGTCTTTGTTGACCGCCTTGGCATGTTTGATGCAGCTTGATCCCGCACGCCTGCTCAATCCCAGGCTCTGTGGTCGTACTGCATCGCCCTTCCCCATCCTTGGAGCGCCTCCATGAACCTGTCCAAGACCCTCAACTGCACGGTCCTCGCCGCGACCCTGGGCATCAGCCTGGTCCCGGCCATGGC
The DNA here is from genome assembly GCA_903863195.1 of uncultured Holophagaceae bacterium. Lineage (GTDB taxonomy): Bacteria > Acidobacteriota > Holophagae > Holophagales > Holophagaceae > Geothrix. The sequence goes on from CAIPAY010000235.1 coordinate 21,687, forward strand.
GCAGAAGCCGCCCCAGACCCTCGCGCAGAAATTCGACAAAGTAGATCAGACGCTGGAGTACCACTACACCCTGAAGGCCCCCTCCTTCACGGACAAGGACATCGACCAGGTCCTGGCGCCCCTGCTGGAATCCCTGAAGAGCATCGGCGAGGTCGGCAAGCTGGAGAAGCCCAAGGAGGGTGCCTACATCGACACCCGGGACCGGTTGCTCGACAAGGCGCACCTTATCGTCCGCCTCCGTAAGGGCCTCTTCACCATCAAGGCCCGCTCCACGAACATCGATGAGCTCATCGACCTGGATATCTGCGAGAAGCCCAAGTACGAGCAGGACTACTTCGGCGAGATCGGCTACACCATCTCCGCCGAGATCCGCTATGAGAAGGACGAGTGGCTGGCGGACCCGACCAAGGCCACCATGGGCCAGAGCCTGGAGTTCCTGAAGAAGCGTTGCCCGCCCCTCCACAAGCAGCTGGAGGTGATCCTGAAGCCCCTGTCCTCGCTCACGGCTCCGGGTGTCGCCAAGATGTGGAGCGCGGAGTTCAAGCCGAACCATCCCCTGGCAGGTGGCCTGAAGGAGAGTGGCATCTCCGCCTGGTCCTTCCCGGGCACCGGACAAACCCTGGTGGAGGTGGCCTGGACCGGCTACATGAAGGACCGGGTCCAGCTGGACATGCTCTACTACGCTGTGAAGGAGAAGCTGCAAAAGGCGGATCTGCTGGCCGTGGACCAATCCTCCAAGACCGAGCGCTACTTCCAGGCCTACTACGGCGCCACGGCCCTGGACACTCGCTATGGCTTCCTGGCCAGGCCTGCCTACATCAAGCACTACGAGGCGGATGCCAAGGATCGTGTGGTGGTCAGCCCCTACCTGCAGGTGGCTTCCCGCGAATTCAAGGGCTACCTGGATCCGGCCATGGCGCCCTACAATTGGGTGATCGACGCCGATGGCCGCTTGGCGGTCGTCCCCGAGACCCCCAATCCCTACGGGCGCGTCTACGAGAAGGGCTTCCTCCGCCCTGAGGACAAGAGCCAGAAGAAGCCGGGCACCGGTGAGAACTATGGCCACGCCTCGGCCATGGCAGGCCAGCCGGGCCGCATCAGTGGTGAGCTGCTCTATGACAAGAAGCTCAATGCCTGGGTCATCAACAACAAGTCCGGCCGCTACTCCAAGAGCAATGCGGATCGGACCCCCGACCAATTGGTGAACGCCGCCAGCCTGATCCAGGAAGTGCTGGATCCAGGTGGTGCCGGTTGGGGCCCCGTCCGCTTCATCTTCGAATACGGTCCGGAGGCCATCCAGGCCGAGCTCGAGAAGAGTCCCGCCGTGGTCTACGAGGATCCCGCGAAGAAGAAGCGTCCGGGCCTGGTGGTTATGGCTTCCAAGGTGGCTCTGGCTGCGAAGAAGCCCTGAGCCCGTCGACCCTTCACCATGGTTACAGGAGTTTTTCCATGAATCTGATGAATCGTTCTTCCCTGCGCCTGGTCTTCGCCCTCGGTCTGGGCATGGCTCCCCTGGCCCATGCGGCCGATCCGGTGCCCCCCAGCATCCAGTTGCCCACCAAGGACCTGGAGAAGACCTTCCTGGTCTCCCTAAGTCCCATGAACGCGGATGGCACCGTGAACGTGCTGGTGGATCAGCCCTCCGCCAAGGCCAAGAAGGGTGGGCGGGCCGTGGCCCTGGGCCGTATCCCCCGCTCCTTCCTCGGCAAGGACAAGGGCGGCTCGGGGCAGGCTCTTTGGGCCTATCTCCCTGGCTCTGCGGCGCCAGCCGGAACCCTCGTGCGGGGCAGGGCCCTGGCCCTCGTGACCCGCAGCCTGGCCGGCAAGGCCGAGTGCCGCGTGGTGGTCGTGCCCATGGACGGTCTCTATGGCCCCTACACCAGCCTTGACCAGATCGAGAAGGCCGCGCCGGGCCTGCTGGCGGAGCTGCAAGCGGGCTTCGGTCCGGCCAAGGAGGGCGGCACCTTCAGCGTCCAGGGCCGGAAGGAGACCCTGCGCCTGGTGGGGGATGCCATCAGTGACTTTGAAGGGGCCTTCATCAAGGATGCGGACAAGCGGCCTCTGGACAAGGACGGCAACCCGATGCTCTACAAGTGGGCCGGGGCGCGCAACATCGGCGAGTAGCAGTCTGCTTCGCGCGCCATCAGCTACCTGACCAACACGAAGGGAGAGGCCCGCACGGGTCTCTCCCTTTCTCTGTGGAGCCCCCATGTTGCGCCTCCTGCTTGTCCTCTTGCTCAGCTGGGCCGGCCTCTCCGCCCAGGTCACAGTGGTCCTCCTGCGCCACGCGGAGAAGACCTCGAAGTACAACAACGCAGAGTTGACCAAGGCCGGCCAGCGGCGGGCTTTGCAGTTGGTGCCAGTGCTCGGCGCTTGTGCGCCCACGGCCTTGTTCGCTTCAGACCTGGTGAGGACGCAACGAACCCTTGAACCCCTGGCCCGGCAGGTGGGCCTTCCCCTGCAGATCTATGGACGGGGCCGGGAGCGCGTGTTGGGAAGGCACCTCCTGGAACGATTTCGGGGCCAGACCGTGGTGGTTTGCGGTCACTCGGACACCCTCATGAACCTGGTGGCCGCCTTGGGTTATGCGGAGTCCTTCCCGGAGATCGCGGATTTCGATCGCTACTGGGTGCTCCGGGTCCCCGAGCAGGGGGGTCCCGTGGTTCTGGAGGAACGGCGTCAGGGCGCCGGGCCCCAATAGGAAGCGGATCCCCGCAAGGGCTGTGCGAGATTCCGCACGGCAGCCGCGGGGCTGGCCCAAACCCCTTGCTCTATTCCGTGCGATCACAATCACTTAACCTTTTGGTAAAGAATGGCTCGACCCTTGCTGAAGTAGACCTGGCCCTGGGCTCGCCCGGGCAATCCCTCACTCCCCCCTCGCGGGCCCCTGTGACCCGCATCCCAAGCTCACCTAGGAGCGACACCATGAAATCCTTCCTCACCCCCCTGGCCCTGCTGCTGCTGGCGGCTCCCGCCTTCGCCCAGACTCAAGCGGATACCGACAAGCGCATCGCCGATCTCGAAAAGAAGGTGGCCTTGCTCAGCAAGTCCGAATCTAAGGACGACGACCTCAAGGGCGCTGGATTCAACGTCAAGTTCACCGGCCGCGTCTTCCTGGACGGGACCTACTTCTCGGGCGGCAACTACAAGCTGACCAACGGCGCCTTCCTGCGGGTGGCACGTCTGGGCTGGAAGGCCACCCTGGGCAACAACTGGTATGGCGAAGGAGAGCTGGACTTCTCCCTGAATGCCATCGGCGTCAAGGATATGTGGGCCGGCTACACGGGCTTCAAGGACACCCTCATCCAGGTGGGTCATTTCAAAGAACCCTTCGGCATGGACACCCTGATGTCCGACAGCAACATCTTCTGCATGGAGCGTTCCTTCACGGATTCCTGGACCCCCTCCCGCCACATCGGTGTGGGCGTTGCCAAGTGGGGCGAGCGCTGGCAGGGGAAGGTGGCCTTCTTCGGGCAGGCCATCGACGACACGTCGGACGCGCAGGAAGTGGCTGACACTCCGGCCCAGGACCCAACCGCGGTGCAGACCGCTGGTAAGGCGTTCCCGAAGCTGGTGACTTACAAGATCACCGACAACCAGGGCTGGGGCGCTGCGGCGCGCTTCACCTTCCTCCCCGTGGCAGTGGCCGACAACAAGTTTGTCCACCTGGGCCTGGCTGTGGCCCAGCGGACGCCTAATGCTGGCGCCCCGGGCGACTACACCTGGGACTTCTCCTGCCGTCCCGGCACCAACAAGCAGAGCAAGGCCAAGTTCCTGAACGCCGCAGTCACCAACGTCGACAAGCTGAGTCAGACGGGCGCCGAGTTCGCGGGCCAGTGGGGCAATCTCTCGTGGCAGAGTGAGTACCAGCAGTCCCAGGTCAAGCGCCGCGATACGCAGATGCTGGTCTGGAACGGCGTCTCTCAGGTGGCGACGACCGCCGCTGTTCAGCTGGCCAGCACGGTCGATCACAAGTTCTCGACCTACTACGGCCAGGTGGCCTACGTCTTTGGCGGTCAGCGGCGCTATGACAACGGGGATGCCTTCTTCAAGGGCGTCACGCCCAACGGAAAGAACGGCGCCTGGGAAATCGTGGCCCGCTACAACGTCATGAACCAGGACGATAAGACCGCCATTGATCCTGTTCTCGGCGGCATCGAGAAGAACACCACCCTGGGCCTGAACTACTACGTGAACAAGTACCTTCGCTTCATGCTCAATTACACCACCGTGAAGAACAACGAAAACGCGATGGCCAGCAAGGCCTACAGCGCTACGGGTGCGAAGATCCCGAGCGACAACTTCAACTACACCAACATGCGCGTGGCGGTGACCTTCTAGTCGGTTCACTGGACACCGGAGGGGCTTCCCAGATGGGACCCCTCCGGTTCCGGTTCCCAACCCTGGTTTCCGGAAAACCCATGAGCAGCGCCGCCCCCTTCACCATGCCTCGTTGGGAATGGCGGACCTTTGTCCCGCTGGAAGGGGAACTCAGCCGCTTCCAGCACCGATCCCTGCAGGCCGCCTCCATCGACGCCCATGAAATCAGCATCCTCTGCCTGAAGAGCCTGCACGATGTCCTGATCGCCGACGAGTCCATCCTCCTGAAATGGCGCAAGCAGGTGGGCCCAGGTGGGCTGGAACGCTGGGACTCCGTCCTGAACGCCACCTTCCCCTGCACCGCGAGGGTGGTTGGGCAGCTCTTCGAGACCTGGGGGCTTCCCCTTCCCGTTCTGGAACGCACTCACTACACCCAATCCGAGTTCCTGCACGAGGTTCTGCCTCAGAGCCCGGAACTTCGGGTGGTCGAATACGACCGGCGGACCAAGCGCTTCTTCCTGGATGGAGCGAGCTGCGAGGTGACTGAACTCACCAGCGGAACGGTCAAGGTGGAAAGCTTCAGCATCGAACACGAGGATCCCGTTCTGACCCTTCAGGTCATCCACCGTCTAGGCCTTCAGACCCGCACCAACACTTGCTACCCCCTGGGCCTGAAGACCGCCCTTCACCTTTCTACCCAACACTGACCCGACAGGAGCCCCCGTGGCCAAGGAAATCGAACGCAAGTATCTGCTCGACCTGAGCAAGTGGACTCCCCAGAATGCAGGCACCCACTTCAAGCAGGGCTACCTGAACGCCCAGAAGGAGCGGGTGGTCCGCGTCCGCATCGAAGGCGCCAAGGCCAAGCTCACCATCAAGGGCATCACCACCGGGGTGACCCGGGCCGAGTTCGAGTACCTGATTCCCGTGGAGGATGCTGCCATCCTGTTGGACAATCTCTGCGAACAGCCGCTCATCGACAAGCACCGCCACAAGGAAGTCCACGGCGGCAAGACCTGGGAGATCGACGTCTTCCATGGCGATAATGAAGGGCTGGTCGTCGCCGAGATCGAGCTGGCCTCCGAGGACGAGAAGATCGACTTCCCCGCCTGGATCCGGGAGGAAGTCTCCAGCGATCCCCGCTACTTCAACTCCAACCTCCTGAAGCACCCTTTCAAGGACTGGACGAAAGCCTAGGTTCCCCTCCCGCGGGTCACCCTCCACGGTGACCCGCCCTTTATTGGTTCACGCATGGCCGCTGCCGCTCCAACGCCTTCCACCCAGCCTTCGCTCCGGGACCTCCTGGACATGGAGAAGATGACCCTCTCCTCGAAGACCCGGGAGGCGCAGAGCGCCAACGAGCGCTGGATGCGGTACCTGGGGTTCCCGGGCGGGATTCTGCTGTTCCTGGTCATCCTCTACCTGCCTGCCGGGGCCGGGGCCAGCGCCTCCGCCCAGGCCGGGGCGGCCTGCTTCGCCCTGGCCCTGGTGTGGTGGGTGACCGAGCCCTTCCCGACCTACGTCACCTCCCTGGTGCTGATGTTCCTGCTGCTGGTGACGCGGACCTCCAACGCCAAGGCCATCATGGATGTGCTGGGCATGGAGGTGATCTGGCTCAACCTCCTGGCCTTCATCCTGAGCTCGATGCTGGTCAAGACCCGCCTCGCCAAGCGCATGGCGCTCTGGCTGGTGCTGCGGTTCGGGCACAAGGCCAGCTGGGCGCTGCTGGCCTTCGTGGTCCTGCAGCTGGTGCTGGCCCCGCTGATTCCGGCCACCGCCGCGCGCTGCGTGATGACCCTGCCGCTGATGATCGTCGTCGCCACCATCTACGGGTCCACGGAAGCCACGCCAAACAACTTCGGCAAGAACATGATGCTGCTGAACCTGGGCTGCATCTCGGTGCTCTCCTCCGTCACCATGACCGGCAGCTCCGCGAACCTCATCGCCGTGGGCCTCATCCAGAACATGGGCGGCCACCGGGTCTACTACATGGACTGGATGATGCTGGGCGCCCCCGTCGCCATCGTCACCATGCTGCTCATGTGGATCCTGGGCCAGAAGCTGCTCTTCCGCATCAAGCCCGAGGAGCAGGTGCCCCAGCTCGAAGGCGGCCTGGGCCTGGTCCGGGAGCAGTACGAGTCCATGGGCCCCCTGAGCTTCCAGGAGAAGAAGGCCATCGCCATCTTCGGCATGGTGCTCTTCCTCAGGAAGACCGACATCTTCCACATGCGCTGGTTCGGGGTCGAGATCAGCGC
>CAIPAY010000236.1 GCA_903863195.1 uncultured Holophagaceae bacterium
CCCAGCTGGGAAGCCGTCTGAAAGAGGGACCAGAGGCTCATGCCATCTCCTTCGCCGAGGCCCGCCCCAGGCGGTCCCGCACGGCCAGCCAGGCTTCCTCCCCCGGCGGCTGTTCCATGAAGATCCGCTCGAAGCCCGCATCATCCAGCTCGTGGAGGAGGGCGTAGAGCCGGGTGCCCACCTGGTCCGGATCCAGCGGCAGCAGCACGCCGAGGATGCCCGCGGGCAGCGGCGGCAGGGTCCCAAGCGCCACGTAGGCGGTCCGGCCGCCCAGGCTGCGGATGCCGGTCCCGGGCGCCACCAGGCGCAGCTGCGCCCGGGGGGCGTAGTGCCGCTCGGCCATGCCCGGCGCGGCCTGGGTGGCGCCGGGCGCCACCGCGCCCCGCCACAGGTCCACGGGGCCGAGCAGCCCCTCCAGCTCCGCGGGCGCGATCGGACCGGGACGCAGGATCCGGGGCCGGACCCCAACCTGGCTGAGGTCCAGGATCGTGGACTCCAGGCCCGAGCGGGTGGGACCGCCGTCGAGGATGAGGTCCACAGCCTCGCCCAGGCTCGAGGCCACGTGGGCGGCGCAGGTGGGGGAGAGGTGCTGGCTGCGGTTGGCGCTGGGCGCGGCCAGGGGCCTGCCCACGGCCTGGATCAGGGCCAGCGCCACAGGATGGGCGGGGCAGCGCAGGGCCACGGAGGGACCCCCGGCGCGGACAATGGCGGGCACGGTGTCCACCGCGGGCAGCACCAGGGTCAGAGGACCCGGCCAGAAGCGCTCCGCCAGCAGCTGCGCCTCGGCGGGCCAGTGGGTCACGAGGGCCCGGGCCTGGGCCGCGTCCGCCACATGGAGGATCACCGGATTCGTCGCCGGGCGACCCTTCGCGGCGTAGATCCGCGCCACCGCCTCGGGATTCAGGCCATCGGCGCCGAGGCCATAGACCGTCTCCGTGGGGAAGGCCACCAGGCCGCCGGCCCGCAGCAGGTCCGCCGCCTCCTGCAGAGCGGGTGAATCGGCAAGGGGAACAGGGAGGATACGGGGCATGGGCTCGACACGAGGGGCGGTAGGCAGGTTCGCCGGGAGGGCGTCCTCCCATTCTGGCGGGTCCAGAGCCGAAGAGGCGAATTCTGCGCAGGGCGGGCCATGCATGGGCTTGCGGGCAGCCGAAGGGGATTGAAGCATCGGCCAAAGGATGTTCTCACCGTGCATCGCCGTTCACCATCGGTACATGGCGGCGGAAACCGCGACAATGGTAGGGGTCCCCTCTCACTTGCTCCAGCCGAGCACCGACTGCAGACTGGGGGTGTGAGGTAATCAGGTCAAGCCTGCACCAACCTCTACCCGGAGTCGCTGTCATGCCCACGGTCAGCATGTTCTACGGAATCATCATCCGGATGTTCTATGACGAGCATGCCCCGCACCATTTCCACGCAGAGTACGGGGAGTTCAAGGCCACGGTGGGCATCCGGGAACTGGAACTGCTTGCGGGGTTCCTACCCAGGCGGGCGCGTCAGCTCGTTCTGGACTGGGGCGAGCTGCACCAATCCGAGTTGTTGGCCGATTGGGACTTGTGCCGGATTCACCAGCAGCCCAATCCCATCGACCCACTGCAATAGAGGGGGCACCATGACGAATTGGGATGTCATCTCCGCCACGGTAACCGATCATCTTGAATTCTCTGTGACCTTTGCCGACGGGCTTTCCGGCCGAGTCCGACTGCTGCCCTCCCACCTCCACGGCGTGTTCGCGCCCCTGGGGGACCCCAGCCTCTTCCGGCAGCTTAGGATCACCGATGGATTCGTCTCCTGGCCGGGCGAAGTCGATCTGGCACCCGACGCCATGTACGAAGCCATCCGGCGGGATGGGGAGTGGGTGCTGGCTTAGTGGTCGTAACAATACCCCACGGGGCTGCGTCGGGTTTTGTTACGACCTCTTCGAATGGCTCTGTCGACTTGCCGGCACGGTATTCGCCCCAGGATGAGGTCCTGGCCGCGCTTTCTTTCCGCTTAGACCCCCGGGGTGATCCCACCCTTCAGCGCCGCTTCCACGGCGGCGCGGTCGCTGTAGGGGTGCTTCACACCGTGGATCTCCTGGTAGGGCTCGTGGCCCTTGCCCGCCAGCAGCAGGAGGTCGCCGGGGCGGCAGTCGGCCAGGGCTGATGCCACGCTCCGGCGGCGGTCGGCGTCCCGGTGGTAGCGCGCGGCATCGGCCCGCAGCGCCGCGGGGATGCCCGGGGCGGCGTCGTCCAGGATGCGCTCGGGGTCCTCGGTGCGGGGGTTGTCGCTGGTGTGCCAGAGCACGTCCGCGCCCGCGGCCACGGCCGCGGCCATGAGCGGCCGCTTGGTGCGGTCCCGGTCCCCGCCGCAGCCGAACAGGACATGCAGACGGCCGCCGGGCGGCAGCAGTCGGCGACCCTCCGCCAGCAGCTTCTCCAGGGCATCCGGCGTGTGGGCGTAGTCCACCATGACGCCGAAGGGCTGGCCGCAGTCCACGCGCTCCAGGCGGCCCGGGGCGCCGGTGACCGTGGGCACCACGGGGACCAGCTGGTTCAGGTCGAAGCCCGCCTCGGCGCAGGCCGCCAGGGCCGCCAGCAGGTTGTAGGCATTGAACCGGCCCAGGAGGGGGCTCTCCACCTCCCAGACGTTCAGAGGCGTCTCCAGGGTGAAGCGCGAGCCCGTGGGGCCCAGCTCCAGATCCGCGGCGCGGTAGTCCGCGCGCCGATCCAGGGCGTAGCTACCGCAGCCCCGCTCTGCGATCAGGCGCTGGCCGTAGGCATCGTCCGCGTTGGCCAGGAACCGGTCGCTCTGGTCCCGCAGCCGCGCCTTGGCCGCGAAGTAGGCCTCCAGGGTGCCGTGGTAGTCCAGGTGGTCCTGGGTGAGGTTGGTGAAGAGACCGACCCGGAAGCGGGCGCCGTGGACCCGGCCCAGGCAGAGGGCGTGGCTGCTCACCTCCACCGCCGAGGCCACGTCACCGGCCAAGACGCCGCGCGCCAGCCAGCGGTAGAAGGCGGTGCTCTCGGGGGTGGTGCGGACGGCTTCCTCTTCCACATTCCCGGCGGCATTGAGCACGGTGCCGATGAGCCCGCAGCCCAGGCCCGCGCCCCGCAGGAGCTGGCGGATCAGGGTGGTGGTGGTGGTCTTGCCGTTGGTCCCGGTGACGCCGAGGACGGCCAGGCGGCGATCCGGCTCGCCGTGCAGCCGCCGGGCCAGGAGCGCCATCTGCAGCCGGGCCTCGCTGCCCAGCACGGCGCTGCCGACGCCTTCCGGCACCTCCAGCGGGGTCTCGGAGAGGATCGCCACGGCCCCCTGGGCCAGGGCCTGGGGCACGAAGGCGGCACCATCGGCCTGCTCGCCCTGCAGGGCCAGGAAAGCCCACCCGGGGCGCACCTCGCGGCTGTCGCTGGTGAGGTCCAGCACCTCGACGTCGGGGCCCGAAGCCCGGTCGGCGAGACCTTCGATGAGTGTGTCCAGCTTCATGGGTTCCCCGCCTTGATCTTCACCACCGCGCCCGCCTCCAGCGCCGTGCCGGGCTCAGGGCTCTGGGCCAGCACCCGGATGGCCTGCTGGCCGGGCGCCGCCTCGATCCGGGGCACGCCCCCGACCAGCACCACCCGCTGGATGGCCGCCTTGAGACTGAGGCCCTTGAGCTCGGGCACCCGGCCCCGCTCCACGTGCACCGCGGCCTCGTCCGTCTCGCTCACGGGCCAGTCCCGCAGGGACAGCTTGAGATCCGCCTCGCGGTCCAGGTCGGGGGTGGTCTGCCGGAATCGCTGGATGCCGTCGCCGATGCGCTTGAAGAGCGGCGCCGCCACATCACCGCCGGTGGTGTCGCCAGCAGGGTCATCGAGCATCACCAGCACACCGAACTGGGGCTTGTCGGCGGGGAAGAATCCCATGAAGGATGCGAAGTGGCGCCGGGGATCGTATTTCCCGCCGATGAGCTTGCGGCTGGTGCCGGTCTTGCCGAAGGACTCCACGCCGTTGTCGAGCCGGGCTCGCTTGCCGGTGCCCTGGGTGATCACGCCCTTGAGGGCCTCCCGCATGAGGCTGGAGGTCTCCTCGCTCAGCACCTGGGCCTTCACCGTGGGCTTGAACTCCTTCAGCAGGAGCCCCTTGTCGTTGAAGATGCGCTGCACGAGGATGGGCTGCATGAGCTTGCCGCCGTTGGCCAGGGCGCAGCCCGCCATGAGGATCTGCAGTGGCGTGGTACTGAGGCCGTAGCCGTAGGAGAAGGTGTACTGGGTGGGCGTGCTCCAGCGGTCCGGCGCGATCATGCGCCCGGGGCTCTCGCCGGGGAAGTTCAGGCCCGTGGCCTCGCCGAAGCCGAACTTGCGCAGGTACTGGTAGTGCACCGCCGGATCCAGGCGGATGCCCAGCTTGGCGGCGCCGATGTTGGAGCTCTGCCAGAGGATCTCCTCGAAGGTGAGCACGCCGTGGCGATGGGTGTCGGTGATGGGCGGCACCTTGGGGCTGTACTGCCAGCGCCCCGCCAGGCAGTCAATGCGCTCGCCGAGGTGGACCTTGCGCTCCTCCAGGGCGATGGCGGCGGTGAAGATCTTCATGGTGGAGCCGGGCTCGTAGACGTCCTCCAGGGGGTGGACCTTGCGGGCCGCCTTCTGGCGCTCCTGCTCCCGGTGCAGCTCCTCGCGCTCCCCCGCGCCGAGCTCGCCCTCGCCGCGGTTGCGGAATTTCTTGGGCAGGATGTGGTTGGGATCGAAGGTGGGCGTGCCCGCCATGGCCAGGATCTCGCCGGTCTGGGGATCCACCACGACCGCATAGGCGGTGTGGGGCTTGGAGAGCCGCATGCCCTCTTCCAGCGCGTCCTCCACGATGTGCTGGATGGAGGCGTCCAGGGCGAGCTGCAGGGACGCGCCGTTGACAGGCACCTGGCTGTAGTTCTCCTGCAGGATCAGCAGCTTGCCGTGGGCGTCCCGGGGGGCGATGAGCTCGCCCTTCATGCCCGCCAGCTGCTTGTCGTAGGTCTGCTCGATGCCCAGCTGGCCCAGGCCGTCGATGTTGGTGAAGCCCAGGATCTGCGCGGCCAGGCTGCCCCGGGGATAGAACCGGCGGCTCTCGGGCTGGAACTCGATGCCGTCCAGGTCCAGGGCGCGGATGGCGGCCACCTTGGTGGGTGGCAGGTGGCGCTCCAGGTAGACGAAGGTCTTCTTGCGCAGCAGCTTGTCCAGGACCTGGCCCTTGGTCTGCTCGAGGATCGGGGCCAGCTTCTCCGCCATCTCCGCGGCGGCCTTCCGGTTGGGCGTCCCCCACTGGCGCTCTTCGCCCCGGCCCGGCTTGTAGTCCGGGTAGAAGGCGCGGGGATCCACGAAGAGACTCTCCACCTTGATCGAGATGGCCAGCGGCTCGCCGCGGCGGTCCCGGAGCTCGCCCCGGATGGGCGGAATCGGCACCACGGTGGTGTGCTGCTGCTCGGCCTTGGCGTGGAACTTCCGGTGTTCCACCACCTGGAGCCAGAGGAGCCGGAGCAGGATCAGCAGCGCCCAGAAGGCCATGGCACCCAGGATCCAGGGCATGCGGCTGCCCAGCAGGTCCTGGGGCTCCTGCCGGCCCAGCAGGCGCCGGGAGGATCGGGGTTCAGTGGCGAAGCGAAGGAACACGGTTGGGCC
>CAIPAY010000237.1 GCA_903863195.1 uncultured Holophagaceae bacterium
ACAAAGAACACAAAGGGCACAAAGAAAGAATCTCCTTTTCAGCCCTTTTGCCTTTTTTGTGTTCTTTGTGGTTAATCCATCTTTTCAAGAAAAACCTGACCACCAAGGGAGCCAAGGCATTCCCTTTGCTTTGTGGTGATTAGTTCCGTTAATCACTTGCGGATGGATGAGAGTCCATGGACATCCCCAGCACTCAGCCTGCGGATACCCTCCGCCCAGGCGACCTTCAGCCGTCCGTCGGGCTCCCACCCCAGGCAGGTGCCCTGGCCTTCCTCCCAGCAGAGGGGCGTGCCCGCTTCGGGCCACCGGAAGAGCGGTTGAAGATCCTCGTCCAAATTTTTCCAGGACTTTGAGATAGCTAGGGCCAGTTCTACGGTCGGGGGGAGGGGCAGCCCCAGCTCCTGCAGACAGGCGGGTGCGATGGGCCGCTCGGGGAGGTCCGGTGCCGAGGTCAGGTTCACCCCCAGGCCCAGGATCAGGCGACTGCCGACCTGCTCGCCCAGGATGCCACCCACCTTGACCAGCTGGCCGTCCTTCCAGGCCACCAGGTCATTGGGCCACTTCAGGCCGAGCATCTGCCCCAGGGGATCCAGCACCCGGGCGACGGCGCCCATGGCCCGCTGGAGCACCAGCCCCGGGGCCTGGCCCAGGTGGGGCGGCAGCGCCGCGGACATCCACAGGCCGGCCCCAAGCGGGCTCACCCATGCGTTCCCCTGTCGGCCCCGCCCCTCGGTCTGGCCGTCGGCCAGGACGGTGCAGAAGCCGAGCTGGGGATTCCGCCGCAGGAAGGCCTGGGTGGAATCGACCACGGCGAGGTGGATCAGCGGCTCCATCCCCTACTTCCGCCCGCCCTGGTTGCGGAACCAGAGGATCCGCAGCCCATCCAGGGTGAGGTCCGGAGCGATGTGATTGATCAGGGCGCAGTGGGGGGCGATCACCCGGGCGAGCCCGCCGGTGGCGGCCACCTTGGACCCCGGGCACTCCTCGAGGAGGCGCCGCAGGATGCCCTCGACCATGCCCACGTAGCCGTAGAAGATGCCGGACTGCATGGCCTGGATGGTGTTCCGCCCCACGAGCCGCTCGGGCTCGGCAATCTCCACGCGCGGCAGCCGGCTGGCCCGCTGGAACAGGGCCTCGGCGCTGATCTTCAGGCCGGGGCTGATGAGGCCGCCAAGATACTCCCGCTTCGCATTGACCACGTCGTAGCTGGTGGCGGTGCCGAAGTCCACGATGATCAAGGGCGCCCCGAACTTCTCGATACCAGCCACGGCGTTCACCAGGCGGTCCGCCCCCAGTTCCGAGGGGTTGTCGATGAGCACCTTCACGCCAGTCTTCACGCCGGGCTCGACGTAGAAGGCGTCCACGCCGAAGTAGTTCCGCGCCCAGCTCATGAGCACAGGATGCAGGGGCGGCACCACGCAGGAGATCGCCACGTGCTTGATCTGCGTGGCCTCGATGCCCTGGTGGCGCATGAGGGCCAGGGCCGACAGACCGTACTCGTCCACGGTCCGCTCCCGGCTCGTGGCTAGGCGCCAGGAGCACACCAGGGGCGCGTTCGGGCCCTGGGCGAGATCGAAGATCCCCAGCACCACATTGGTGTTGCCCACATCGACAGCCAGCAGAAGACTCATGAACGCTCCCGGAAAACCTCGGAACCTCTAGGATCGCCGGGGGTGGTCTGCGCCGCCACCCCCCTTGTGATCTCGCGGCCCGGCGCATCCGGTAGCCTGGAGCGTCCGTCAGGAGTATGCCGATGCCGCGCACCATGATCGAGCCCTTCCGCATCAAGTCCATCGAGCCCATCCGCATGACCACGCCCCAGGAGCGGCTGGGGATGCTGGAGGCCGCGAAGCTCAACGTCTTCCAGCTCCGGGCCGAGGACGTGCTGCTGGACTGGCTCACGGACTCCGGGACCGGCGCCATGAGCTCCGCCCAGTGGGCGGCGATCATGCTGGGAGACGAGAGCTACGCCGGCGCCAAGAGCTTCTTCCGCCTGGAGGCCGTGCTCCAGGACCTCACCGGCATGCCCCACCTGATCCCCACCCACCAGGGCCGCGCCGCAGAAAAGGTGCTGTTCAGCGCCGTCTGCAAGCAGGGTGAGCTGGTGCCCAACAACAGCCACTTCGACACCACCCGCGCCAACCTGGAGTTCAACGGCGTCGAGGCCCTGGACCTGGTCATCGAGGAAGGGCTCCACCCCAGCCTGATCCATCCCTTCAAGGGCAACATCGACCTGGCGCGGGTGGAGGCGACCCTGAAGGCGGAGGGCCACCGCATCCCCTTCGGCATGATCACCGTGACCAACAACACCGGGGGCGGCCAGCCGGTCTCCATGGCCAACCTGCGCGCCTACTCGGCGCTGCTGAAGCGCTACGGCAAGCCGCTGATCATGGACGTCTGCCGCTTCGCCGAGAACGCCATGTTCATCAAGCTCCGCGAGGACGGCTACCAGGACACGCCGGTCCGGGCCATCTGCCAGGAGATGTTCAGCTACGCTGACGGCGCCACCATGAGCGCCAAGAAGGACGCCATGGTGAACATGGGCGGCTTCATCATGCTGCGCCACGACGACTGGCTGGACCCCGTGCGCAACATGCTGATCCTCACCGAGGGCTTCCCCACCTACGGCGGCCTGGCTGGCCGCGACCTGGAGGCCATGGCCGTGGGCCTGGAAGAGGGCATGGACGAGTCCTACCTGCGCTACCGGCTGCGTACGGCCGAGTACCTGGGCGAGAAGCTGGAGGCCGCCGGCGTCGGCTTCGTGAAGCCCACGGGCGGCCACGCGGTCTACATCGACGCCCGCACGGTGCTGCCGGACATGCCCGTGGCGCACTACCCGGCCTGGGCGCTGTGCAACGCGCTCTACCTGGAGGGCGGCATCCGCGGCGTGGAGATCGGCTCGGTCATGTTCGGCAAGCGCCTCGAGGACGGCACCGAGACCCACCACAGCATGGAGCTGGTCCGCCTGGCCTTCCCCCGCCGCATGTACACCCAGAGCCACTTCGACTTCGCCGGCGAGGTCATCGCCGAGGTGAAGGCCAAGGCCAAGGAGATCCGCGGCGTGAAGATCGTCAAGCAGAGCAAGTACCTGCGGCACTTCACCGCCGAGCTGGACTGGGTCTGATTGAGATGGGAATCACGACAACAGGGTTTATCCGCAGATTTCACAGATTACACCGATGGAAAATCGCCTCGGCCCATGCAGGGGGTGGGTCGGCCTGCAATCTGTGTAATCTGCGTAATCTGTGGATCTGCTTCTGATCTTGCCTGGCTGGGAGTATTTTGGGGGATCGCAACCCGGAGCCTGTCGTGATCAAGGGTTATGCCGGTCGCATCCTCGACGTGGACCTGGGCAACCGGTCCTTCAGCTTCCGTCCTCTGGACGAGGAGACCGCCCGCCTCTACCTGGGCGGGAAGGGCTACGGCACGCGGCTGCTCTACGACCTGACCCCGCCGGGCATCGACCCCCTGGGGCCGGAGAACCCACTGATCTTTGCGACGGGTCCCCTGAACGGCTCCCTGGCGCCCCAGTCCAACCGCTTTGCGGTGGTCTGCAAGAGCCCCCTCACGGGGGGTATCGGCAGCGCCGCCTGCGGCGGATCCTTCGCCTTCGGCCTCAAGAAGGCGGGCGTCGACCTCCTGATCGTGCGGAACCAGTCGGCCACGCCAGTGCGCCTGGAGGTCGATGGCGACCGGGACAGCGTCGCCTTCCTCGACGCCGGTGAGCTCTGGGGCCTGGGTGCCCGCGCCACCCAGGCGGCCCTCGGCAAAGGGCGGAACCACGCGGTCATCGGCCCCGCGGGCGAGAACCAGGTGCTCTACGCGGGCATCGTCTCCGACGAGCGCATCGCCGGGCGCACCGGCGTGGGGGCCGTGATGGGCTCCAAGCGCCTCAAGGCTGTTTCCGTGACTGGCACCCGCAAGCTGGTGTTGGACGATCAGGATAAGTTCAATGAATACACTAAATGGCTACGAAAGCTCTTCCGGTCTCACCCGGTCCTGGGAGAGAAACTCCGGCGCTACGGCACCATGGGCATCGTCAACACCACCAACGCCCGGAACATCATCCCCACCCGCAACTTCAAGCTTGGGTACCACCCGGATGCCATGAGCGTCTCAGGCGAATACCTGGAGGACCACGGCCTCGTCGGCGTCAAGTCCAGCTGCATCCACTGCCCCGTGGCCTGCGGGCGGGAAGTGACCGTGGAGGGAGTGGGCCGGGTCAAGGGCCCCGAATACGAGACGGCGGCGCTGCTGGGGCCGAACCTCGAGATCACGGACCTGCGCTGGGTCAACGAGTGGAACGAGCTGGCAGACGACCTGGGAATGGACAGCATCAGCCTCGGCGTGACACTGGGCTTCGCCATGGAGCTGCAGGAGAAGGGCCTCCTCCAGAGCGGGCTGGCCTTCGGCGATGCCACGGGCGTCAGCGCCATGATCCGGGACATCGCCCACCGCCGGGGCCTGGGCAATGACCTGGCGGATGGCGTGAAGCGCATGAGCGAGCGGTATGGCGGCCGGGCCTATGCCATGCACGTGAAGGGCCTGGAGCTCTCGGCCTATGACCCGCGGGGCTCCTACGCCCAGGGCGTCGAATACGCCACCACCAACCGGGGCGGGTGCCACGTCCAGGGCGCGAGCATGTACTTCGAGTCCACGGGCCCCCTCACCATCGACCCCCAGAGCCTGCGCCTCAAGGCCGAGATCCCAGTGGTGCAGCAGAACCTGGCCTGCGCCATCAACTCCATGGTGCTGTGCATCTTCACCACCTACGGCATGATCCCCAGACAGGTCCATGAGCTGGACCCCAAGAGCCGCCTGTATCGCGCGATCACCTATCTCTTCGAGCGCAGCGGCCCGATGTACCGCCTGATCACGAAGCTCAAGCTGCGGCCCCTGACCTGGTTCGAGCAGTGGCTCACCTTCGTCACCGGCGAGACCTTCACCTCGGGGCACCTGCAGGAGATCGGGGAGCGGATCTTCAACCTCGAGCGCATGTACAACCTGCGCGAAGGCCTGACCGGCGCCGACGACACCCTGCCCCACCGGATGCTGCACGAGTCCACCTTCCCGCACCTGGACTCGGGCCACCCGCTGGATCAGCTGCTGCCGACCTACTACCGGATCCGGGGCTGGGACGCGCACGGCGTGCCGCTGCAGCGCACCCTCGACCGCCTGAAGGTGCGCACATGAGCATCACCGTCGAGCTGACCTACGACCTGGCCAAGGCCCTGGGCGTCCGCCGCCTCGAGCTCGAAGGCACGCCCACGCTCCGCGAGGTCCTGCAGCTGACCCGCGGCCGCTTCGGCGCCGAGGGGGCGACCTTCGACCGGCTGACCCGGGTCACGGCCCTCGTGGTGAACGGCGTCCTCGTGGGCCAGGGACGTGCTCAGGACGCCCCCCTCCAGGACGGCGACCGCGTGAGCTTCCTCAAGGCCGCCGCGGGGGGCTGAGGGCTTGGCTATGCATTCAGAAACAAGATAAAAGACTTAACACCGGGCGGTTTCAAGTTCCAAGTGCAACAGGCTTGGGTGGGTTTGACCAGAAGGCCTGGAAATCAAAAGCGCCTTCTGGAAGGAAAAGCTCTGCGGGGCATTTCC
>CAIPAY010000238.1 GCA_903863195.1 uncultured Holophagaceae bacterium
AGACCGTAGGCCACGGTAAAGGCGGCCCAGCCCCAGCTGCCGGCCTCCCGCCGGATCATGGCGATGGTGCCGAGGCAGGGGGTGTAGATGAGCGTGAACACCATGAACGCCAGGGCGGTGAGCGGACTCAGCCCCGACCCGTCCCGCAGGGCCACCTGCAGGGGACTCAGGCGCTCGCCCGCCTTCGGTTCCTCGCTGGCCTGATGGATCACGGCCATGGTGGAGACCACGATCTCCTTGGCCACGAAGCCCGCCGTGAGGGCGATGACATCCTTCCACGCCTCGGGGCGCTTGCGGTCCGGGTCCAGGATGGGGCGCAACACCGGCTCCACCTTCTGCCCCAGCCGCGCGGCCAGGCTGGTGTTCACGATCCGGCTCTCGTGGGCAAGCTGCAGGACGCGCAGCCGCTCTTCGGTCTCGGCGGCGGGCAGGTTCAGGGTGGCCACGGCCTGGCGCTGCTGCTGGTATTCCAGGGTCCACTGCCGGTTGGCGATGCCCGGGTAGCGGGACAGGAACCAGATCAGCGTGGCGCCGGCGAAGATGGTGGTGCCCGCGCGGGTGAGGAAGACCGACCCCTTCTCCCACATGTGGATGAGCGTGGCCTTCAGCACCGGCAGCCGGTAGGGCGGCAGCTCCATGACGAAGGGCGTGCTGGGTCCCTGGAACAGCGCGCTGCGGAGCAGGCGGCCCACGAGCACCGCCAGCACCAGGCCCAGGAAGTGCATCGCGATGATGACGACGGCCGCCCAGAGTGGGGTAAAGAAGGTGCCGGCGATGACGATGTAGACCTGGAGGCGCGCCGAGCAGCTCACCAGCGGAGTGACGAGCATGGTGATGAGACGATCCTGGCGGCTCTCGATGGTCCGCGCGGCCTGGATGGCGGGGACGTTGCACCCGCTGCCCATGATAAGCGGGATGAAGCTCTTGCCGTGGAGGCCCATGAGGTGCATGAGCCGGTCCATGATGAAGGCCGCCCGGGCCATGTAGCCCGTGTCCTCCATGAAGGCAATGCAACCCATGAGGATCATGATCACGGGCACGAAGACGATGACGGCGCTCACACCAGGAATGACCCCGTCCACCAGCAGGCTGGTGAGCTCACCCGCGGGGAGGCGAGCCCCCGCAAAGGCAGCCAGCGCCTTGAAGCCCTCGGAGATCCAGTCCTGGGGGATCTTCCCGAGGACGAAGGACAGCGAGTAGGTCAGGATCAGCACGGCGATGAAGATGGGGATGCCGAAGACCCGGTGGGTGAGGACCGCATCCAGGCGGGAAGTGGGCGTGGCCTTGTCGTCGGCGGCCGTGGCCACCTCCTTCACCAGGCCGTGGGCGAAGCCGTAGCGGCGCTCCGCCACCAGCGTGGCGCCGTCCGCGCCCAGGTGCGGCTCGAGGAAGGCGAAGGATCGAGTCAGCTGGTGGCTGATCGCCTCGCTGGCGTGGCTCTCGGCGACCTGGCGCTTGGCCTCGGCGTTGTTCTCCAGGAGCTGCAGGGCCAGCCAGCGGGGCGGCATGGCCGCCTCCAGCTGCTCGTCCCGGCAGATCTCTGCCTCAAGCACCCGCAGCTCGCCCTCAATGTCATGACCGTAGTCCACGGTGATCCGTCGGCAGCGGTTGGACTCGCCCCGGGCCATGGCCGCCAGCAGGGTCTTCAGCTCGATGATGCCCTGCTCCCGGTTGCCCACCGTGGGGATGACCGGTCCTCCCAGCAGGATCTCCAGAGCCGGCACATCGATGTGGATGCCCCGGTTCTCGGCGTCGTCCACCATGTTCAGCACGAAGGCCACGGGCTTGCCGAGCTCCAGCAGCTGGGTGCTGAGGTAGAGGTTGCGCTCCAGGTTGGAGGCGTCGAGCACGTTCAGCACCAGGTCCACTTCGGCGGAGGCCAGATACTGGGAGGCCACCCGTTCGTCCTCGCTGCGCGCCGACAGCGAATAGGTGCCCGGCAGGTCCACCACCTCCAGCGTGCTGCCCTCGTGCTCGAAAGTGCCACTGCGCCGCTCCACCGTGACCCCGGGCCAGTTGCCCACATGGTGCCGGGAGCCCGTCAGGGCGTTGAACAGCGTGGTCTTCCCGCAGTTGGGATTGCCCGCCAGGGCGATGGTAAGAGCCATCAAATCACCCGTTGCACGAGGATGCAGGAGCTCTCGTCCCGCCGCAGGGACAGGTGGTAGCCCTTGATGACCAGCTCCATGGGATCCCCCAGCGGCGCGAGCTTCTCGACCCGTAACAGCGCCCCCCGGATGAAGCCCATCTCCAGCAGGCGCTGACGCACCTGGCCCTGGGCATGCACCTGGACGACCTCCCCCTGATCTCCAGGTTGGAGAAGGCTCAGGGGGATGGGTAGATTTTGAGTCATTGTCTCAACTCCTGATCTAAGTGTAGCCCAGAAGCGAGGGTTAACAAGGCCCAGGCAGTCCGGTGTGATCTGCGTCTAAACTGAAGGGAATGAACCCCTCCAGCCCCCTGACCCTGCCCAACGCACTCACTCTGCTGAGGATTCTTGCGGTCCCCTTTTTCGCCATCGCGCTGTGGTACGGCCACCACTGGCAGGCCTTTATCATCTTCGCCGCCGCGGGCCTGACGGACCTGCTGGACGGCTACATCGCCCGGACCTTTGACCAGCGCTCCGACCTGGGGGCCATCCTGGATCCGGCGGCGGACAAGTTCCTGATGACCACGGCCTTCGTCCTCCTGGCCTGGCGCACCCAGGGCATGACCGCGCCCATCCCGGTGTGGGTGGCGATTCTGGCCATCACCCGGGACCTGGTCATCTCGTTCTACGCCTTTGCCTCCGTGGACCGCCTGAGCGACAGCAAGTTCCATCCGAGCTTCCTGGGCAAGCTCAGCACCGCCATGCAGCTCATCGCCGTGTCCCTGGGCCTGTTCTTCAACGCCCTGGGCTATCGACCCTGGATGGACCCCTTCCTGCCGGAGATGTATTGGGTAGTGGCCGGCCTGGTGCTGGCCTCGGGCATCCACTACTTCCTGCGGGCGACGCGGTCGGCCCTGGCCTGATAGACTGAACCATCCGCGTCGGGAGACGCCGAAGGAGACGCCATGAGAACACCCGCCCCGAAGGGGCCCAGGACTGCGCCCGCCACCAAACGATCCAGCACCAGCCGGCCTTCGGCCCGGCCAGGCAACCGGCCCGCCGCCCGCGCGGAAGCCCCGGCGGACGCCCGCCCCGAGACCCGGCCGGCGGGGCGAACGTCCCGGCCCGCAACCCGCTCCACGGCCGCCAGGTCACCGCGCTCGGACACCCGGCCGGCAGCCCGCCCCGGCGTCCGACCCACCGCCCACCCGGAGAGCCCGGCGGATGGCCACGCTGAGACCCGGCCCGCCACCCGCGGGTCCAGACCCGCTGCCCGCTCCGACGCCCCGAGGTCGCCTCGCACGGATGCCCGGTCCGCAGCCCGTCCCGGCGCCCGTCCGGCTGCCGGAGGCCGCCCAGGCAGAAGGCCCGTGGCCCCGGTGGCACCGGCCCCGAAGCCCGTGCCTGTCCCCAGGGCCGCACCCCGGATCGTGAAGGCCGGCCAGGAGCGCCTCCAGAAGATCCTCGCCGCCGCGGGCATCGCCAGCCGCCGGGCCTGCGAGACCATCATCCTCGAGGGCCACGTTCAGGTAAATGGCGTGACCATCACCGAGCTGGGCACCCTGGCCGATCCCCGCCGCGATGTGATCACCGTGGACCTGCAGCCCATCCAGCGGGAGGACCCAGTCTACATCCTGATGAACAAGCCCAAGGGTTACGTCACCACGGTGAAGGACGACCGCGGCCGGCCCACGGTGATGGCTCTGCTGCACGGCGTGGAGGGCCGCCTCTACCCCGTGGGCCGCCTCGATTTCAACTCCGAGGGCCTGCTGCTCATGACCAACGACGGCGCCCTGGCCAAGGTGCTCATGGGTCCCGAGCACGAGATCCCCAAGGTCTACCTGGTCAAGGTCCACCGGAACCCGACGACGGAGCTGATCAAGGAGTTCCAGGAGGGCTTCCTGCTCAGCGGACGCCGCCTGAAGCCCTGCCACGTCGAGGTCGCGGAGAAGGGCGATAACCCCTGGCTCAAGGTGACCCTCACCGAGGGCAAGAACCAGCAGATCCGCCGCATGTTCGCCGCCGTGGGCCACCCCGTCAGCAAGCTGCGCCGGGTCCAGTTCGGCCCCTTGGCGGATCCGCTGCTCAAGCCCGGCACCTGGCGCTTCCTCAGCCCGCAGGAGATCGCGGCCATCAAGAGCCTGTAGGCCGCTCAGCCCAGGTGGAGGCTCCTCACCGCGAGGAAGATCTCCCGCAGGAAGAACACCAGGGCGGCCACGAAAGCACCCATCGCGAGGATGAACAGCGTCGCCACGGGAATGGCGATGCTGGCCTTCAGCACGGCGCCCAGGAACACCGTGGCGATGCTCACGCACACCAGCAGGGCCGAGATGGTCCCGGAGGTGATCGCGAAGTTCACGAAGCGCCGCCGCTCGGCCAGGCTCTGCATCTCCTGGTGGATGGCCGGAGTCCGCTCATCGGTGGCGGTCTCCAGCCGATCGTTCAGCGCCCTGGCGCGGTCCACGATCCGGGCCAGCCGGGTGGAGAGCACCCCGAGGATCGTGCCGATGGCCGTCAGCAGGAAGACCGGCGCCACCGACAGCTGGATGACGTGGGAGATGTCGTAGATGGTCTGGTCGGAGACGGGGATGGGCATGGGATATAGCTATCAGCTATCGGCTCTCAGCTGTCGGGAAAAGATGGCCGCTCCGGGATCGGGGGGCGGTCAGAACCTGGCTATCGGCTGTCAGCTGTCAGCTGTCAGCTGTCGGTAAAAGATGGCCGCTCCGGGATCGGGGGGCGGTCAGAACCTGGCTATCGGCGGTCAGATCTCAGCTCTCAGCTCTCAACTGCAGGTTCGGCACGGCACCCGAAGCCCAGCCAGGGCCTTCGTTCGCCGACAGCTGAGAGCTGAGAGCAGACAGCTACCGCTATCAACTGCAGGTTTCGGCACGCCACCCCAAGCCCAGCCAGAGCCTTCGTTCGCCGACAGCTGACAGCTGACAGCCGACAGCCCTACAGCCCTAGAGCGCCTCTTCCTCGAAGTCCAGCATGTGCCCGCTCTTGCGGGCCTTGGTCTTGAGGTAGCGGAGGTTGTGGGGGTTCGAGGCCTGCTGGTGGCGCTCGCGGTCCACATCGATCCCGGCGGACTCCAGCGCCCCGATCTTGCGGGGGTTGTTGGTGAGCAGCTTGACCTTGGTGATGCCGAAGAACTTCAGCATCTCCACCGCGCAGTCGTAGGTGCGCAGGTCATCCGGGAAGCCCAGCGAGTGGTTCGCCTCGACCGTATCCAGGCCCTGTTCTTGGAGGGTGTAGGCCTTGAGCTTGTTGAGCAGACCGATGCCGCGGCCCTCCTGGCGCAGGTAGAGCACCATGCCGCCATGCTCGGATACGTGGCGCAGCCCTTCCTCCAGCTGCTGGCGGCAGTCGCACTTCAGGCTGCCCAGCACATCGCCGGTCCAGCACTCGGAGTGGACACGCACGGGAATCCGGCGGCGGGCATCGATCTCGCCGCTGACGATGGCCAGGTGCTCCTTGCCGGTGGCGTGCTCGAGGAAGCCATAGACCGTGAACTTGCCGAAGACGGAGGGAACATTCGCCTTGGCGATGAAGGGGACTTTGTCTGCCTGGAGCTTGCAGAAGAGCTCAAGCTTCGGGGCGCTGCTGGGATCGGTGGGAGACATGGGGGGAGTCCAGGGAAGTTGGTTCAACGTCTTGGATGCCACAACGGGGAAAAAGGATCGTCGATTTTTAGAATCGATCTCAACTGATGATTATTGTATCAAACAATATCTTGACCCAGCTGGGCCAGGACCGCGGCCTCCACCTGGGCGATGAACGCCGGCAGCGCCAGGGCAGCCTTGGCGCCGGAAGCCAGCCGGTGTCCCCCGCCGCCGAACTGGCGGCAGACGGCATTCACATCCACCCGCTCCCGGGATCGTAGGCTGACCTTGGCGCGGCCATCGGCGGCTTCCGAGAACAGGGCGGCCACCTCCACACCCTTGAGCTTGCGGGGCTCTTCGACCAGGTCGTCCATGTCTTCGGAGGTCGCACCGCAGGCCGCCAGGTCTTCCTGGGTAACCGCCACGTAGGCGAACTGGCCTGCACTCCGGAGTTGCAGGCCCCCCATGGCCCGGCCAAAGAGCTTGAGCTTGGCGGGGGTGGCGGTCTGGTAGAGGGCGTTGAAGGTGCGCGACGGATGGGCCCCCTGGGCGATGAGGTCGGCCGCGGCCTGGTGCACCTTCGGCGTGCTGTTGGAATGCCGGAAGTTGCCCGTGTCGCTCACCAGCCCAGCATAGAGGGCCTGGACCATCACCGGCGGCAGCTCACCCCCAACGCGTGGCCGGACGAGGTCGTAGACCAGCTCGGCGCTGGCGCTGGCGGTGCTGTCCGTGAACTCGGCGTGAAAGCCGTCCGGAGCGTCCTTCAGGTGGTGGTCGAGGCAGGCCCTGATCGCGCCGGTCGCCAGGAAGGCTGTGGTCAGGGGTCCCATGCGCTGGGGTTCGGAGGCATCCACGAGCAGCCAGGCATCGGGCCACTGGGCCAGGTCCGCGTGGCGGCCGGCGGGCTCGTAGACCTCCGCCCAGCCGAGGGGATCCAGGAAGCGAAGGTTCTCCGGCAGCGAGGGGGTCAGCACAATCCGGACCTCGGTGCCCTGGGCCTTCAGGTAGGCCGCCAGCGCCACGGCCGCGCCCACCCCGTCCCCGTCGGGATTCTCGTGGGTGGTGAGGAGAATCTTGGCGTGGCTGTCGAGAAAGGCGGCGAAGCGGTCCAGCATGAATCTTGACCTCAGAAGTCAGGCTATCAGAGGAAGGGGGCTGGGCCTCAGAGGTGTTCCCGCTTGCTCTCCAGGCTCTCTGGCTTGAAGGACTTGAGCTCATGCACCACTTCCGCGAGCAGTGCCCGCTTCAGCGCGTAGGGCAGGAAGGCGCTCTTGAAGCCCATGAGGATGAGCTCCTTGATCTCCTCCAGGTTGAAACCCAGCTCATCGTGGATGACCTGGAACTCGCGGCTGACAGTGGTGCCCGTGACCATGCGGTTGTCCGTGTTCACCGTGACCCGCAGGCCCAGGTCGTAGAACAGCCGGATGGGATGGTCGGCCATCTTCTTCACGGCCTTCGTCTGCACGTTGCTGGAGGGGCAGCACTCCAGGGGGATGCGGTGGTCGTTGACGTAGTTCAGCAGGTCGCCGTCCTCGATGAGCCGGACGCCGTGGCCGATGCGGTGGGCGCCGCAGAGGTGGATCGCCTGGTGGATGCTCTCGGGACCGTAGGCCTCGCCCGCATGGAGGGTGCAGTTGATGTTGTTCTGGAGCACCCGTCCGAAGGCGTCCTTGTGGCGCTTGGCGGGGAAGTTCTCCTCGGCGCCGGCCAGGTCGTAGCCCACCACGCCCTTGTTCTTGAAGGCCACGGTCAGGTCCGCCAGGCGGAGCGAGATGTCCGGGGAGATGTGCCGCATGCCGCAGAGGATGACGCCGGTCTTGATGTTGTACTGCCGCTCGGCCTTGGCCAGGCCCTCCAGCACGGCCTGTACGATGGCGTGCATGGTCAGGCCCTTCTGCTGGTGCAGGATGGGGCTGTAGCGCACCTCCATGTAGCGGACATTCTCCAGCGCCGCGTCCTCGGCCAGCTCGTAGGCCGTGCGGACCAGGCTGTCATAGGTCTGCATCACCGAGAGCGTGACGTCGAAGGCCCGGAGGTAATCCACCAGGGACTTGCAGTCGTCGCCCACTTCTACGAAGGGCCGCAGGCCGTCTACAGAGTTGGCAGGGAGCTTCACCTTCTGCTCCTCGGCCAGCTCAAGGATGGTCGGGATGCGCAGACTCCCGTCCAGGTGGACGTGGAGGTCCGTCTTGGGAAGCCGCTGGAGATCCTGGATCGTGAGTTTTGCCATGGTCCAGACTACCGCCAACGCTGGGCCTGTGGCCACCCGGCGCTGCCGCGCCGGGGGCTCTCAGCTCTCAGCTGTCGGCTGTCGGCTGTCAGCTGAGAGTTGGCGCCGACCCACCCGAGCAGGCCCTCCCACTCCGTCGAGCCCTTCTTGAGCCGACAGCTGACAGCTGAGAGCCGACAGCTACGTGTTCAGCTGGCTCATGCGTTGGGCCAGCACCGAGTCGTCCGTGGCCCGGCCCTGGCAGGCCTTGCAGAGCCCGAAGATGTGGTGGCTGTGGTGCATGGGCCGGAAGGCAAACTCGGTGCAGATCTGGTCCTGGAGCGCCTCCAGGTCAGGGCGGTAGAACTCGATGATGGCATCGCAGTTCAGGCAGATCAGGTGGTCATGGTGCTCGTCGCTGCGGACCGCCTCATAGTGCGCATGCTGATCGCCGAGGGTGCTCTTGCGAACGAGACCGCATTGCACCAGCAGGTCCAGCGTCCGGTAGACCGTGGCCCGGCTGATGGCCTTGCTCTTCTGCTTGAGCGCCATGTGCAGCTGGTCGGCGTCGAAGTGGTGGGGCTGGCCGAAGACCTCTTCGACCAGTTCGAGCCGCTCGCCGGTCAGCTTCAGCTGGCGGGAGCGCAGAAAGCTCTCGAAACGCTGCTGTTCCTCGGGTCGTTCAATCTTTGGCTTGCGCATGAGGCCCTCGCGGGGAAGTCTACCCGATTAGTCATAAAATAAATATTTCTCAGAATTTTCTTAGTGAGATATTATATAGATTGCTTAAACATAATGGAGCACCCATGGCTGTTGTTACGATTAAATCCCCCAATCTTTCTTCCGACCAGAAGTCACGTATTGGCGAGCGAATCATCACTGCCCTCCAGAATGAAGGTCTGGCCCCGGGTTCTGTGGTGGTGTTCTTCCAGGCCGAGCGCGGCGACATGTATCTGGATGGCCTGCTCATCGAGGCCCAGAGCGCTCCCGCTGCCGCCCAGCCCCAGGACTCCGCCCCCAAGGCGGCCGTGGCTGCACCGGCCGCGGAGTCCACCCCCGCCTTCAAGACCAAGGCGCGGCGCTCCAAGCCCGAGCTCGAGGACCTGAAGAACCAGCTGAGCCAGGCCCTGCAGGACAAGGGTTCCCTGAGCAGCTTCGAGGCCCAGGAGGCCCTGGGCCTGAAGGAGTGCGACTGGGCTCCCGCCACCCTGCGCCGCCTGTTCACGGAGCTGGAAGAGTCCAAGCAGATTGCCAAGAGCGGCCAGAAGCGCGGCACCCGCTACGTCTGGAAGGGCGTTCCCAGCCCCCAGAGCCTGCCCCAGGTCAAGCTCGTGAAGCCCGAGAGCGAAGAGGCCTGAGCCGGAAGCCCTGGGCTCTGCCACACTCGGCCCATGGACTGGTTCGTCCGGGATTTCGACCATCCCGCCTACTTCACCATCTACGCGGACAAGGCTGAGGATGCGGCTCAGGAGGGCCCTGCCTTGGCCGCCCTGCTGGACCTGCCAGCTGGGTGCAGAGTGCTTGACCTGCCCTGTGGCTGGGGACGGCTGAACCCCCACCTGCGAGACCGGGGCCTGCAGATCATTGGCGGCGACCTGAGCCCTCTGAACCTGGCCCGGCACCGCACCACCCAGCCGACCCCCCTGGTTCGCCTGGACCTCCGGTCCCTGCCCTTCAAGGGCGCCGTCGCCGACGGCGTCTTCTGCGCCTTCACCAGCTGGGGCTACTTCGCCACCGAGGCCGAGAACCTGCACCAGCTGGCCGAGTTCGCCCGGGTGCTGCGGCCTGGCGGCGTGCTGCTCCTGGACCTGGCGGGGCGGTCCCACCTCCAGGCGGGCGTCGCCGCGGTCGAGGGCTACTGGATGGACTACCAGGAGGGCTACCAGGAACGGGTCAGCTGGAGTCCTGACGGGCGGCGCATCTTGACCGAGCGCCTCTGCCAAGGGGAGCCGTTCTGCCACGACATCTGGATCCCCACGGACCTGGAAGTCCGAGCCGCCCTGGCGGCGGCGGGCTTCCAGTTGGCCCAGGCCTTCGGCGCCCTGGACGGGCGGCCCTGGGACGAGACCGCGGACCGCTGGATCTACCGGGCGGTCAGGCGCTGACGCGGCCCACAGCCAGCAGGTAGGCAGCGAACCCCAGCCCGCAGAGGCTCAGCGCCAGGGGCAGGCCCAGGGTCTGCACCAGGATCCCGCCCACCAGGGGTCCGATCATCAGCCCCACGGAGTAGGCGAGGTTCAGGATGGAGAAGGCCGAAGCAAAGCTCTGGCTGCCCTGCTGCTCCACCTGATCGGCCACCGCGGGGCTGCAGGGGCTCATGATGAAGCTGGCCGCACTGCCCAGCCCCATCATGGCCAGCACCACCATCCAGAGCTTCGGCAGCAGGGCCGGCAGGGGCAGCAGCAGCGGGGTCAGCACCAGCCCCATGCGCAGGATCTTGGCCCGGCCGATACGGTCGGAGAGGCGGCCCATCAGGGGCGACGTGAAGGTGTGGGCGAGGGCCATCGCTGCGAAGCAGAGACCGATGCCCGAAGGGCCGAGGCCCAGCCGGTGGTCCAAGTCCAGCGGGACCGTCGACTCCAGCAGGCCCCACAGGCACGAGCCCAGGGCCATGGCCCCGGCGAAGACCCGGATCACCGGATTGGCCAGCAGCTGGCGAAAGGGCAGGCGCTCACCCCGGTCAGGCTCGATCTCGGGCAGCAGGAAGGCCCGGCCCGCGGCGTCCAGGGCCACCAGCCCTGCGCCCAGGAGGAAGGGTGCCGCAGACCCCGCGTGCTGGGCCAGGAAGCCCGAGATGGGCGGCCCGATCAGCACCCCGAGGTTGGCGGCGGCGAAGGCTGTGCCCATGGCGCGCCCTCTGGATTCAGACGGGAAGTGGTCCGCCAGCAGCGCCATGCCCGGCAGCCAGGTGGCCGCACCCGCGACCCCCTGGCAGAACCGCGCCAGCACCAGCAGCCAGTACTGGTTCGACACCGCGAACACCAGCGTGGTCACGGCCAGACCCGCCAGGCCCCAGAGCATGGGGAGCCGCCGGCCGTAGCGGTCTGTGAGCACCGCCACCGGGAAAGTGGCCAGCAGCAGGGCCACCGCGTAGCTGCCGAAGAGCACCCCGACCTCCATCGGGTTGAGGTGCAAGTCCCGCGCGTAGCGTGGCAGCAGCGGCACCAGCAGGTAGTAGAGGAGCATGTCCACATGGAACGCGAGCGCCGTCACCAGCAGGGCGGCAGTCTGGGACGAGGGGCGGCGCATCCCCTACTATGAGCCAGTCCCCGGAGGCGCGCAGCGGAGCGACCCCCACAGGGAGGGAGAAAGCGCACCCCGGCTCCGCCGGGCTGCGCGCGGGGGTCCGGGGGGAGCCTCCGGGTCCGCGAGCCCGAAGGGCGAGTGGGAGCCACGCGAGGCGTGGCGATCCCTGGAGGCGCGCAGCGAGGAACCCCCGGAGGACATAAGCACAGCCCCCTTGCGGAGGCTGCGGTGGATCGGTAAGCCGGGTTCTGTCGTGGAGCGTCATTCCTCTGGGATGAATGTCACCACCCACCTCGTGCGACCTACCCGCCGGCTCGGTCGGGTCAACCCTCGCCGCTTGCGCGGTGCGCCGGCCTATTTGGTCTTGCTCCCTGGGGGGTTTGCCATGCCCGTCCTGTTGCCAGTCCGGCGGTGGGCTCTTACCCCACCGTTTCACCCTTACCTGATCCGCTTGCGCGGCCATCGGCGGTTTGTTCTCTGTTGCACTTTCCGTCGGGTCACCCCGCCCTGGTGTTACCAGGCCCAGCACCCTATGGAGCCCGGACTTTCCTCTGGCCTTGCAGCCAGCGACGCCCTGATCCACTCGACCACGGTAGCACGCGGCTCCGGAGGGCCGGCCAGCGCACCGCTCAGAAGTTGGGCAGCGGCATCACCCAGCCTTCCCGCTGGAGGTCCTCCAGGAGGCTCCAGGCCGCCTGGTAGGGATCTCCCGAGCCGCCAGCCAGGACCTCATCCCGCAGCCGGGCCTGGTAGGGGATGAGGTCCGGGTGGAACGCGCCCGCCAGGCCCACATCCTCCTGGAAGAGACGGAGGAGCAGCGCCTCGGGGTGGGCGTGGCCGATGCCGATCGCGCAGAGGGTGATGCCATCCTCTCCTTCCCGGGCGCCCGCCGCCTGCAGTCGGCGCTGGTAGGGCTCCAGCAGGGCGGCATCCGCCCCGAGCCCCACGCAGCGAATGGCCACCGGCACCACCAGCCGCTCGGGGACTGGGCCTTCCTGGGCCTGCGGGCAGAGGAGGCGGGGCCCCTCGTGGGGCAGCCAGGGGAGGAACCGCTCATGGTCGGAGTCGTCCCTCACCCAGTGGTGCACCAGATTCAGGCAGGGATGGTGCAGGCCCGCGCCGCTGCCCGGCCCCACCCACAGCAGGCACTGGACCTCCTGCTGGTGGCTTGCAGGCTCGCGGAGTCCCTTCTCCCAGGACGCGGCCTCCACTTCCAGTTCCATGCCGAGTCCCGCCAGGAACTCCGGAAGCGCAGGATAGGGAGAAGGCAGCTGGAGTTCCACGCCTTCCGGCCGGATGCGGATGGCCAGCCCCGGGAAGCAGGCTGGCAGGGGTCCCGCCTTCAGGGTCTCCAGCAAGGTGAGCCGGTGGCCTTCCTCCTGCAGGGACCGCTGCAGCCGGAACTGCCAGACCTGGCCGATCGCGTCGCAGGACCAGGCTTCCAGCGCCGAAGGTTCAGCCCGACCCAGGGCATCCTGCTCCAGGAGCAGGAGTCCGAGTCTTCCTTCGGCAGCCCTGTGCCCCGCTGGCCCCGGCGCGAGCCGCTCGGCCCTCGCCAGACGAGCCCGCCGCTGCGCCCGAGCCCAGGCAACCCGGTGCCAGACCGCATCGGACGCCTCGCGGCAGACGATCCCGCGGGCCAGCCCACCGGCGGTGAGCCGATGGTAGGCCTCGCTGCGCCGGACCGTCTGGTGCCGGGCGAGGATGGCCCAGATCTCGTCCATATTCGCCTCGCTGATGCGCGCCAGCTCCTCGCCGACCTCGCCCAGATGGCTTCCCGCCCGCGCCAGCCGCTTCTGTTCCGGAACGAGCTTGGCCTCCACCCCCCACTGGCGGCCATGCGCTGACTCCAGAGCCGCCGCGCGCTCACCAACCTCGCGAAGGGACAGCTCCGCGCGCTCACTGGCCTGCCGGACCTGATCGACCAGCCCGAGATGGGTCTCCAGGGAGCGCTCCAGGTCAAGGTTCTGCGCATCGAGATGGCTCGCCATGCGGAGGAGTTCGTGGGTGCAGGCCAGCATCTTCACCGTGACTTCCTGGAGATCCCACAGGCTCATGGTCTCCCGCTCGAGTCCCTGCTGGTGGCGGTTCAGCGCCTGCTCCAACTCGGAGGCGCCCCCGGCCGTCTGATCCGCCAGGGAACGGAGCCGAGTCCCGATGGCAGCCAGTCCTGCGCTGCCTCCCCCCTGCTGGGCCAGGATCGCTGCGTTCACCGCGAGCAGGCCCGTCTGATGGGCCACCTGGTCCAGTCCCTTCAGGTTCGCCTGGGCCCCGCTGAAGGCGCGGATACGCTGCTGGGCCTCTTCCCGGAAGGTCTCGATCCGGCGGGTCAGCGCCTCGGTCTGGTCCCGGACCCCGTCCGCGGCCTGCCGGAACCGCACGAAGGACTCCTGGCGGGCCTGGGTCTCCTCCAGCAGCCGGGGGGTGTGGGCCACCAGGCCCCGCATGGCCAGGGTCAGGTGCGCCCCCTGCCGAAGCCCGGTGTCGGCGAGGCGTCCCAGGGCATCCTCTTCCCGCCGCAGCCGCGGGAAGGTGTCCCGCAGCTCCTCCAGGTGCGCCTCGAAGTGCTCCAGGCCCCCGCAGACCTGCCCCAGGGTGGCGCGGAAGGCCTGCCCCTGCAGCCGGTGATGGTCGGCCCTGAGCCGCTGATTCAGCTCGAGGTGGTCAGGGTGCGTGCCACCTTCGAGGGCTGCCTTCAGCTCCTGGCCGAGGGCCTCCAGACGGGCCAGCCCCTGGGCGCGGTCTTCCCGCTCGACCCCGTGGCTCTGCGCCAGGGCCTCAAGCAGCTCGTCGAGCTCCTTCCAGTCCCGACCCAGGGCCTGATCCAGCCGGGTCAGCTCCTCTTGGGTGCGCCGGGTGTCGCGGAGAACGAGATTCAGGGCCGCGGAGATCCTGCCGTCGGCAGCGCCCAACCCGGCCGAGAGCTCCGAGGGCTCCCGCTCGCCCTGCAGGATCCGCCGGACCCAGTCCCCCAGCAGGCCCTCCACCAGCAGCCCCCGCTGCCACTCCCACCAGTGCCGCCCGAGGCCGGCCAGGGCCACAGCCAGAACCATCAGGAAGGTGGCTTCCAGGGGCTGAAGGGCGCTGCCGGATCGGAAGAGAAGGTAGGCCACCCCCGCAAGCAGGGGCAGCAGCGCCAGGTCCATCAGGATCCGCGCCACCACCACGTGCTTCCAGAGAGCGTCCTTCCGATCCTCGGCCATGGGAACCCATCGGCCGGCCCAGGGCCAGAGGCAAGAATCAGAACCCTGAGTCCGGACCCGGGCTCAGACGGTGCGCCACAGTACATCGTAGCTGCGCAGCCCGCCGCCCAGTTCCTGGAGGAGGCGGGCCCGCAGCAGCGCGGTCACCGCCTGCTGGGCGTCGTCCGCCGGGGTGACCCGGGGAGCCACCTCCGCCGCGCCGGTCCGCAGGCGCCGCAGGTACTCCCGGCTGCCGGCCGGGAGGGCCTCCTGGGGATCCACCGGGGTGCAGGCCGTGCAGCACCAGCCCTGGTCCGGGCTCAGCAGCGCGAGCGGGGCGGTATCGTTGCCGCAGCGCCCACAGACCCGCGGGTGGGGCAGCAGCCCCATGCAGTGCAGGAGCCAGTGCTCGGCATAGGCCAGGATGCCCAAGGCATTGTCAGGGTCGGCCTTGAGGGCCCGCCCGCAGGCGCTGAGCAGGCGGAAGAGGCGGTCGTCCTCCACTCCCTCCCGGGCCACGCGGTCGAACAAGTCCGCGAGGCAGGCCATGACCAGGCTGCTCTCCAGGTGGCCCAGGGTCAGCGGGCTGAAGGCCAGTTCGCAGCGGGTGACCCGCTTCAGCTCAGCGTGCTCCTTGCCGAAGAAGCACACCCGGACCATGCCCAGGGGCTCGAAGGCAGCCACCCACTTGGCCGTGGGCTTCTTCACCCCCTTGGCGACCCCGGACATCCGCTCGCCGTGTTCGGAGAGGAAGGACACCACGGCCCCGCCCTCGGCGTAGGGCACGGCTTTCAAGACGATGGCCGAGTAGGTCCGGATCACCCCTCCAGTCTGACCGCATTCAACCCCGCCGCCGGAACCGGGTCTGTCTGTTCGAGGGCCGCCCCCGCCCGCCTGAGGAGAACCCATGAAGCCCCTGCTCTGGACCGCCCTGACCCTGACCCTCGCCGCCCTGCCCCTGGGGGCCCAGGCAGGCCCCCGCCGGGAGGGCCCCCGCGCCGAGCGCATCGCCCAGGCACTCCACCTGACGGAGGCCCAGAAGGCCAGCATCAAGACCCTCCGCCAGAAGCACCAGGCGGAGCTACTCCGCTGCCGCGAGGCGGTCCAGCAGGCCCGGCAGGCCCTGCGGACGGCCCTCCAGGATGCGGCCACGCCCGAGGCCCAGCTGCGCCCCCTCTACGACAAGGCCGCGGCCGTGCGGTTCGACCTGCTGCTGGCGCGCCGCACCCTGCAGAAGGAGACCCAGGCCCTCCTGACCCCCGAGCAGCGCCTCAAGGCCGCGGAGCTGCGCGGCTTCGCCCAGGGGCAGCTGCGCGAGCGGATGCGCGGGCTGCGCCGGGGTCCGACCAACTGATCCGGCCCGGAGCCAGCGGGCGATAGACTGGGGGGATGCGCGCATCCCCCCTTCTCCTGGTGTGCCTGACCCTGCTGGGCCAGGAGGCTCCGCCCAGGAGCTTCCGCCAGTGGCTGGGCGACCTGGAAGTGGGGGGATCAAGGCTGGAGCAGCGCCAGGATGGCTCCGTCCGCGAGCGGCGTTCCCATGAGTGGATGGCCATTTCCCGCCTGGGCCAAGAAATCAAGCAGGACCTGAGTGAGACCGCCCGGAAGGGGCCGGATGGCGACCTGGCCTTCACCTGGCGGCTGCAGCTCTCCGCGGAACCCTTCGAAGGCCGGGCCGAATGGTCCCCCCGGAAGCCCGCGGTGCTGGCCATCCACCCGGCCAATGGCCCGGCCTTGAGCAAGGACGTCCCGGCCGGAGCCATCCTCTGGCCCGAGGAGCTGGAGGCCCACCTGAAGGAGGCCGCAAGGACGGTCCAGGCCGTCCAGGCCACCACCTTCTCCTTCCCGGTCCAGCAGTGGAGTGAGCTGCACCTGCGGCCCCAGGGCAAGGCTCCCCTGCCTGGCTTCCCAGATGCGGTCCATTTCACGGGCGAGGAACGCCAGGGCGCGGCCAGCACGGCCGTGGAGGTCTGGATCTCGCCCACGGCCGGCGAGGTGCGGCATCAGGCCGAGCTGGGCGGCCTCCGGATGCTCAGCCAGCGGGCCGAGCTGCCCGCCCCGGTCTTCGCCAAGGGAGAGGCCCAGAGCTTCTTCGAGCGCAGCCTGCAGAAGCTCCCGCCGCACCCCTTCCAGCCCTGGCTGCCGGAGCTGACCCTGCGGCTCGAGGGGAAGCCCCAGGACCTGCCGGAAGACGCCCAGCAGACCCGGCTCGGCAAGTCCCGCTGGCGGCTGCGCCGGGCCGCGGCCCCCACGCGCCTGGAGGCAACGCAGCCTCCGGTCCAGGGCACCCCGCCCTCCGGAGAGGCCCGCTATCTTAGTCCGAGCTCCCTGGTGCCCTTCCAGGACCCCGCCTTCGACGGCCTGCTCCACCGCCTGGCCCTGCCCACGGGCCTCTCGCGCTGGGAGCTGTCCCAGCGGGTGAACAGCTTTGTCTTTGACTGGATCGTGGAGAAGGACTTCACGGTGGGATTCGCCTCGGCCCTGGAGGTCTGCCGCCACCCCCGGGGCGACTGCACCGAGCACGGCGTCCTGGCGGTGGCCCTGCTGCGGCGGCTGGGCGTCCCCGCGCGGGGGGTCACCGGCTGGGTGGGGCTGGGCGAGACCCTGGGCCTCCACTTCTGGGTGGAAGTGCGGCTGAAGGAGCGCTGGGTGCCCCTGGACCCCACCTTCGACCAGGCCCCGGCCTCGGCCTTCCGCATCAAGCTGGGAGACACGGACCTGGCCGACCTGGGCAGCGTCGGCTGGGAGAGCGCCGCCTCGGCCTTCTCCGGGGCGCGGTGGATCCCGGAGCGGGAGGGCGGCCGGCCCTTTGGCGGGGGGATCACCGCCAAGGGCGACCTGGTCTCCGGGTCCGATGGGATCCAGCTGCGGCTGCCAGGCGGTTACTGGACCTTGAAGGCCGGCCGACTCCAGCTGCGCAGTGCAGCGGGGGGGCCCTGGCAGGTCCAGGCAGTGACCCATCCAGGCGAAGGCCAGACCCGGGAAGCCAGGCGCCTGGCGGGGGCGAGCTCCCGACGCTCAGGCTGGTTGGATCCCCTCCGGAGCCTCCTGTGGATGGACCTGGGCGGGGGCCGCTGGCTGCAGCTTGAGGGCGTCTCAGAGACCGAGGCCTTTGAGCTGCTGGATCAGCTGCTAGTCCCAGTCAGCTCTTCCTGAAGCCCGCCCTGCCGACCGCAGTGCTCCCGCAGTCGCTCGAGCTGCTCGGCCATGGCCAGGCACTCAGCCTCGTCGCAGCAGCTCGTGAGGCGCACGGCCATGTCATGCACCGGCTCATCCAGGCGCTCCATGAGGCGGCGCCCCTTGGGACTGATCACGACCCGGCTCACCCGCCGGTCTTTGGGGTCCGCCACGCGCTTGAGCAGCCCCTGGACTTCCAGGCGGTCCACCAGGCGCGTCACGTTCGCGAAGCGGTAGATCATGCGCCGCTCGATCTCGTAGATCGGGTGGCCCTTGGTCGGTCCGCCACGCACGATGCGCAGGACGTTGTACTGCTGGATCGTGAGCCCGTGGGCCTCGAAGAGCCGCTCCTGGACCCGCACGACGGCCTCCCGGGTGAGCATCAGCTGAAGCATCAGCTGGACTCCCGGGGCGGGGAGCCTGGACATCTGGAGTTCTTCCTGTAGGGACATGCGCACCTCGAGACACTTTGGGGCCAAGCATCTCCACTTCCGTGGGATTCTGGAAGGTCTGAGGAGCCATTCTTGCCGTCCATCGCCCTGAGTTTGATCAATGTCACGAAACGATATGGCGCGACACCCATTTTGGATGGACTGAGCCTGGGCCTCTTCCAGGGCGAGAAGGTGGGCCTCATCGGCAAGAACGGCGCGGGGAAGAGCACCCTCTTCCGCCTCCTGTCCGGGGATGAGAGCCCGGACACCGGCGAGGTGGTGGTCACCCAGGGCCAGCGCATCGCCCGGCTCAGCCAGGAGCCGCATTTCGCCCCGGGCGCCACAGTGCAGCAGGCACTGGAGGCCGCCCTGGCGGATCACGCCGCCTTCCTGGCCCGCCACCAGGAGATCCACGCAGACCTGCATGGCAGCACCCCCGAGGCCGAGGCCCGGCTGCACGACGAGCTGCAGACCATCGAGCACCACCTGGACCACTGGGGCTGGGACCTCCAGCCAAGGCTCAAGGCCGCGGCCAGCACCTGGGGCCTCCTGGACCTGGATGCCGAGGTGGAGTCCCTCTCCGGGGGCTGGCGGAAGCGCGTGGCGCTGGCCCAGGCCTGGCTCAAGGAACCGGACGTCCTGGTGCTGGACGAGCCGACAAACCACCTGGACCCCGATCAGGTGGAGCGGCTGGAAGCCTGGCTCCAGGCCTTTGAGGGCGCCCTCCTGCTGATCACCCACGACCGGCACCTCCTGGACGCAGTGGCAACCCGGATGCTGGAACTGGAGGACGGCGCCCTCCGCAGCTACGAGGGCGGCTACAGCGACTACCTGCTGGAGAAGTCCGACCGCGAGTTCCGCGAGTCCCGCCTCACCGAGCACATGCAGAACCGCCTGCGCCGGGAGATGGCCTGGCTCCGCCGCGGCGCCAAGGCCCGCACCCGGAAGTCCAAGCTGCGCATCCAGGAGGTGCTGGACCTGAAGGACAACGTGGAGGATCGAACCCGCCTGGAGGCGCGGCAGGGCCTCGCCTTCGCCACCGGCGGCAACCGCAGCGACGCATTGATCCGGGCCGAGGGGGTCTGCTTCGCCTACCCGGGTGGCGCGGAGCTGCTGGAGGGCATCGACCTCAGCCTGCAGCGGGGCATGCGCATCGCCCTGCTGGGCCCCAACGGCTGCGGCAAGTCCACCTTCCTGAAGGTGCTGCTGGGCGAGCTGGAACCCACGGGCGGGGAGGTCATGCGCCACCCCAAGCTGGCGATCACCGCCATCTCCCAGGGCCGCGGGGAGCTCGACGGCACGCGCAGCATCCTGGACAACCTCGCCGACCGGGCGGCCCTCGTGGATACCGGCAATGGGGCGGTGCTCGCCCATGTCTACCTCACGCGCTTCGGGTTCCCCGTGGACCAGCAGAACCGCTCGGCCTCGACCCTCAGCGGGGGGGAGCGGAACCGCCTGCTGCTGGCCAAGGCCATGCTCAGCCCAGCAGATCTGCTGGTCCTGGACGAGCCGACCAATGACCTGGACATCCCCACCCTCCAGAACCTCGAGGAGGCCCTGCTGGGCTTCAGCGGCACCCTGCTCCTGGTGAGCCACGACCGGTTCTTCCTGGACCAGGTTGCCACCCACACGCTGGCCTGGAATCCTGCGGCTACGCCCCGCTGGGAGCTCTACGAGGGCCCGCCCTCCACCGTGCGCAGCCTGCGGGAGGCGCGGGCGGCAGCCCAGGCCCCGGCCCGCGCCGAGCCCTCCCGCCCAGCCGCCCGGAGCGAGGCCGTCAAGCCCCGCAAGCCTGGCCTGTCGCAGAAGGAGCAGCGCCGGCTCGACGAGGTCGAGCGGACCCTCGCGGAGCTCGCCGAGCGGCTTGCCAAGCTGGATCGGGTTCTGGCCGATCCCGCCGCCTTCCTGCGCCCCGAGAGTCCGGGCCATACGGCCCTCCGGACCCGGGAGACCTTGCTCTCTGAATCGGGAGACCTTGAGCTGGAGTGGCTGGAGCTCGAAGGGAAGCGGGCAGAGACCTGACCCGTCACAACTTCGCGGGGGGGACTCCTCAGCCCCGGCCTTTTCGCTACCCTGGAACCTGACCTATTTTGGAGTGCCCATGCGCCTGATATCTTTAATGCTTTTTTCCACGGTTGCCCTCGTGGCCCAGGCCCCTGCCGCTGCGGATCTCGCCCAGAAATTCAATGCCGAACTCCCCGGGATCACCCAGATGCTGAAGGAGCTCAAGGCCACTGAGGCCCTGGCCAAGATGCAGGGCCTGGTCCCCGCCCAGCGCCCCGCCTTCAATGCCTCCAGCGCCCAGGCCATCGGCCAGAGCCTGGACAACGCCCAGGGGCTGATGTCGCTCTACCGGCTCTGGGCCAATGTCTACTCCGAGGCGGGCCTCTGGGAGAAGGCAGTGGAAGTCCAGGAGCGGCGCGCCAAGGATGCCCGTGGCACCCTGGACGACCTGGAGAAGGCCCAGTCGCCCATCGCGGCCCAGTGGCGGAAGGTGGCCCAGGAGTCCAGCGACTACGTGACCAAGAACACGCCCCGGCTGCAGGAGCTCCAGGCCAGCCTGAAGGTCCTGCAGGACGATGTGACGGCCGTGAACTCCAAGCAGAAGAAGCTTGATGCCAAGGGGGTCGAGGAGCTCAAGGCCCGCATCGCCAAGGCTCCCGCCGACCAGCAGGAAGCCGACCAGATCCTGGCCGCCCTGCCCGTCCACAAGCAGAATGTGGCCAATGCTCCGAAGGTGGCCAAGATGCTGGGTGACAACCGCAAGGAAGTCGAAGGCATGATCAAGGCGGCCGATGAAGCCCTGGCCAAGGCCCGGAAGTCAGTGGCGGACCAGAACGAGGAGATCACCAAGTTCAACACCGAGCAGATGCTGAAGAAGGTGAAGATCGTCGGCAAGAAGAACTGGGTGGATGCGGTGCTCCGCAACCACGACAACGTCACCCAGCTGGGCAACACTCAGGCCCAGGCCGCCTTCCTCAACCGCCTGCTGGTGCTGGATCCCGGCAACTCGGGGGCCCAGAAGGCGCTTGATAACCTGGTCGCCGGCAAGGATGCCTTCATCAAGGAAGCCAAGCCCGCGAAGAAGAGCGGCGGCAAGAAGAAGTAGCTGGTCCACCCCTTCCGCTGAGAGGAGCGCCCATGAGCCGCTTCGCCTTCCTGCTCGTCTGTGCCCTTGCCACAAGCCTGAACGCTCAGAGCCTCACGGACCGCTTCAAGGAGGTCCGGGGCCCCTGGGAGCTCCAGCTTGAGCGGGGAGACGCCGCCACCGTCCGCCGGGGCGTAGAGGCCCTGCTCGGCCGCGAGGGCCTCACGGTGAATCCCTCGGACTACAACGACATGCACGCCCTGGTGGCCCTGCGCGGCCTGGCTGCCCGGGCCTGCGTCTCCGAGGGCAGTTGGGAAGAGGCCGTGGCCCACTTCCAGAAGGCGCGGTCCGCCGCCGAGGAGAACCTGGCCACCGCCGAGCCCCTTCTGGCAAAGACCCGCATGGAGCACGAGCTGAAGCTCCACGAGTTCCGGGAGGCCATGGCCAAGCAGGCGCCCCGGCTACGGGAACTCGATGAAGCGCCCGGCCTCACCGCGGACCAGCTGAAGCTCCGCCAGCAGCTGAAGATCTTCATGGACGAGCAGCAAGCTGCCATTGCACACAGTGAGCGGGCCCTGAAGGACATCGAGAACATCCTCACCCGCCTGCGCCAGGCCAAGGAGACCACCGCAAGGGCCGCGGCCGACTGGCAGGCCTTCCTCGCCGCCGAGAAAGTCGAAGTGGCCGAGACGGGTGGCACGACCCACTACGTGACAGAGAAGCTGGAACAAGTGAAGGGAGATGACGCCCGTCCCCGGCAGGATCGGCTGGCCTATGCCCGCCGCCTGCAGAAGCTGGACCCCGCCAACAAGGATGTCCTCCGGCTCGTGAACGGACTCCTGGGCAAGGAGGAGGAGCCTGCCGCCCCCAAGCCCGCCAAGAAGAAAAAAGCGCCCGCGAAGAAGTAGTCCCACCCCTGCCTCCCGGGACAGAGGAACGGCCCCCGTGGGGGCCGTTCCCATTCAGGCTAGGGCGAGCTCAGAACACCCACCCGAACCCGACCTTCAGGAAGTCCGTGCTGGGCGGATCACCAGCGCTGGCGCTGTTGCCGGTGATGGTCTTGTGGAAGGTGGCCTCCAGGGTGAACCGCATGCCCGAGTCATAGCCGAAGCTGTGGCCGATGCCCGCATTGGCGCCCAGGCGGCTCTTGCGGGTGGTGTCGGTGTAGTCGTAGAGCGGATCCCCGAAGCTGCGGTCGAACTGCTCGAAGTCCGCAGAGAGGCCCGCCACGAAGTAGAGGCCGCGGTGTCGGAAGGCCGTTCCCTGCGGGAAGATCTGCAGGTCACCCCCGAGGTTGAACTGGGAGTGGCGCAGGTTGATGGAGGTCTCGCCCGCAGCCCGGTTTGTGCCGTTCTCGGCAGAACCGCTGAGGTTCAGCCGAATGGCCAGATTCCGATCCATGGGGAAGCTGACCGTGAAGCTGCCACCCAGGCCCACGTCGTAGGTCTCCTTCTGAGTGGGAATCGTCCGGGCCGCCGAGAGGCTGTAGTAGGCCGGATAGCTGGTGGATGCGAAGGCCCCCGTGGGGGAGATCAGGTTGAGGCTGAAGCCCATGTGCGGGCTCTGGGCCATCAAGGCCGATCCCGAGGCGAGCACCAGGGGAAGCAGGAACAGGGATGAGGCGCGGCGCATGGAGTCCTCCAGGTTGAGCAGTGAGGCTACGAGCGAAGTCTGTGCCAGGTTACGCAAAAGGCCGTGATTCCTTGGATGCCGGCCACCGGACTTCGGTTGAATCAGCCCGCGGGCCGCGGCATTTTGCCTCTGGCAGGTGCCAGGCTGCAACGGCGGGTCCTGGGCCTGAGGTCAATTTGCCGCCATGCCTGCCCAGGGGATGCCCTACTCTTGACGGGATGAGGACGATTCATGGCTTGGAAGCAGGATCTGGCGAAACTCAAGCAGCAACTCGTTCCGGAGATCCCGGCGGCGCCGAAGGCTCCGGTCAGGCCCGCCCCTAAGCCGACGGGATCCGGCAGCCTGGACGATGAGGACGCCATGTTCCTCTCCGCCATGGGCCTGAAGGCCACCGCCAAGGCCCGAGCGGCCAAGCCGACTCAGGAGCCTGCGACTCCCGAAGCGGCGGCCCCGGTGGAGCAGCCTCCCCCCGAGACCTTCCAGGAAGCGGTGAAAGAGCTCAAGGGGCTCAAGGCCCTGCCCAAGGGAATCCAGCACTCGGCGAAGCCCGCCAAGCTCCCCACCAGGAGTGTCCAGGCGCAGCCGTCTCCCTCCCTTGCCGCACCTCCGCCCGCCGAGGTGGCCCCTCCAGAGCCTGAAAGCCAGGAGGCTCCCCTGCCACCGGCCCCGCAGGCGGCTCCCGCGCCCGCGCTGATGCCTTTGCGCTTCCAGCTTGCCGCCGGGATGGCCCTTGAGGTGGACGGAACCCTGGATCTCCGGGGTCACACCGTGAGCGACGCCCTCCACCGGCTGCAGGATCGCCTGGGGGATGGGCTGGTCCTGGGGTGGCGAAGCCTGCTCGTGAACCTGGGTCCGGATCCGATCCTCCACCAGGGCCTGCTGGACTTGCTCGCCTCGGGACAGGTGCCCATGGTCGCCCGCTTCGCCCAGGCCCCCGTGCCCATGGGTGGCAACCAGGCCTGGCTCCTCTACTTCGGGCCCAACCCGACCCATCCCTGAACCTCGCAAGGAGTTCCTCCCATGAGTTTGCTGGTAGTCGGCAGTGTGGCCTTCGATGACCTGACCAC
The DNA here is from genome assembly GCA_903863195.1 of uncultured Holophagaceae bacterium. GTDB lineage: Bacteria > Acidobacteriota > Holophagae > Holophagales > Holophagaceae > Geothrix. The sequence goes on from CAIPAY010000238.1 coordinate 23,724, forward strand.
CCCCTTCGGGCGACGTGAGCATGCCCTCGGGGGGTCCGCGACCTACTTCTCCCTCAGCGCCAGCCGCTTCCATCCGGTACGCATCGTGGCCGTGGTCGGCGACGACTTCGGGCCGGAGCAGCTGCGCGTCTTCGATCACCGCCCCATCGACCTGAAGGGGCTCTCGAAGGTCAAGGGCCTCAGCTTCCACTGGAAGGGGGAGTACGGCTACGACCTGAACGAGGCCAAGACTCTGGCCACCGATCTGAATGTCTTCGCGGATTTCCGCCCGGTCCTTCCGGCCGGCTACAAGGAGTCGGAGTATCTCTTCCTGGGAAACATCGACCCGGTGCTGCAACTCGAGGTTGTGCGCCAGATGACGACTCGCCCCAAGTGGATCGCGCTGGACACCATGAACTACTGGATCCGGGGGGCCCGGCCAGCCCTGGAAGCCGTGCTCAGTGAAGTGGACATCCTTCTGGTGAATGATGCGGAGGTCCGGGAGCTCACCCAGGACAACAGCCTGATCAAGGCCTACCGGAAGGTCCAGGCCATGGGACCCCGGATCCTGGTGGTGAAACGCGGGGAATACGGCGTCGCCATCTTTACCCCGGAAGGCATCTTCGCCGCCCCGGCCTACCCCCTGGAGGACGTCTTCGATCCCACCGGGGCGGGTGATACCTTCGCGGGGGGATTCCTCGGTTATCTTGCCTGGATGGAGCGGATGGATGTCACGGCCCTGAAGCACGCCACCCTGGTCGGCTCCGTGATGGCCAGCTTCACCGTGGAGCAGTTTTCCACGGAAAGGCTCGAGCAGATTTCCCAGGACGAGGTTCGCAACCGTCTATCATTATTTTCAGATATGATCCGCGTCGAAGACCTATAATTACCACTATCCATTATTGACTGGGGGTTTCCGATGCGCCTGCCCACTCGCCTGAACACCGGACGAATCTGCGCCTTCATGGGGGCACCGGGACTCCTGCTGGCCCTGGCGCTGGTCGGTCCCAGCCTGGGGGCCCAAGAAGCCGCCCCGGGTCCGGTTAAGGTGGAAGTCCACTCTTCGAAGTGGGACTATCCGAAGGAGCTTACGGTTCCCGAGGGGTCCAAGACCCACCTGGTCCAGAAAGGCGATACGCTCTGGGACCTGGCGGGGAAATACCTTGGCAACCCCTACGCCTGGCCCCAGATCTGGGAGCTGAACCAGTGGGTAAAGGATCCGCACTGGATCTACCCCGGCGACCCCCTCGTCATCGATCTGGCCCGGGCCGTGGCCACGGCGGGCTCCGTCCCCGAGGCCATCACCAACCTGAAACCTGACCAGCGGCGGTTCGATCCTGCAGCCGTCAGGCGCGCCGAGCTCGGCTTCGCCTTCCAGGACTTCATCCAGCTGCCCTACCTGGTCCCCGAGGGCGCCGAGGCCCACTACAAGAGCCAGGGTGCCTTCCGGATCACGGGCAACAAGCGGGATGACCGCCAGTATCTTGGCGAGGGCGAGCCCATCTACCTGAACGGCGGCGCCGACCAGGGCGTGAAGGTCGGAGACCGGTTCCTGATCCTGAAGACCGTGGCCCGCAAGCTGGCGCACCCCTTTGCGACCAAGAAGAAGCTGGGTGATGTCGTGAAACAGGCCGGCGTGGTCCGGATTACAACGACCCAGGCCAAGGGCTCGGTGGGCGTGATCGAGCGCTGCATGGACTCCGTGGAGCTCGGCGATCGGCTTGTCCGGTTCACGGAACCTGCCAACCTCCCTCTGCAGGCCCGGACAGATATCAACGATCCCGTCAAGGTCGCACCCGATGCGGCGGTCGTGGTCTACATCCGGGATGGCAAGCTGTTCTCGGCAACTGGGGACATGATCATCATCGACAAGGGCGCTTCGAGCGGCCTCAAGGTCGGGGATGTGCTCCTCGCCCTGCGGGCCAGGACCTTCCCCGTAGGCACCGGCAGTGAGAAGAAGCCCCCCATGGAGGCCGTGGACCACTACCTAGGCCAGGTGCTGGTGGTGCGCGCGGATGCAGGAACAGCCACTTGCCGCGTGTTGCGCACCATCGAGGAGCTGCGGGGCGGCGACACCATCAGCCGCTAGTGGTGCCCGCGCGAAATAGTCGGACCATCCGACCCGCTCGCCGGGCACCACGCGGCGGGGGTCTGGGGAGAGGCTCCAGGTCTGTGAGCCAAAGCGAGCAGGAGCACGCCCTGCGTGCGATACCTGGAGGGCAGTGCCCCCAGTGGGGTGACAGCCCCGGCGCGTCTGCGCGCTGGGGCGCCAGAGGGGCTTTGCCCCGATGGAAGTGCGCCTCGCCGTCACCAACTTGATCCAGATATTTCAGGCGAGGTGCACTAGGCCCGCCAGCCGCGCGTGACCAGGGGCCCCGATCCGGGGCCCCTGTCGTTCAGGATGGGCGCAATTCCAGGACCACCCGCCGTCCCCGGGTGGGCAGCTCGTAGAGATGGGGGGTGGCCGTCCAGCCCTCGGGCAGGTGCTCCCGCTCCCAGTCCAGGCCCTTGAGCGCGAAGAAAGGTGCCCCAGGGCGGCCATGGCGGGCCCACCAGCCCAGCAGTTGCTCGAGGGAGCCCAGCGCCTTTGCCGTGCCCCAGTCTGCCTGGAGGGGGGGAAGCGCCTCCAAGCGTCCATGCAGCGTTTTAAGGTTTGGCACAGGCAGTTCCAGGGTGGCTTGCCGGAGGAAGGCCAGTTTCTTTGATGATGCGTCCACTCCGATCACGTCCAGGTCCGGCCTTGCCAGGGCCAGCAGGACCGAGGGGATGCCCATCCCCGTACCCAGGTCCACCACCCGGCTCCCAGCCCCAAGGGGAGCCAGAAAGGGCAGCAGGGCGGCAGCATCCAGCAGCAGTTCCTCTTTCCGTTCAGAGAAGGGAAGGGCCGTCAGGGCATGGGTCCGGTTCCAGCGATCAAGCAGGGTCAGGAAGCGGCCGAGGGGTTCAGCCAGGTTTCGCGGGAGACCAGGGTTCATGCCACCAGGATGCCAGAGGTTCCAACTATTTC
>CAIPAY010000239.1 GCA_903863195.1 uncultured Holophagaceae bacterium
AGGATGGCCTTCAGGGCGTCCTGGTTCATGCCGGTGAGCATGGGCGTGGCGGTGTAGCCCGGGGCGATGGCCACGCAGCGGATGTTGCGGATGCCCCGCATCAGGAACTCGCCGACGATGATCTTGGGCATGAGGGCGTCGGCCACCTTGGCGGACGAGTAGTTGATTTGACCTACCTGGCCGACCTTGTTGACGGAGGAAATCGGCACCAGCAGACCCTGCCAGCCGCCGTTGACCATGGCCTCGGCCGCATCCCGCATGGTGAGGAAGGTGCCCGTGAGGTTGGTGTCTATCACCGCCTGCCACTTGTCGAGGCCCAGCTTCTTGGAGACCTTGCCGGTCTCCTTGTCCAGGCTCAGCATCGTCCCGTCGCGGATGATGCCCGCGCAGGAGACGGCAATGTTGAGCTGCCCGAAGGCCTCGATGGTGCCCTTGATGTAGCGGGCGGTGTCGGCCTCGCTGGTGACATTGGCCTGGATGCCCACGGCTTCGCCACCCATGGCCTTGATGTCCTTGACCACCCGGTCGATGTTCTTCTGCACCATGTCAACGACGGCCACCTTGGCACCGGCCTTGGCCAGGTGCTTCACAACCGCCTCACCGATGCCATTCCCGCCACCCGTTACCAGGGCCACGCTTCCTTTGATTTCCATGGGTACTCCTCTGATGGATCCTGAATCTTGGTTTATGCAACAGTCCGGGGCGTGGCGCTCAGAGCGTCTTGGGGCTGGAGACGCTGTCTTTGTCCCAGTAGATGAAGTTGGGGTGGGTGACATCCGGGCCGACGATCTTGAGGTCGCCGATCCGGTTGGGGTGGGTGACATCGGGACCCACGGACTTTATGCCGACCGGGAAGATGGTCTTGACCAGGGCCAGGGCCCGGACGGCCGCATCGGCTTCGGACAGACCTGGGAACAGCCCCGCGGCCGCGAGGGCGCTGGCACCGCTGGGCAGCCGGTAGGTGATGTCCCAGCGGTCGCCGCTGGGCTCCACGGAGAACTGCATGTCGTTGTACAGAAGGCTGGGCATGGGCGTCCTTTCCTCGGCAGCGCCGCGACTAGAGCTTTCTCAGGACCGTGACGCAGTTGGTGACCGCGGAGCCGCCGACGTTGAAGGCCACTCCGATGTCAGCCTTCTTGGCCTTGACGCCGATGGCCTCCCCGATGATCTGCTTGTAGATGAGGGCGTGCATGGAGGCACCCGTGGCACCCACGGGGTGCCCCTTGGACTTGAGGCCGCCCGACAGGTTGATGGCCACCTTGTCATCCCGGGTGAACCGGCCCTCCAGGTAGTCGTAGCCGGCCCGGCCGTCCGCGGAGAGGCCCAGGGCCTCGGTGGAGATGATCTGGTTGATGGTGAAGCAGTCGTGCACCTCGGCCAGGTCGATGTCCGCGGCGGTGATGCCCGCTTCCTTGTAGGCCTTGGCCACGGCGTTCTTGCCGCCCATCAGCTCGTACATGTTGGGCCGCACGTTCTCGGGCAGGCGCTCCACGGAGTGGCCGATGCCGGCGATCTCCACGGCCCGCTTCCGATTGCTCACGTTCGCGGTCTGGGTGATGACCAGGGCGGCGGCGCCGTCGGTGACCAGCGAGCAGTCGTGCAGCCGCAGGGGGGCCGCGATCATCATGTTCTTGCAGCGGCCCTTGGCGTCCAGCTCGTTGAGCGCCATGATCGCCTCCACCGAGGCGGGGCCGTTCTTCACGTGGGCCAGGGGGTTCTCGGCGCCGTTCTTGTAGCAGAGCGCGCCGGCGGTCCACAGCATCCGCTCGAACTCCTCGGTGGGGATGTTGTAGTGGGCCTGGTAGCCCTTGGCGTATTCGGCGAACAGCATGGGGAAGGACATGCCGCGGGAGCCCTCCGTGGGCCAGTGCGAGGAGCAGGCCAGCACGTGGGTCATCTGCGGCGTCGGCAGGAGGTTCATCTTCTCCACGCCGATGACCAGGACGTTCTTGGCGCGGCCGGCCTCGACGGCGTAGATGGCGTCATAGAGGGCCACCGAGCTGGAGGCGCAGGCGCACTCGCAGCGGGTCATGGGCTTGAAGCGCAGGGCCGGGTCGATCTCGGCGGCGATGGGGGCGACGTGTTCCTGGTTGATGAAGGAGCCGGGCGAGCAGGAGCCCACATAGATGGCGTCGATGTCCTTGGCCTCCAGGCACGCGTCGGCGATGGCGCCGCGCCCGGCCTCGATCAGCAGGTCGTAGTAGGTCTTGGTGTCGGTGACCAGGCCCGTGGCCTTGTCCTTCTTCACGAAGGCGCCGAACTCCGTGTTGTAGGCACCGATGATGCTGGCTTTGCTCATGGGGGGACCTTTCAGCTGATGAGGAAGGGTGGAGACGAGGCTCTGCAGCCGCGCTCAGGGCATGATGAACGCGGCCGCGGCCTGGTTGTAGCCCACGCCGGAGCCCACCAGCACCACGCGGTCGCCGGAGTGGATCTTGCCCTTTGCCAGGGCGTCATCCAGGGCCATGGGGATGCAGGCGGAGCCGGTGTAGCCCCACTCCTCCATCACCATGTGGGTCTTCTCCATGGGCAGCCCGAGGTCCGCCATCACCAGCTCGATGGAGGGCTTGCGGACCTGGGTGAAGATGATGAAGTCGATGTCGGACAGTTCGAAGCCGCAGCCGGCGGCCAGCTTGCGGGTGAGCCGGGGCCAGCCCTCGTGGTTGATCTCGGGCGGGTAGCGGTCGAGGATCTTCACGGTGGTGCGTCCGGCGGCCACGGAGGCCACCGTAGCGGGCTCATAGGTACCCCCGGAGTAGATGCCCCAGTGCTTGTGGTAGGCCCCGCCGGCCTGGGCCGCGGCGCCGAGGAAGCCCGGCTTGTCGGAGGCCACCAGGACCGCCGCGCCGGCGCCGTCGCCGTAGAAGAAGGTCATGGGGTCATCGATCTGGGCCAGCTTGTGCATCAGGTAGACGCCGACGACCAGCACGACCTTGATGTTGGGGTTGGTGGCGATCCAGCCCGCGCCCGAGGCCAGGGCCGTGGGGAAGGAGGCGCAGGCGCAGCCCACGTCGAAGGTGCCGGCGTTCACCGCGCCCAGCTTGTACTGCAGCACCACCGAGGTGGCAGGGGTGATGTAGTCCGGGGAGTCGGTGCCGAGGATGATCAGGTCCACATCTTCGGGCTTCAGCCCCGCGCGCTCCAGGGCCTGCTTCGCCGCGGGCAGGGCGAGATCCGATGTCGCCCAGTCTTCGGGGGCGTGCCAGCGGCACCGGATGCCCGAGGAGTCCTCCATCTTGTCGATGAAGTCCGGCAGGTGGGCGAAGCGCTGCCGCAGGACATCGTTGGAGACTTTGATTTCCGGGAGATACATGCCGGTGGAGACGATGCTGGCGAAGCGGTTCATCGGGTCCTCATCAGGGGTGGAGACGTTGGTCGGGCAAGGGGTAACTGGAAAACGAACGGTTGGTATGTTTTAAGAATTGTCCGCTTCCCGCGACCCCTGTCAAGCTGAAAATCGAGTTCTAGATCAAAAATGGTTTTTATTGAAAAAAAAACAACTTAAAGATTTATTTTGCCTTCTCAGCGCCCGAATTGAAGAGCCCCCGCTGGAGGATTTTCGAGATCTCCCGGATTGCTGAGGGGGTTTCCTGGCCAAGCTGATCCGGGACGCCGAACAGCATCTCCACGGCAAAGTACTGCAGGAAGATCCGGCTCACCAGCATCAGGGCCAAGGTGGGATCGGTCCCGGGTGCGAGCCGGTCCTTGAGGCTGTCGCCGGGGAAGCGGGCGTTCAGGAACGTGGCGAAGCGGTCGGACATCCCCGAGTAGAACTTCCGGATGTGGGTGCCGTCGAACTCGACCACGTCCACATAGATGAGGGCCACGTGGCGCCGGTAGTCGCGGACGCTCTCCTCGGCCGCCTTGGCCAGGGCGTTCAGGTCATCGGGGAAGGCGCCTGCCGCCAGGGCCCGGTTGAAGGGGAAGTCCGGCTGGTCGATGGCGGCCCAGTACTGATCGAGGAGGGTCCGGAACAGGGCCTCCTTGTCAGGGAAGTGGTGGTAGACGTTGCCCGTGGAGAGCCCCGCCGCCTCCGCGATCTCCCGGATGCTGGTGCCGCGGTAGCCCTGGTGCGAGAACAGATTCAGCGCCGCTTCCAGGATCCCGCTCCGGCTCCGCTCGGACTTCTCTCCTTGGGTCTGCTTCAAAATGGGACTCCCCGGCAGAGGTTACGTATTGTGAATGTCTGGGTCAAGTATTGTCGCCGGCGCGGGTCAGACACTCGGCCAGGGCGCGGATCAGGGCCTCCACCGGCGCCTCGGCCAGGTGGGCCCCGGTGGTGATCCGCAGGCGGGCGGAGCCGGCGGGCACCGTGGGGGGGCGTACGGCGCGGACGTCGAAGCCCCGGTCCTGGAGGGTCCGGGCGATGCGGACGGCCTCGGCGTCCGGGCCGATGGGGACGGGGACGATGGCTGAGGGCTGGTCCGGCTGGCCGAGGGCCCGGCGCAGGCGCCCGGCCAGGGCCAGGGCCCGCTCCCGGCGCCAGGGCTCAGCCCGGGCGATGCGGAGGCCCGCCAGGGCCGCGCCCACCACCGGCGGGGGCAGGGCCGTGGAGAAGATGAAGCCCCGGGCGGTGTTGAGCAGGTGCTCCCGGAGGATGGCCGGGCAGCAGACGAAGGCCCCAAAGGCGCCGATGCCCTTGCCGAGGGTGCCCATGACCAGGGCCACCCGGCCGTGGACCCCCTGGTGCTGGGCCAGGCCGGCGCCGTCGCTGCCGAGCAGGCCTGTGGCGTGGGCCTCATCGACAAGGAGCAGGGCCCCGTGGCGGTCACAGACCTCGAGCAGGGCGGGCAGGTCGGCGGCGTCCCCGTCCATGCTGAACACCGCGTCCGTGGCCACCAGGGCCACGGCTCCAGCGGGGGCCTCGGCGCGCCAGGCTGACAGCTGACTGTCCAGGTGCCCGGCGTCCCGGTGCCGGTAGATGCCGACCCGGGCCCCGCCGGCGCGGGCCAGGCGGCAGCCATCCACCAGGGAGGCGTGGTTCAGGGCATCGGAGAAGACGGCATCGCCGCGGCCCAGCAGGGCGGGGAGGAGGGTGGCGTTGGCCTGGAACCCGGTGTTGAAGAGGAGGCAGGCCTCGGTGCCCTTCCACTGAGCCAGGGTGGCTTCCAGCTCCTGGTGGAGGGGGCTGTCGCCCCGGAGCAGGCGGGCGGCCCCGGCCCCGGCCCCGAAGGCGCGGGCAGCCTCGGCGGCGGCCTCGGCCAGGCGGGGGTCGCCGCGCAGCCCCAGGTAGTCGTTGGAGCAGAAGTCGAGGCCCGAGGCGGGCTGGATGGACCGGGTCCGGCCCAGGGCCCGGCGCTCCTCGGCTTGGTTCTTCAGGCGGTTCTGCCAGGCAAAAGAAATCACGGAACCTCAGGGGTGGTCGCCGCAGATCTAAGGCGGGGGGGAATGTTAGGATCTGAGGGGGATCCACTCGTGGGTCCCCCTTGGAGCTTTGCATGGATTATCAGCAGTCATGGCAGGGAGCCTCCACCGGGGCGCAGTCCCGTATTGATTTTGTCCGAAGTGTCTACCTCTGGCTCATGGGTGGCTTCGGCGTGGCGGCCCTGGGCGCCCTCAGCGCCCCCTTCGTGGCCATGGCCCTGGTGCCCGTGGCGGGACGCTTCCTGGGGTGGGTGCTCTTCGGGGTCCAGTTTGGGACCCTGATGTTCGCCTCCTCGGTGAGCCGACGGAAGCCCCTCAACCGCGTCGCCTTCGGCCTCTTCACCTTCGTGTCCGGGGTGATCGCGGGCATCGTGGCCCTGGTGGTGGCGCAGGGAGCGGGCTACACGCCCGTGTTCACGGCCTTTGGCCTCACCGGCGTGGTCTTCCTGACCCTCACGACCACGGCCTTCGTCTCCAAGAAGGACTTCAGCTTCCTGCGGAACTTCGTCATCGTCGGCATCGCCGTGATGTTCTTCGGCAGCCTGGCGGCGGCGCTCTTCCACCTCCAGGCTCTCAGCATGGTCATCAGCGGCGTGGCGGTCATCGCCTGCTCCGCCAAGCTGCTGTGGGACACCTCCGCCATGCTGCGCACCGACGACCTGGGGGATCCCGCGGGCTTCGCCCTGGCGCTCTTCGTCAGCCTCTACAACATCTTCATCTCCCTGATGAACCTTCTCGGCGGACGGCGCCGCTAAGCGCCCCCCTGCACCCAAGGACACCCATGCTCCGTGCCTCTCTTCTCTCCCTGATCGCCCTCGGCCTCACCGCCCAGGAGCCCGCCAAGGCGCCGGCCCCGGCCCCCGTCCAGGCGCCAGCCCCGATCCCGGCTCCGGCCCCTGCGCCGGCCCCCAAGCCCGAAGAGGTGGTGCTGGCCCGAGTGGGCGGCGAGCCCGTCACCGAGGCTGACTTCCAGTCCGCCTTCCGGCTGCTGGGCCAGCAGGAGCAGATGCAGGTCCTCATGGTCCAGGGCGGCAAGGACGAGTTCGTGCGGCGCATGGCCGAGAGCAAGCTGCTGGCCGCCAAGGGCAAGCTGCTGGAGCTGGACAAGACCCCGGAGTACAAGCTGGCCCTGGCGCGGGCCAAGGATGACCTGCTGGCCCGGGAGTTCCTCACCAGGGAAGGCGCTGCCCTCCAGAAGAAGCTGGTGGTGGGTGAGGCGGAGGTGAAGGCCTACTACGATGCCCACCCGGACCGCTTCAGGCAGCCGGAGCTCGTCAGCGTGCGCCACATCCTGGTGTCCGTGAAGAAGGGCGAGGACCAGCCGGGCCTCAGCGACGCCGACGCCAAGGCCCGTGTCGCCAAGGTCCAGGCCGAGCTCAAGAAGGGCGCCAAGTTCGAGGCGCTGGCGAAGAAGTACAGCGACGATCCCGGCAGCAAGGACAACGGTGGCCTCTACGCGGACGCCGATCCCTCCGCCTGGGTCCCGGAGTTCGGGGCCGCTGCGCGAACTCAGCCCGTCGGCAAGGTCGGCGCTCCGGTGAAGACCCAGTTCGGCTACCACCTGATGAAGGTCGAGGGTCGCAAGCCCGGCCGCCAGGTGCCCTTCGAGGACGCCAAGGAGACCGCCGAGAAGCAGGCTCACCAGGAGCGTCAGGTGCAGGTCTGGAACGAGCTGATGGACAGTCTCCGCAAGGAGATCCCCTTCGAGCTGGTCAAGCCCGCAGCCCCGAAGGCCGCTGAGCCCGCCAAGGCAGGTGCCAAGTGAGGGGCTTCGCGCCAATCCTCGCCCTGCTGCTGGCTGTTCCGGCCCTCGTGGCCGACACCAAGCCCGAGGTCAAGCCTGACGTGAAGGCCGATGTCCGGGACGAGATCCTGGTCGTGGTCAACAAGCACATCATCACCCGGCGCACCCTGACCCAGTCCGTGGAGCAGCAGAACGCGGCCCTGTACCGGCAGTTCGCCGGCAAGGAGCTGGACGAGAAGCTGAAGGACGCCCGGGAGAAGACCCTGCAGGGCCTGGTGGATGCCTTCCTCTTGGAGGACAAGGGCGCCGAGCTGGGCTCTCCCGTCACTGAGGAGTACGTGCGCTCCACCATCGACGGCATCAAGAAGGAGAACAACTTCGCCACGGATGCGGATCTGGAGCGGGCCCTCAAGAGCAGCCTCGGCATCGGCCTGCCTGAGTTCATGAAGCGCCAGAAGCAGCAGGCCGTGCAGCAGTTTGTCCTCCAGCGGGAGGTCTACTCCAAGGTGGCCGTGGAGGACAACGAGCTGCGCGCCTACTACGAGGACCACAAGGATGAGTACCGCATGCCGAGCCGGTTCCGGATCCGGGAGCTGGTCCTGGCCAAGGGGGCCACAGCCGAGGAGCAGGCGGGATCCCGCAAGCAGCTGGGGGCCATCCAGGCGGAGCTGAAGGTCGGGAAGGCTTTCGAAGAACTCGCCCGCCTCCACTCCACCAGCCCCAGCAAGGCCACCGGGGGCGACCTGGGCTGGATGAACAAGGGCTTCCTCCGGCCGAGCATCGAAGACGCCGCTGTGAAGCTCAAGGCCGACCAGGTCTCGGAGCCCATCGAGACGGACAAGGACCTCTACCTGATCCAGCTCGTCGCCCTGGAAGACGCTCCCGTAAAGTCCTTCGCCGAAGTGAAGGCGAAGATCCTGGAGAAGCTCCAGGAGCCGAAGGCCCAGAACGCCATCGAGCAGTTCCTGGCCAGCCTGCGCATGCGCGCCAACATCCGCTACCTGGTGCCCAAGGACGAGATCCTCAAGGGGTGATGGCATGCGTCTCGATGCCTTCCTCAAGAAGAGCCTGCTGATCAAGCGTCGCGAACTGGCCAACCAGCTCTGCGACGAGGGGATGGTGCGGATCAACGGCGTGCCCCGTAAGGCGAGCCAGGATGTGAACCCCCAGGACGAGCTGGAGTTCCCGCTCTACAACCGGCAGCTGAAGGTCCGGGTGCTGTCCCTTCCCGAAGGCAACGTGAAGAAGGCCGACCAGTGGTCGATCTTCGAGGTGCTCGAGGACAAGCGGATGCCCCTGGAGCTTGGCTACGGGGACGAAGACCCCTTCGCGCCACCACCCAAGGTCCCCCGCAACCACTAGACCCCGCTCGACAGCCGCTGTCTTGTCGCCGGGCTTATCGTGGCGGGTGCATGGAGAATCAATGTCCGACCAGCCTGTGATCCGAACCCTCAAGGAGGGCGATGCCTTCCAGGGCTTTCTCCTGGCCCAGGAGGCCACCTACAAGGTCAGCGTGAAGGGCACCGAGTACCTGGAGCTGAAGCTGGCGGACGCCTCCGGCGACCTCAAGGGCTTCCTCTGGGACCTGCGGGCCGTGGAGGGCGACCTGGAAGCCATCCGCGCCGACGCCTTCGTCCGCGTGAAGGGCTCCGTGACCAGCTTCAATGGCCGCCTGCAGCTCCGGGTGGACAAGATCCGCTTTGCCCCGGATGCCGAGGTCGGGGACTTCTCAGCCTTCTTCCCGGTGAGTGCGCGCCCGGTGCCGGAGATGCTGGCGGAGCTGGATGCCTGCCTCGCCTCCATCCTGGACCCCTGGATCCGCGCGCTCCTGACCGCCCTCTTTGTGGACGACGCCGAGCTGAGGGCCGCCTTCGCCCTGGCCCCCGCCGCCAAGTCCATGCACCACGCTTACCTGGGTGGGCTGCTGGAACACAGCCTCTCGGTGATCGGCATGGCGGAGCGGGCCTGCGCCCACTACCCCCTGCTCAACCGGGACCTGGTCCTGGCCGGGGCCCTGCTCCACGATGTGGGCAAGACCGCCGAGCTCAGCTACCAGCGCAGCATCGGCTACACCGACGCGGGCAACCTGCTGGGCCACATCTCCCTCGAGGCGGAGTGGATCAGCCGGGCGGCGGGCCGGATCCCCGGGTTCCCCGAGGGGCTGCGGCTCCAGATCCTGCACATCGTCCTGAGCCACCATGGCCGCCTGGAGTTCGGCTCCCCGGTGCTGCCGAAGACGCCCGAGGCCTTGCTGGTCCATTACCTGGATGACCTGGACGGGAAGCTGGAAGTGATGTTCCGCGCCGTGGCCGAAGAGAGTGGGGGCGGCTCCTGGAGTCCCTACAGCCGGGCCCTGGACCGCATGATCTACCGCGTGCGCTGGCCCAAGGTGGAAGCTGTCGAAAACTGACCAGCCTTCATTTGGACTGGCCACAAATGGACACTCCTCGGTCTCCCAGGCGGTCCTCTAGGCAGGTCTGGCAGGGCCGTATCTGTAGGGAAGTCGTGATAATTCAAGGCCTGGGTCAAAAGGGTCGCGGTAGAAATTTCCTGGCACGAGTCTGGCTCTGGAGGAAGGAAGTCCTTCTGAGGTGCGCCATGAAGCTCTCCCGCAAAGCCAAGCGCTACGACGACTCGGTCCTTCCCGGCGAGTTCCAGGGCTACGAGACCTTTCATCAGGCCGATCTCGAGCTGGACGGCACCGTGGAGGGCTTCCTCCGCCGGGGCGAGGGCGGTGTCCAGCTTGGCGAGATGGTGCTCGAGCGGAACATCCCCAAGAAGCTCAGCTTCGCCAAGCTCAAGAACAAGGCGGAGAAGCTCTCGGAGCAGGTGAACTACCTCAAGGAGCGCCTGGAGATCGTGGACCACGACCGGCGGGGGATGTATATCCAGCTCCGCAGTCTGCCTCCCTACAAGGACGACACCCAGATCCAGTTCAACGAGATCAGCATCGGCAAGAACAAGATCGTGGTGAAGCGGATCGCCTTCTACCGCAAGGACGAGGTCAAGCAGCAGGTGCCCCTCCAGCTGTCCGAGCTGGAGCTCAAGCGCCTCCTGTTCGATATTCGACAGGCAATTGCCTAAAGTAGCTATCTGCTGTCAGCTATCAGCTTTCAGCTAAAGAAACAGGGAGCGCCGGTGGCGCCCCCTGTGCTGTTGGTGGCTGACAGCTGACGGCCAATAGCCGATAGCCCTAAAGCATCGCCATCCAGTTGCCGCTCTCGGCCCGGATGGGGCCTTCGGGGAGGTCGCTTTCCTTGAACATGAAGTGGTGGCTGTTCCAGCTGCCGCAGCTGTCGCAGCGGTCTGCGAAGTCCTGGACCCGGTGGCCGCAGACGGCGCACTCGAAGCGCAGCTTGAGGATGCCCAGGTTGCGGAGCAGCTGGCGGTACTCGTTCAGGGCCGCATCGATGCGGCCGCGCCGGCTGTGGATCTTGGCCATGAAGAAGAACAGGATCGGGCTGTAGACGACCTGGCTGCGGACCTCCTGGAACAGGTCCAGGGCCTCGTCCAGGATCTCCAGGCGGTAGAGCATCTTGCCGAGGAAGAACTTGGCGGTGGTGGCGTGCTTGGAGGTGGCGGCAACGCGCCGCAGGAGGGCGAGGCCGTCTTCGGGGCGACCCAGCTGGATGAAGTAGTCCTCCGCCTCCTGCAGGAAGGTGCCCTCGCCGGTCTTGCGGAAGCCCTCAAGCCAGATCTCGAGGCCCTGGGCCTCCTGGTCCTGGAGGATCATGCAGCGGCCCAGGCTGAGGTAGGCCGGCACGAAGTCGGGCTCGTCCTTGATGACCTGCTGGAAGATCTGGGCAGCATCCTTGAACTGGTCGGCCTCGACCTTGGTGATGCCCACCTGGTAGGCCAGGGCCGAACCCTGGGCGCGCTCCCCCTGGGTGAGCTCCGCGGCGAAGTGGGACAGCAGCTTCTTGTGGGCCTCGTTGGCTTCCTCCCAGCGCCGGCCCTCCATGTGGATGGCCCGCAGCCGCCGCCAGGCCCGCAGGGCCTTCTTGGGGTGGTCCGCGGCGAGCTTCTTGAGCACGGCGGCGGAGGCCTCGGGATTCCGGACCGCCATCAGGGCCTCGGCCAGCTGGTAGCGGGCCTCGACCTGGTCGTGGTCATCGCGGCAGATGGACTCGAACACCTTCACGGCCTCTTCCGGGCCGCCACTCTTGAGGAGGATCTCGCCGAGCAGCAGCCGGGCGGGGATGTAGTCCTTGCGCTGCTCGAGGATGCCCTCCAGGATCTCCCGGGCTTCCTTGGGCAGGCCGTGGGCGACCAGGTCCCGGGCGTCCTGCGCACGCTCAGAGATGCGCTTCACCAGGCGGGTGTCGGCGGAGTCGTTGAGGCCCCGCACCAGCCGCACCACTTCCATGATGCCGGTGTAGAGGACGTTCAGCAGGAACCCGAGCAGGAAGGTGATTAGGATGACGCTCTGCAGCTTGATGCTCTCGCCGAACACCACGACTTCACGCATGAGCAGGTCATGGTTCGTCAGGTACAGGTTGCCGAGCACCATCAGGACGAGCAGCAGCAGGACGATGAAGAACACGTTGACAAGGCGCATGGGGGTCCCCGAAAGCAAGGCTCCGCCTAGCATGACACAGTCAGAGGCGGGGCCTCAGCGCCCGGCGGTGGGGCTGTCGGGGCGGTCCATCCAGGCCTTCGCCGCCTGGAGGTCCTCCCACACGGCCCGGCGCACGTCCTGGGTGTATTGCCGCAGCACGTAGGCGGGGTGAAAGGTGGGCATGACCGGGATCTCCCGGTCCCCCACCTTAAGTCGGCGCCACTGGCCCCGCACCCGGGTGATGCCTTCGCTGACGCCCAGCAGCTCGCGCAGGGGCGTGGCGCCGAGGGTGACGATGACAGCCGGCTGGAGCAGCTCAACCTTCCGCCGCAGGTAGCCCAGACAGGCGCGGGCCTCCTCGGGCGCGGGCACGCGGTTGTCCGGGGGGCGGCACATGACCACGTTGGTGATGTAGGTCTGCTCGCGCTTCAGGCCCAGTGCGCCGATCATCTTGTCCAGCAGCTCACCGGCCTTCCCCACGAAGGGGCGGCCCTGGAGGTCCTCGTCCCGGCCGGGGCCTTCGCCCACGAACAGCATCCGGGCCTGCGGATCCCCTTCGCCGAAGACGAGCTTGATGCGGCTTCCCCCCAGGGGGCAGGCGAGGCAGCCGGAGATGGCCCGCTGCAGCGCCTCGAGGCTGTCACAGCCGGCCACGATTGCGGGGGAGGGGCAGGCGGTAGGGTCCGCGGGCGGGACAAAGGCCGGAGGGCCCTGCCGCGGGGGCACGGGGGTGGCGATGGGCGGGGCCGGGACCTGGGCCCGGCGCTCGGGGACCGCGGGCGGCACCGCCGCGGCCGGAGCCTCCCGGACCAAGCCCAGCACCCCCAGGTCGCCGAGGGTGTCGCGCCAGGCTTGCAGCGGATGGTCCATGCCTTAGCCTAGGGGGCCAGCCGGGGAAATGGAATGAGGAGCCCTCGGATTCCTGCCCGGAGGGGCCGGTCCGGAACTTCCGGCCCACCTGGGGCATCATTGGGCATCGGAGTGTGAATGACGCAGTCCCCCCAGGAAATCCCGTTCGGCACCCAGGAGGCTTTTCATGCCGCCTTCGCTGAGCTTTATCCAAGGCTCGTGAGCTATGCCCGCCGCTACGGAGCCAACTTCCCGGAGGACATCGCCCAGGAGGCTTTCGTCATCCTCATGCAGCGGGAGGTCCCCGTGGAGCATCCCACGGCCTTCCTCTATGGCACGGTCCGAACCCTGTCCCTCACCGAGCGTCGCCCTATGAAGAACCAGAACATCAGCCTGGAAGCCGTGGCTGAGCCCGGCCAGGCGGCTTATGCCGAGGACATGGTGCTCAACCAGGAGGTCCGGGAACGGATGCGGCTGCTTTCGCCCACCTTCCGGGAAGCCCTCTGGCTCTTCGTGGTGGAGGGCCTGTCCATCCGGGAGATCTCGGAGATCCTCGCCATCCCCGAGGCCACCGTGAAGACCCGCATCCACCGGGCCAAGGCCCAACTCAAAGAACAGCTCAACCCTGCAGGAGGCGTGCATGTCCTGGTCTGATCCCGCTCGGCGCTTTGAACCCGCCGAAGATGTCCAGCTGCGGGCCGAGCTTCGCGATCTGCTGGGTCTGGGAGCCCCCGTGGCCGTCCAGACCGTGGAACCCACGCCGGAGCTCAAGGCCCTCGCCGACGACCTGCGCCGGGAGGCCCTGCGCCGCAGCCGCACCCAGCGCCAGCGGCCCAGCTGGGGCCTGCTGGCCGCCGCGGCCCTGCCCCTCCTGGCGGCCCTGGCAGGCCTGGGCAACTGGGGCATCCAGCAGAAGCACCGGGCCGACGAGCTGACGGTCCAGGCCCAGCGGCAGGAGCAGGAGCTGACCCGGCTCGCCGCCAGCCATGCCACCGAGGTGGCCCGGGAGCGGCAGGCCAAGGAAGAGGTCCAGCAGAAACTGCAGCTGGCTTCCCGCAAGAGCAGCCCAAAGACAGAGCCCTACCTGGTCATCCCCGTGGAGAAGCCCCTCAAGGGCGTCAGCGACGACTACCAGCGGGTCAAGCAGAAGCCGTAGGGCCGTTCGGCATGTTCCTGGCTAGACTCGGGGCAAGGTGTGCCCATGGCCAGCAATCCCCTGCTCCTCCTGATCCTCGTGCTCTCGGCCCTCGCCACTGTGCTGGCGGGCCTGGGCGTGTTTGGCAACAGCCGGCCGCCCGATCCGCGCCTGAACAACCTGCTCAACGACCTGGATGACATCAAGGGCGTGCTGTCCCAGATCCAGAAGTCCGTCATGCAGACCGAGCGGAAGCTGGAGAAGGAGATCCAGGCCGCGCGCAACGAGAACCGCGAAGTGGTCGAGAAATTGGCGGATGTCGTGGACAAGCGGCTCAAGGAGCTCGTCGGCTAAGCGGGACCTGGGAGGTTGATGCAAGAGAAAGCCCGGCTGTGCCGGGCTTTCTCGCGGGGGCCCGGGGGGAGGCTCCAGGTCCGCAAGCCCGAAGGGGGAGCGGGAGCCACGCAAGGCGTGGCGATACCTGGAGGCGCGCTGGGATGAACCCCCGGAGAGTGAAAGCAGAGCACGGCTCCGCCGTGCTCTGCGCGGGGGCCCGGGGGTGTTCGCGCAGCGAAGCGGAGCGAGGAACCCCCGGAGAGAATTACCCCGCCTGGCTGTGATTGGCCGGGGTCCAGCCGCGCTCGTTCAGGAGCTTGACGCCCTGGATGCGGGTGACCCGGAAGGCCATCTCTTCCTGGTGCAGGTGGCAGAACGCCAGCAGGTGGTCCTCGTGGATGGTGCGCGGGGACACCCGCCGCAGCTGCGTGCGGTGCGCCGCCGGGGGCAGGTAGGTGAGCTCCACCATCAGGGTGTGGCCCGCGGCGTATTCCAGGATGCGCTGGACCTCTTCCGCCAGCTGGTCCTCGCCGCCCAGGTGCAGCATGGGGATTCGGCGCTGGACTTCCTGATAGAGGGACGGATCCTCGTCGTGGAGGCGCTGCAGGGCCGAGCGGACCATCTGCTGCACGGGCTCCAGGTGGTGGTTCATGCCCTTCTCGTCCACGAAGGCCAGGGCCGCCAGGGCCCACAGGTAGAGCTTCTCGTCGGAGTCCACGCTGAGGGCCAGGAAGCGGCCGGGCTTGGGCATGAAGCCCGCCTGCTTGAGCAGGGCGTGGGCGTTGCCGTCGCCGCGGACCTCGACCACGGTGTCGGAGATCGAGGCCAGCTTCAGGGGCCCCAGCTCGGGCCGCAGCTTCAGCTCGTCTGCCAGCTGCGCCGTGCGGGCCCGGATGAGCTTCACGCCCTGGTGCACCTCGACCTCGCCCACCCGGCGGGAGAGATCCTCCAGCAGCTGGAGCAGGGGCTGGGGCAGGGTCTGGGTGGCGGCGCCGAGGCGCTGACCGAGCTCTTCGAGGGGCACACCGGAGTCCAGGGCACGCACCAGGGTGGCGTGGCTCACCCGGAAGGTACCCATGGCGTCCAGGGCCTCCACCTCGGCCAGCTGGGCGAGCTGGAGCAGCCGGTGGGGATTCTGCAGCAGGGGCGTCAGCAGCTCCAGCGTGGGCTGCATGATCATGGGCTCTTCCTGTTCCAGGGGCAGCCAGTGGGCCGCGGTGCCCTTGAGATCCCGCAGCAGGTACTCGTGGGCCAGGGCCTCCCCGTGCTCGGTGAGCCGGAGGTGCGCAAGGGCCCCGTCGCCATGGATGATGCCCATGCGGCCCAGGAAGGGCAGGAACACCGTGCGGGTGCGCTCCTCGTCCAGGGGATGCAGGGTCTCCAGGAAGGCCAGGAAGGGCTGTACGGCGAGGGTCTGGCCGCGGCGCTCCAGCAGGTGCTGCATGAGGAAGAGGCGGTCCTCGGCCGGGGGCATGCCCCAGGCCTTGAGGTCGTGCTCGAGCAGGCTGGCGAAGGCGCGCTCCGCGACCCAGCGGGGCGGGTGGCTGGTCACGGCGGGCAGCAGGGTCTCCACCCGGCCGTCGCGGTTCCAGAGCAGCCCCAGCCGGTGCAGCAGTGTGAAGAGCAGGGTGGCGTCCTGCTCCTCGTGCAGCATGGCATTGCGCTGCATGAGCAGGCCCAGCTCCTTCTTGGCGGGCAGGCCGCCCTTGAGGACGCGCAGCCCGGCGACGCAGCGCAGCAGGACGCTGGTGAGGGCCAGGGAGAAGCGGAAGGGTTCCGCATGGCGCAGCTTCACTTCCGGCGGGGCCTGGAAGCTGAAGTCGCCGTCATCGAAGTCGTCCAGGGCATCAGCCACCCGCTCGGCCATGGCCCAGCTGGGGCCGTCGGGGAGGACCAGCCCGAGGTCGCTGAGGGCCTGCAGCAGCGCCGGGGTGGGTAGGGCCCCTTCGGCGGCCAGGTGCTTGAGGGCCACCAGGGATTCGGTGTCCAGGTCGGCGAGTGTTCCGGACAGCCGCTTGTGGTCCTCCAGGTGGAAGACCATGGTCTTGAGCAGGCGCATCCGGCCTTCGGCACCCTCCTCCCAGCGGATGGGGATGGGCAGGTGACGGTGTTCGCAGATGGTCCTGAGCTGCTCATCCGAGCAGTTCGAGAGAAGCTGGAAATGCGTGCGCGGCATAGGCACCCGGAGGACCGTGTACAGACGATCGAACAGTCTCTCACAAAAGGCTGTTTTACTCACGCGCGAAAACCGGAGGGCATGCTGGATGCCGGGGTCGATGGAGGTGTGAAGCCGCCCCTGGCGGGCCTTGACAGGTGTTTCCGAGTGGTGGGTCCGGCCGCTCATGGCACCGCACGGCACCACCTCGAAGGTGGCGGAACGAGGATGTCGCGGCCCCAGGAATTCCGAATGGAGACTTCCTGAAAACCATCAGGGGCTGACCCGCAAGCGGATCAGCCCCTGATGAAAACGCTGACTTACTGCGCGGTGAGGGTGCCTGCCGTCACGGTGATGGTCTGGATCGCAGCGGCGCTGTCGATGACCTGGCACTTGGCGGCATCCGGCGTCAGGGTGACGGTCCCGGGAGCCTGCCCGGTCTTGAGGTCCAGGGCGATCCGGAGCAGCGGCGCGTTCAGGGAGACGGGGCTGGCCGTGCCCTTCTGGGCGGCTGTGACCTGGAGGACGCTGCCCGTGACCTTGCCCTTGAGGATCGGGGTACCCGTTCCCAGGTTGAAGGTCCCCCCGGTCTGGAGGTAGGTTCCCGCCGCATCCGAGCCGGCGACGTTGGCCCAGGTGACTTTGGTGGTGTCGGCGGTGAAGCTGGCGGAGACGCCCGAGCCTGTGGTGGCCGCGGGACCCACCAGATCAAGGACCAAGTGAGTGGCCGTGGAGAGGGCGGCATTCTTCTTCAGCAGGTAGGTGCCGGTGGTGGGGTCCGTGTAGGCGAGGGCCGTCGCGGTGACCAGGCTGAAGTTCGCGGTAATGGCCAGGGACTGGGCCACGCCGGAGATCACCAGGGGGTTGGCGGTGCTGGTGGTGAAGCCCGCGCCGGTCCAGTTGGTGAAGGCATAGCCTGTGTTCGGAACCGCCGTGACGGCGCTGGTGCTGCCGCCAGAGGTGACGCTCTGGCTGGCGGTGCCGGTCAGGGTGCCGCCCGTGCCGGCCACAAAGGTGACGGTATAGGTCGGTGTGGGGGGAGGTGTACTGCCACCGCCCCCGCCGCCGCAGGCGGTGAGAGCGGCCAAAGCCAGCAGCAAGCAGCAAGAGAGGACCTTCTTCATCGGTGACATGGTCATCTCCCTCACAGACCGGCGAGCAGGGTGGCGAGGTCGGTGTCGTTCACCGTCCCGTCCTTGTTGAGGTCGCAGGTGGCATTGGTGGTGCCGTAATACTTCGCGAAGAAGAGCAGGTCGCGAAGATCAATGATGCCGTCGGCATTGAGGTCACGGACTATGGCGTCGGCAATGGGCTTGATGGAGAGGACGCCGCACTGGAAGGTGCCGGTGTCCCCGGGGCCGAAGTCCTGGAACCGGAGCTTCCAGGTTCCGTTGGGGGACTTCCCGTTGAAGGCTTCCAGCGGGAAGGAGGGGCGGAAAGTGCCGACGATGGCCGGCGGTGAAACCTGCGTGTCTATGGAGGCGGTCCCGGTGTCGGAGAACACGGCATAGGTGCCGCAGGCGGTTCCGAGGGCGGCCGCCGCCGGCGAAGTGGCAGTGCCACTACCAGCCATGTTGCTGATGACCACGCTGCTGTTGTCCGGGGCCACCAGGGTGATGACCAGGTCCCCCACGTAGGTGTGGGTGAGATACATCGACACAGCCACTTCGCCCACGGTGCCGGCGATCCCGGAGACGGTGAAGGGGACTTCCACGGCGGTTCCCGGCACTGTGGCCGAAGTGGCATCGGGGATGAAGGTCGCGGTCGTGCTGGAGACGGTGGTGGCGGTGCCCAGGGCCTGGACCGTGAGCGTGGCCGAGGCGGATGAGACCGTGCTCACGCTGTTGGTCACGTCACAGCTGAAGGTGGCGCCGTTGTCGGCCAGGGCCAGGGCGGGGGTGGTGTAGGTGCTGTCCGTGGCGCCCGCAATGGCGCTGCCGTTCTTCTTCCACTGATAGGTGAGGGTCCCGCTGCCGACGGCCCGGATTGTGAAGGTTGCCATGTGGCCTACAACCGCAGTCACGCTCGCGGGCGGGGTCAGGATGCTGGGTGCCACGGGGATGGCGATCTCCCACACGCCCCGGCCCCAGGTGGCCACGCGAATGCTGGTGCTGTCCGAGGCGATCCAGATGTCTGTCGCGCGGCCCTGGGGGAGGCCCGTGCCGAACAGAGTCCAGGTGCTGCCGCCGTTGGTGGTGCGGTAGACGCCCAGCCAGGTGGCGGCGAACACGGTGTTGCCGCTGGTGTCCCCCGGATCCACCACCAGCTTGGTGACGGGAACATCGGGCAGGCCCGTGTCGACCCGGCTCCAGGTGCTGCCGCTGTTGGTGGATTTCGCCACATGGGCGGCCCCTGCCGTGGAGGACTCGGAACAGACGTAGAGGATGCTGTTGTTGGCCCAGGCGATGTTGGCGTTGAAGCCGGTCCAGCCGGGGACCAAGCCCGCGGTGGTGGGCTCGGCGCCCAGGAAGACCGGGGTCCAGGTGCTGCCCCCGTTGCTGGTGAGGAGCAGGTAGCCTCCGTTGCCCGCCGCGGCGATGGTCTGGAGGCTGGCGGGGCTCACGCCGATGCCGTGGCTGACGGCCCGGACGTAGACGCCGGCTCCGGTGCCCGCGAGCGGGGCGGTGTAGATGGTGCTCCAGCCCGAGGAGGTGCTCTGGAAGATCTTCTTGCTGTTGGTCCCGGATTGGCCGTTGCTGTAGGTGAAGAAGGCCTGCCCGGAAGCATCGGCCCCGGCGGGAGGCGTGATGAGGGGGGTGACGAAGTAGTAGCTGGTGCCGTTGTCGCTGCTGGAAGTGGAACCCAGGCCCGTGGTGAAGGTGCTCCACTGACTCTGGTCCGTGACCGGGCTGGTGGTGGCCCGCCGGATGGCGTTGTAGACGTAGGAGGACAGGGAGACCGCCGAGGTCGTGTTCACGTCCTGGGCCCAGGCCACGCCGAACCCGTCGCCGCCGCGGACCGCGTTGAAGGTGCCGGTGGTGCCCACGCGGATGCGGGTGCCGTTGTCCTGCAGGCCCACCAGGGCGCTGCCGGCCACGCCCGGGTTGGCGGCCAGGGCGTAGATGAGGTGGTTCACCAGGCCCTTGTTCTTGGTGTCGTCCCAGGTGGCGCCGCCGTCGGTGCTGGTGAAGATCCCGCCATCAGTGCCGAAGTAGAGCCGCGAGATGCCGCCGAAGGTGGAGAAGGCGGCGCAGTGGAAGTCTGCATGGACGTAGGGCAGGCCGAACTGGGCCATCCAGTTCGTGATGAGGGTCCAGGTGCTGCCCCCGTTCACGGTCTTGGCGGAGGAGAGGTTGCCGCCCAGATAGACGGTGTTGCGGGCCGCGTCGGTGGGATCCACCAGGATCATGTGGTTGTAAAAGGCCTGGCTGTGCATCAGGTCCATGGTGGCGTTGTCGGTATTGGTGTTGGTCGGCGCCTTGGCCGTGATGTTCAGGGTCGTCCAGGTGCTGCCCCCGTCCAGGGAGCGGAAGAGGTCCAGCTGGGCGGAGCCGTCGGGCGTGGCGGCATACCCATAGACCACGCTGTCCCCGGGGAGGCCCAGGGCCAGGGTGATGCGTCCGGCGGCGGCGAAGGCCGTGGCGCCCACGGCCGTCCAGGTGGCGCCCTGGTCCGTGCTCAGGAAGACGGAGCCGGCCAGGCTGGTGGCTGTGGTCTGGGTGGTGACCAGCCAGCCCGCACTGGACTTGGCGAGGCTCCACACCTTGGAGGTGGCCGAGATGCCGGCGACGGCGCTGTATGTGGCCCCAGCATCGGTGGATCGGTAGAGGCCGGCGTTGGTGCCGACCAGGACAATGTCACTGCTCTGGCTGGTGTCGACCTTGAGGTCGTAGATCTTGCTGGCAGTGCCCAGGTGGATCCCTACGCTCCAGTTGGCGCCGCCGTTGGTGGACTTGACGACGAAGCCGCCCACCCCCAGGTCAAAGGGGTCTCCGGCCCCCACGTAGAGGGTGCTGGTGACCCGGCCGAAGCAGGCGGCGCCGGACAGGTTGCTGCCAATGGAGTCCGTGAGGGCCGTCCAGAGGGGGGTTGCACTCAGGAAGTTGGTGGTCTTCCACAGGCCCCCGCCGCTGGCGAGGACGTAGACGGTGTTGCCCGTGCTGTCTGCGGTGTCCGGCAGGATGTTGCGCAGGCGACCGCTGTCCACCTTGAAGAGGGTGGTGCCGTTCTGGCTGAAGGCGGCGGTGGTGGGGCCGAGGCTGGTCCAGGCGGCGGGGGCGATGGCCGCCGGAGCCTCAGGACCGAAGGCGGACTTGAAGAGCTCCGGATACTTGGTCCGCTCCTTCTCGGCCTCGCTGAGCAGGTGGCGCGAGAACTCGGGACCGAGGTCGCCGCCCATGCGCTCCCGGAACCACTCCAGCCGGCCCCAGGCCTCATCCTGGATCTTGATGTCGTCGCCCCGGGTGAAGCGCTTGTAGTTCACCTGATACTGGGCCTTGTAGGCATCGTCCTGGGCGCCCAGAGGCAGGGCCAGCAGGAGGGCCAATGCAGCCAGAATTCGGGAGGAGGAGAGGCCCATGGTGACTCCAGAGGGGATCCGCGGGGCGGCTCAGGAAGGTTGGACCGGCGCCAGGGGATCTGGAGATCATAGACCGCTTCGCGCTCCGGGAAGCCCCTGCATTTCTAGTCGAAAGGGCCTGTGGTGCCCCGCTTCACGAGGTCCGGAGAGGTTCGCGCAGCCTGGGGGCCGGGCGTCTTCGTTGACCGCATCCGGATACCCCTCTACGCTCAAAGGTTTAGGCCTGCCATCACCGTGATCGCCATCCGCCCCGAGAATCCCCTGATCGTCCAGAGCGATCGCACGCTGCTCCTCGAGGTGGCGAACCCCGTCTTCGAGCAGGTGCGGGACGAGCTGGCGCGCTTCGCGGAGCTGGTGAAGAGCCCCGAGCACATCCACACCTACCGCATCACCCCGCTGAGCCTCTGGAACGCCAGCGCCTCTGGGGTGAGCTGTGCGGAGATGATCGAGACCCTCAACACCTGGTCCAAGTATCCCGTGCCGCAGAACCTGCTGCAGGAGATCGAGGACCACGGTACCCGCTACGGCAAGCTGCGCCTGGTGGCCAAGGGCGACCGCCTGGCCCTGGAGATGGATGACCGCGGCCTGTTCTGGGAGCTGGAGAACCAGAAGTCCCTGCAGGGCCTCCTGGCCGAGCCCTACCCGGACGAGCGGGGCATCTACCTACAGACGGGCATGCGCGGCGAGGTGAAGCTGCAGCTCATCCGCCTGGGCCATCCGGTGCAGGACATGGCGGGCTACAAGCCGGGTGATCCCCTGGCCTTCGGCATGGCGCCCAACCTGAAGCAGAACGGCAAACCCTTCGGCCTCCGGCCCTACCAGCAGGCCGCCGTGGATGTCTTCCACGCGGGCGGCGGACCCGAAGGCGGCGCCGGCGTGCTGGTTTTGCCCTGCGGAGCCGGCAAGACCGTCATCGGCATCGGCTGCATGGGCAGCCTGCAGACCCACACCCTGGTGCTGACCACCAACGGCACCGCCGTGAAGCAGTGGAAGCAGGAGCTGCTCGACAAGACCACCCTCACCGAGGACCAGGTGGGCCTCTACATGGGCGACGTCAAGGAGATCAAGCCGGTCACCATCGCCACCTACCAGATCCTCACCTACCGCCGCAGCAAGTCCGGCCCCTTCGAGCACTTCAAGATCTTCGAGGCCGCCAACTGGGGCCTGGTGATCTACGACGAGGTGCACATGCTGCCCGCGCCCATCTTCCGGGCCGTGGCGGAGCTGCAGGCCAAGCGGCGCCTGGGCCTCACGGCCACCCTGGTGCGCGAGGACGGCAAGGAGGAGGACGTCTTCAGCCTCATCGGCCCCAAGCGGGTGGATGTGCCCTGGAAGATGCTGGAGAAGGACGGCTTCATCGCCACGGCCCACTGCCTGGAGATCCGCGTCCCCCAACCCACAGACGAGCGCATGGAATACGCCGTGGCGGACCAGCGGCAGCGCTTCCGCATCGCCTCCGAGAACAGCCTCAAGCTGGCTGTGGTGGACGAGCTGCTGGCGGGTCACCCCAAGGACAACATCCTGATCATCGGCCAGTACCTGGAGCAGCTGCGGATCATCGGCGAGCGCCTGGGTGCGCCGGTGCTCACGGGCCAGACCCCCGAGAAGGAGCGCGAGGTGCTGTTCCGGCAGTTCCGTGAGGGCCAGCTGCGCATCCTCATTGTGAGCAAGGTGGCCAACTTCGCCATCGACCTGCCGGACGCCTCCGTGGCCATCCAGGTGAGCGGCACCTTCGGCTCGCGGCAGGAAGAGGCCCAGCGCCTGGGCCGCATCCTCCGCCCCAAGGGCGACAAGAACCTGAGCTACTTCTACAGCCTCATCAGCCGCGACACCACCGAGCAGGAGTTTGCCCGCAACCGGCAGCTCTTCCTCACGGAGCAGGGCTACCGCTACCTCATCGAGAGCCGCCACTTCGACGAGTCCGGCCGCCTGAGCGAACCCAACGTGTGGAAACAGCTCCTCGAGGACACCCGGGGCTGAGGCCGCTCACCCACCCCAGCGGCCGGGATGGAGGAGGGACTGGGCGCCGAGCCACTGGTCCAGGGGCCAGGCGAGGAGGGCGGCCAGGATGCCTGCCAGGACATCGTCCAGGACCACGCCCCAGCCGCCAGGCAGGCCCTGGGCTGCATCCACCGGGCCGGGCTTCCAGATGTCGAAGAGCCGGAACAGCAGGAACGGCGCCGCCAGGCGCGCGGCCCAGAGCAGCCCGGGCTGGGGCTGCACCGTCACGGTGAATAGCAGTGGCGTCAGGGCGAACCAGATGCCCGCCCACTCGTCGATGACGATCCAGGACGGGTCCTTCAGGCCGGTCTCTTTCACCACCGCGTCCGCCGCCCAGACTGCCAGCAGAGTCAGGGCCAGGGGCGCCGCCAGCAGCACCCAGGCGGTCCAGGGGGCGGCGAGGATGCCCAGGCCGCGCACCAGCAGCACCCAGGCGAGCAGCCCCGCCAGGCTGCCCCAGGTGCCCGGCGCGGGGCGGAGATAGCCGCTGCCAAAGCCCGTGGCCAGCCACCAGGCCACGCGGGGGGCCTTGGGGCCAGCGGCTCCGGTGGGCGCGTTCGAGTCCATCCGCCCATGGTAGGCCATGCGCCGGCGCCGCCCCATTTGAACCTTCAGAGCCTAAAGTCCAACTAAAAACTCTCGCAGAGAAAGGACGAGGGGACAGAGGTTCGCAGAGAAGGAGGCGAGCCTGTTTCTCTCGGCGACCCTCCGCTTTCTCGTCAGTCCTCTGCGAGAGTTGTTTTCTATTTCCAGGCAATGACTTATTCCCAGGCCTCAGACGTGTCTCAGCGCCTCAACGATACGCAGCCGCGCGGCTTTGAGGCCGGGGAAGAGGGCGCTGACCTGGAGGGTGGCCTGGAGGCCCAGGGCTACCAGGGCGTAGACCGCGGGCACCAAGTGGATGTTCAGCTCGTAGCCGTGGCTGGTGCCGGGCGGGGCGGGCATCTGCAGGTGCAGGGCGTTGAGCCCGGCCCGCAGCAGCAGGGTCGCCGCCAGGCCCAGGGCGCTGCCGAACAGGCCCAGGAAGGCGCCCTCCCACTGGAGCAGGACCAGCAGCTGCCGGGGCTGGAGGCCCATGGCCCGCAGCACGCCGAACTCGCGCACCCGCTCCATGACGGACATGAGCAGCGTGTTCACCGTGGCCAGCAGCACCACGAAGAACAGCACCAAGCCCATGAAGCCGAAGATGGCGAAGTAGAGCAGCTTCACCTGCCGGTAGAAGGAGGCCAGCTCGAACCAGGGCTTCACGGTGGTCTCTGGCAGCCGGGCCTGCAGCCGGGCCTGCTCGGCCTCCACGTCGCCGGGGCGCTTCAGGATGAGGGACAGCCGCGACCGGGCCGGACCCGCGTCCAGCAGCTGGCCCGCAGTGGCGAGACTGACTGTGAGGAAGCGGTCGTTCAGCTCGCGCAGGCCCAGGTCCTGGAGGCCCACGACATCCACATCCACCGCGTTGAGGGCGCCGTCGCGGGTGGTGGACATGAGCGTGAGGGAGCTGCCGACGGAGGCGCCCAGGGCCCGGGCGAGGCCCACGCCGAGGATCACTTCGCGGGCTGAAGGGTCTGCGGCGAGCCAGCGGGAGCCCCCGCCGCCCGGGGCCTTGGCGCCGTCCTTCAGGGTCTCGGCGCTGGCCATGTGGCGGGGCTCCAGCACCGGGTCCACGGCAGTACCCAGGAAGGCCACGCTCTTGGGGCCGTTGGAGAGCAGGCCCATGAAGCTGATGCGAGGCAGCACCTCGGCCACGGCGGGATCGCGCCGGAGGGTCGCGGCCAGGGCCTCGCCGTCGGGCAGGGCCTTCTCCAGGCTCTGGGCCTCGTTGCCGTCCAGGGCGCCTGGGGGCAGGATCTGGAGGTGGCCGAGGCCGCCGCGGATGGCGCCGTCGGAGAGGCCCTGGAAGGTCTGGGCCATGAAGCCTCCGGCCAGGCTCAGGGCCAGGAAACCGGCCACCACCACCAGCAGGGTCAGCGCCGTGCGCCGCCGCTGGCGCAGCAGGTTCCGCAGGGCCAGCCGGGCGAGGATCATGGCGCGTCCTCCCCCACCAGGCGGCCGTCCGCCAGGCGGAAGACGCGGTGGGCGCGGGCGATGACGGAAGGATCGTGGCTGGCCACCAGGAAGGTGACCCCCTGCTCCGCGGCCAGCTCGGCCATGAGGTCCAGGAGGGGCCCGCCGTGGGCGTGATCCAGGGCGGCCGTGGGCTCGTCCGCCAGTACCAGCAGGGGCTCCGGAGCCAGGGCCCGGGCGATGGCGGTTCGCTGCTGCTGCCCGCCGCTGAGCTGACCCGGGCGGTGATGCAGGCGGTCCGCGAGACCCACGCGCAGGAGGGCCGCCTCGGCGCGGCGCCGGGCCTCGATCTCCCCGCACCCCTGCAGTTGCAGGGGCAGCATGACGTTCTCCAGGGCCGACAGCACGGGCACCAGGTTCGCGGCCTGGAAGACGAAGCCCAGCCGGCGCAGCCGCAGGTGGCAGCGGGCCGGCTCGGCCAGGGCAGAGACGTTCTTCCCCTCCAGCAGGACCTCGCCCTCATCCGGCGTGTCCAGCAGCCCCGCCAGCTGCAGCAGGGTGGTCTTGCCGCTGCCGCTGGGTCCCGCCAGCACCGCCAGGCAGCCCTGCGGCACCGACAGCGACACGTCGAACACCCCGGCGCGCTCGCCGCCGAGTTCGTAAGCGCGGGTGACACTGCGCAGCTCCAGCATCCCAAGAGGATACCCGGTGAGGGTTCCGGGCTTCCGAACCAGGAGTCGTGAAAAGCAAAAGCAGACGGGGATAAGAGGGATGGACGGGGATAACTGCAGGCCGGGCCCATGCAGGGTGGGTCACCACCTATCTGCGTCATCTGCGAAATCTGCGGTTCCGCTTTTGCGCTCGAATGCCTGAAGCAGAGCCCCTTTGACCAAAAGGATTGCTTTATCCCCGTCCATCCCATTTATCCCCGTCAAAATTGCAGTTTCTCGGGGATGGTGGTGAACCAGAATCCAGTGCATTAATCAACGGGATCACGGGCTGAAAATACTCGACGATCATCGGTTCAGCATGAATATTGAAGGCATTCGTGCTGGAGTGTTCCAAATCATCCGGGGGCCTCCCCATGACAGAAGAAGCGATCCCCGCCGTACCGGCCGAGGAACAGGTTCCTGCCGCACCGGCCGAAGAACCCAGCCGCGTCAACCGCGCCTTTGCGGGCGTGGGGGTGGCGGTGGGGCTGATTATCTGGGCCACGGTCTTCCCCCTTCCCCTGGCGATCCCCGGATGGGTGGTGATGAAGTCCCACCCGCGCATCGGGATGTTCCTGGGGTTCCTGGGCCTCCTGCTGGTGGTGCCAGGCATGCTCTGGAAGGCCAAGTCCGTCTGGGGTGCCGACTGGCGGAAGGCGCTGCCCCTGGTTCGTGTGGGACCAGGGGTCATGGTCTGGACGGGGCTTTGCATCCTGGCCTATATCCCAGTGGCCCTGGCCTGGTATGAGTTCGCGCATCGGGTCCTCGGGCTGCCGGAGCCACTGGACCCCACGGGCATGGGAGTCCTCGCTTTGGTCTTGGGGGCACCACTCTCGGAGGAAGCTCTGTTCCGGGGCTATGGATTGGCACGCATCCGGGAGCTAGCCGGGGATCGGCGAGCGCTGGTATACACGGCCCTGGCCTTTGCTCTCTTGCACGGCAGTCTGGCCAAGCTGCCGGATACGTTCATCGCGGGACTCTTCCTCGGGTGGCTGGTCCTGAAGACCGGCTCGCTCTGGCCTCCCCTGCTCGCCCATTTCACCGTGAATGCCACCGGAGAATTTCTCGGTTGGGCATCAGGAAGGCTAGGCCTGGATCCGAATCCGCTTCCCTGGACCTGGGTGATCATTCCCGGGATTGTGGGTGCCTCAGTCCTGGCGGCCCTCTGGTCACCCCAAGTGCGGGGTCGGATCAGGGGACTGAGGGCCACTACTGATGGCGTGGGGCATGAATCGCTGTGACTCCAGGACTGATGACCCATTCCCTCCGTTTACACCTATTGCGAAGTAAGCGCCACGATCACCTAGGGGACACAATCGCATGCTCCATCTTCATTCCCTGACAAAAAATTTTGGTAAGCAGGTAGCGGTTGATGGCCTCGAGTTTTATGTGCCTGCGGGACAGATCGTGGGCCTCCTGGGGCCCAATGGGGCGGGGAAGACTACCACGCTGAAGATGCTCACTGGGATGCTTGCCCCCACCTCGGGAACGGCCACGCTGTGCGGCCATGATTTGCTTACCGAGCCCATTGAAGTGAAGCGCAAGGTTGGCTTCGTGCCGGAATCTGGCGCGGTCTACGAGAGCCTCACGGGACTGGAGTATCTGGAGATGGTCGCCGCCTTGTATGGCATCCCATCGGAAGCGGCGAGAATCCGAATCAAGCAGTTTCTGGCCTTTTTCGACCTTGGGTTTGACGTCCTGTCCGAGAAGCTGCTGGGCGCCTACTCCAAAGGCATGCGCCGCAAGGTGGTCATCACGTCCGGTCTGCTGCACAACCCTCCCCTGGTGTTCTTCGATGAACCCCTGGATGGCCTCGACGCGAACGCTGCAGTGGGTTTCAAGGCCTTGCTCCAGAGCCTGGCCCGAGACGGCCACACCATCGTCTACAGCTCACATATCCTGGACGTGGTGGAGAGGGTCTGCGATCGGGTGATCATCATCGACAAGGGGCGTCTCCTGCTGGATGGGAAGCCGGAGGAGCTCGTTGTCTCACACGGGAGCGGCACCCTGGAGCGGCTCTTCACGCAGGTCACCGGCGGTGGAGAGCTGGAGCGCCGGGCGGAGGACTTTGCCAAGACATTTGCCAAATGACGGCCAACACAGACCCTCACGCCACCCTGCGGCGCCTGTTCCTGACCCTGTTCCTGCGTGGCAGGAGCCCGCTGGGAGGAAAAAAGGAAAAGGCCCCCACTTCCCTCCATCAGAAGCTGACCTGGACGCTGCTCCTATATGCTGCGCTCGGCTTCGTTGTTCTGGTCTTCCTGCGGCAGCCCCTCTTCGGATATGCGGCCTACCTCCATTCCATGACGTTCGTCTTCATCGGAATGTTCGTGGCGAGCTCCTCTGGAGAGGTGCTCTTCTGCCGCGAAGAGGCCGACATCCTCTTGCACCGTCCCATCACACCTAAGGCCCTTCTGTGGGCCAAGGTCCGGGTGATGGTGGAGGTCTCCCTCTGGCTGGCCGGGGCTTTCAATCTGGCTGGACTGATGGGCGGGTATTTCGCAATGGAGCATGGGCTGCGGTTTGTGATCGTGCATGTGGTTTCCACGGCGCTCCTCGCCCTGTTCACTGCGGGTTGTGTGGTGATGGTCTACCTGCTCTGCCTGAAGTTGTTTGGGCGGGAAAGGCTGGAGTCCCTCATGACCCTCACCCAGATGCTGGTCGCCATCGCCTTCGTGCTGGCGGGGCAGCTGCCGAACCTGCTCCAAAGCGCCAACCTGAAAGTCTCCGCCAGCGCCTGGTGGGTGGCCTTGATCCCGCCTGCCTGGTTTGCGGGGCTGGATGACGCCCTGGCCGGGCAAGCTTCGCTGGCATCCTGGCGATTGGCGGCCTTATCCCTGGTTGTGACCGCACTCACCACCTGGCTGGCCTTCGGGCGCTTGGCCGAGGGGTACCAGCAGGGACTGCAGACCATGAATGAGACCAAGGGATGGGTGCGGGCCACCCCTTCAGGCCGACCGCTGTTGCACCGCATAGTGTCACTACCCCCCCTATCCTGGTGGCTGCGGGATCCCGTGACCCGAGCCTCCTTCCTGATGACGATCCGCTACCTGGTACGTGACCGGGACGTGAAACTCCGCGTCTACCCCACCCTCGCTCCCTACCTCATTCTTCCCATCATCTACTTCCTGCAGGGCCAGGGAAAACCGAGCGGGAGCCTAGCGGCCGCTGCGATGGCCGCCACCTTGGGGCTGCTTCCGATTGTTGTGCAAACCCTCCTGCAGCACTCCAACCAGTGGCAAGCCTCGGAGATCTTTCGGCGAGCCCCCCTGGCTGGTCCTGGCTCGCTTTACGACGGATGTCAGCGCGCGGTTGTCTTTATGCTGGTCCTCCCAATCCTCTCGATTCTTGCGGTCGTGGCGGGCCTTTCTCGGGGAGATCCCACCCTCTGGATGCTGTTGCTACCTGGACTCATTGCGATTCCCGTGACTGGCCTGCTTCCGCTTGGCAGAGGCTGGGTGCCTCCCCTCTCCCAGCCCCTTGATGAGTCGAAATCCGTCAGGCAGGGGTTCCAGTTGGTTGGGGCCATGCTGGGTTCCATGCTCCTGGGGGGACTTGTCGTCCTCGCCCGGCACCTGGGCGTTATAACCGGGTTTCTCCTCGTGGAAATGGGTGTCGTTGCTGTGGCCTACGTTTTTCTTAGGCGGTCCCTGTTCCGGAGTCCATGGCCCGAGGAGAACGGCTAGCGGCCCATCAAGTCGCAAGTTCTGGATCGCATGGACGGCAGGGAATCGATCTCATTTTCGGGAGACTTCCTTTGCGTCATCGCGTCCTGGCGTTGGATCCTTTTACGTTTCCTTAGTTCCGCTCAGGGCCTAATCACCCTGGCCTTGAACGCGGCCTCGTAGGCGGCGGTGCTGGCCTCTAACCCGCCGTCTTCGACTTCGCCGATGAGGTCGTAGGCGTGGGCTTTGACGATGCGGACGCGCTGGATGGTGTTGGGCTGGGGGGTGCCGTCCACGAGCAGCACGGCGCCGTCGATCTCGGGGGCCTGGCCCTGGTGGCGGCCCTTGATGATCAGGTCGGTCTCTTCGTGGGTGCCTTCCACCAAA
>CAIPAY010000240.1 GCA_903863195.1 uncultured Holophagaceae bacterium
CTTCGGAGGGGTCATCTTCTGCCGCTCGGGGCAGACCCTGATCCGGGAGCTCCGGGATCTTAAAGGGCGGAGCATCGCGTTTCCCGGCACCGAGTCCCTGGGTGGCTACCAGATGCAGGCATTCGAGCTCAGCCAGATCGGAATTAGTCTGCCCGGGGACGCGACTCTGATCGTCACCGGGGTCCCCCACGACAATGCCGTGGAAGCGGTCTTGACGGGTCGTGCGGATGTCGGCTTCGTTCGGGAGGGTGTGCTGGAAGGTATGGCCCGCGAAGGGCGGCTAGACCTGGGGCGCATCCAGGTGATCAACCGCCAAGTGATACCCGGAGTCGCCTCACAGCTCTCCACCCGCCTCTACCCGGAGTGGCCGATCGCGGCCCTGCGGGGGACTGACAAGAATCTGGTCCGGCGAGTTGCCTCAGCCCTGCTCGGGATGGAGGAGAAGAAGGCCGGTCTGGGCACCATGGGCATTCACGGCTTCGGCGTGGCCGCCGACTACACACCGGTCGAGGACCTGCTGCGGGAGCTGCGCCTGCCGCCGTTCGACGTCGTGCCCCACTTCACCGCCAAGGACATCTGGTCGCGCTACCACTGGCAGGTGCTGGCAGGTTTCGCCGCGGTCGGATCAATCCTGTTCCTTACTGTTCGCCTGATCTTTTTGAACCGCAGGCTGGATAACGAGAAGCGGACGGTGCAGCAGGAGCGTGAAAGCCTTGCGGCGTCCCAGGCCGAGAACCAGGCACTCATCAGCGCCATTCCTGACCTCATTTTCACAAACCATCGGGACGGGGAATTTCTCGCGGTCCATGCCTCCGATCCGAGCCAGCTCTTAGCGCCGACAGGGGCATTCCTGCACCGGCAACCCTCAGAAGTGCTGCCGCCGTTCCTCGCCGACCAATTCATGCGAGCCCTTGCCGACGCCCAGGCTTTGAGTGCTGTCCAGGAATTCCACTATTCCCTTCCCGTGGGCGGTCACGACAGGCACTTTGAGGCTCGCGTGGTGGCCAGCAGCGAAGACCGGATCATCACCATCGTGAGGGATGTCACGGAGCGCAAGGGGGCCGAGGAGGCCCTGCGCGAGGCGTACCAGCTGAATAAGGAAATCCTCCAGAGCGCCCAGGAGGGTGTGATCGTTTATGGTCTCGACCTGCGTTACCAGGTGTGGAACCCCTTCATGGAGCAATTGACCGGCAAGCCCGCGAGTGAGGTGCTGGGCAAACTTCCATTGGAGGTGTTTCCCTTCCTCTCCGATGTGGGGGTCACCGCAAAGTTGGAAAGGGTGCTCGCCGGAGGAGTGGTTGAATCGATTGATTTCCACTTCAAGATTGCGGACACCGGGAAATCTGGCTGGGTCGCCAACACCAGTGCACCCCTGCGCAATTCAGAGGGCGCGATCCTCGGGGTGATCAGCAATGTCAGCGACATCTCAGAGCGTAAGCAGGCCGAAGAGGAAAAGGATAAGCTCCAAGCTCAGCTTCAGCAATCCCAGCGAATGGAAAGCCTTGGCATCCTGGCCGGGGGCGTGGCCCACGACATGAACAATGTGCTGGGGGCCATCCTCGGCCTAGCCTCGGCCCACCTCGGAACCCAGCCCACTGGGAGCCCCCTCCACAGGTCCCTCGACACCATCTGCAAGGCCACTGAACGGGGCGGCAAGATGATCAAGGGCCTGCTGGGCTTTGCCCGCCAAAGCCCGGTTGAGAACCTGGTGCTCGACGTGAACGCGATTCTCAAGGAGCAGGTCGACCTGCTGGAGCGAACGACCCTGGCGAAGGTCCACCTCAGGTTGGATCTGGAGCCAGAGCTGCGCCCCATCCGGGGCGATGCCAGCGCCTTGACCCACGCCTTCATGAACCTCTGTATCAATGCCGTGGATGCCATTCCGGAGGACGGCACCCTCACCCTCCGTACCCGCAACGTCGACAACGGCTGGATTGAAGTCGCGGTGGAAGATACGGGGATGGGAATGTCCAGGGAGGTCCTGGCGAAGGCGATAGACCCGTTCTTCACCACCAAGGAAGTTGGCAAGGGCACAGGGCTGGGCTTGTCCCTGGTCCATGGCACCGTGAAAGCGCACCGAGGGCAGCTGGCCATCGAGAGTGAGCCGGACAAGGGCACTCGCGTGAGGCTGCGCTTCCCCGCCTGCGAGCATCAGGCCCAAGTCTGGACCGCCGAATCCGCGGTAGCTGACGCCACGCTGACCCCCAAAGGAGGCCTGAAGGTGCTGCTCGTGGATGACGATGACTTGATACAGGTTTCGGTCCAGATGGTCCTGGAAGTTTTGGGCCACACGGCGGTGTCCATCGCCCAGAGCGGGGAGGAAGCTCTGGCCGCACTGGAAGCAGGGTTTGAGCCTGACCTTGTTATCCTGGACATGAACATGCCCGGGCTGGGCGGGATCGGGACGCTGCCCCGCCTGCGCAGGTTGCGCCCAGCGGTGCCCGTCATTCTTGCCACCGGCCGAGTTGACCAGTCGGCGCTGGACCTGGCTTCGGCTCATCCTGGTGTCACCTTGCTATCCAAACCCTTCGGGCTGATTGAACTCCAGAATCGCCTTGAAAAGATCGGGCAGGGGCGAGGTGAGGTCTTTCGTGTGCTGTGAATCGTAGGAGCCTGTGTGAACGCAACAATCAACCGAAGAGACGCTCACCGCATCATCCTTGGGCCCAACTTCGGCATCTCCTTCACCTTGAAGGGACAGGTCTTCGGGGAGGTAGGGATCACCAATATCAGCGCTGGGGGTTGCTTTGCCCTGATCGAGAAACGAGACGCTGGGCTCTTTGAGCGGGGAGCCGTGCTGGAGAACCTCCTGTTGCATCATCCCGAGTTGCCCAAGACCCCCATCCTCGCGGCGGTGTGCTATGTGCAGGGGTGCCGACCGGCTGCCGAATCCCCGGAGCTGGTCGGTATCGGCATCCACTTCCTGAGTGTGGACGACCTCTCCCAGAAGCTCCTGGACGCCTGGGTAAGTGGCGCCATGGAGAGGGTGAACCCTTCCCAGAGATTGCTGGGATAGCGGGGCTCCAGGTTCTCAGCCACTAGCTGCCCGCCCTGCGCGGTAGGCCTTCTGACGGGCCACTGTCGCCTGAGGCCTGGTGTCCCGCGCCCGCAGAGGAAATAGGGGGGGGCAATACGCCAGCGCCACCTGTTTGATCCGGGCCGGGCTTGCCGTCTGAATCGTCGTCTGTGAAGCGCGGCAGCCTCAGGCGCCCAGGGCTTCGGTGGCGTCCTTCCGGGGGGCCTGGAAGAGGCTGAAGGCATAAGCGAGGCCCACGACGGCGAGGCAGCCGATGACGTTGTACCAGAGGAACGAGATGGCGGTGAACTTGAAGCAGAGCAGCACACCGACCTCGGCCACGAGGGCGGCGTAGAAGGCAGTGCCGCCCTGGACGCGCTTGACAAAGAAGGCTGTGATGAAGATGCCGAGGATGGTGCCGTAGAACAGCGAGCCCAGGATGTTCACGGCCTCGATGAGGGAGCCCAGGCGGGCGGCGTACTCGGCGAAGGCCATGGCGAAGCCGCCCCAGGCGAAGGTGGCGAGGCGGCCCACCCACACCTCCCGCGTGCTGCTGCCGCCGACCAGGCGCCGCCACAGGTCCACAACCGTGGTGGCGCCCAGGGCGCTGATCTCCCCGGACATGGAGGACATGGAGCCCGAGAACACCGCCGCCAGCACCAGGCCCACCAGGCCTGCGGGCAGGCTGCTCAGCACGTAGGCCAGGAAGATGTAGTTCGTGTCGCTGGGGTTGGTGCCGGGGTTGGCCTTCTCGATGAGGGCCACGCCCTGCCGCCGGATCGCTTCGCTCTCGGCGTGGGCCTGCTGGAAGTGCCGCTTGGCCGCTTCGGTCCGGGCCGCGTCGCCACTGTGCCGGGCCTCCACGAAGGCCTCGGCCCGCCGGCTCTGGGCCTCCCGGGCCTGGGCGAACCTCGCCTCGAGCGCGTGGTAGGCGGCGGCGTCGGGGCCCGCCAGCACCTGCTGCACGGGGCCGGGATTGAAGAACAGGGGCGGCGTGTGGAACTGGTAGAACACGAAGACCAGGGCGCCCAGCAGCAGGACCAGGAACTGCAGCGGCACCTTGACCATGCCGTTCAGCAGGAGGCCCAGGCGGCTCTGGGTGATGGAGCTGCCCGCCAGGTAGCGCTGCACCTGGGACTGGTCCGTGCCGAAGTAGGACAGCATGAGGAAGAACCCGCCGATGAGCCCGGACCAGAGGTTGTAGCGGTTGTTCAGGTCGAAGTGCGGGTCGATGACGTTCAGCCGCCCCAGACCGCCCGCCACGTGCAGGGCGTCGCCGAGGCTCACGTGGGCGGGCAGGCGGTGGACGGTCGTGAGCCCCGCCAGCAGCATGCCGCAGGCGATGATCACCATCTGCGAGCTGTGGGCCCAGGCCACGGCCTTGGTGCCGCCCACCACGGTGTAGGTCATGACGAGCACCCCGATGAGGAGGATGTTCGCGTGGATGCTCCAGCCCAGCAGCACCGAGAGCACCAGGGCCGGGGCGAAGATGGTGATGCCCACGGCCAGGCTGCGCTGGATCAGGAAGAGGCAGGCGGCCAGCAGGCGGGTCTTCAGGTCGAAGCGGGCCTCGAGGATCTCGTAGGCCGTGGACACCTTCAGCCGGTGGTACAGGGGGATGGCCCAGATGGACAGCACGATGGCGGCCAGAGGCAGGCCGAAGTAGAACTGCACGAAGCGCATGCCGTCCACGTAGGCCTGGCCCGGCGTGGACAGGAACGTGATGGCGCTGGTCTGGGTGGCGATGATTGAGAGGCCGATGAGCCACCAGCGGTGGTCCCGGCCGCCGCCGATGTAGTGGTCGCCGGTGGTGGCGCCGCGGCCCTTGTAGAGCCCCCACAGCACCACGAACAGCAGGGCGGCGCTGAGGACGACCCAGTCCAGGCGGCTCATGCGCAGAGCCGGGCCAGCAGCCAGAAGCCCAGGATGCAGAGCAGCAGCTCCCCCACCACCACCGCGTAGAGGCGCGGCCAGGTGCCCAGGATCGGCGGCGGGACCTCGTCAGTCATGGGCCCGCCCCAGGGCCAGGAGGTTGGCGAAGAGGCGGGTGGCGCCGGGCACGCCGTCCGGCAGCTGGCGAAAGAAGGCCAGGCCCGTGTAGACGTAGCGGCCCTTGCCGTGTTCGGCCACCAGCAGCGCGCCGCCGTCCTCGGCCTCGCCGGGATCCGCCAGGCCCAGCAGCGGCACGTAGTGGGCGTCCCAGCCCTCGGCGTGGTAGAGGCTGCGCTCCTGGATCCAGCCGTCGAAGTCCCGGGCCGTGAGCTCGTTGGGATGGTGGAACAGGGCGTGCTCCGGCTGCAGGAAGCGCACGGGCACCGTCTCCACGGTGACGCGCTTGCGGCCCACCTTGAACGGGTAGGGCCCGATGGTGTCTGTGACCATGGCGGCGTTGATGCCCGGGAACCCGGTGTTCACGGTGTAGAGCACCAGCTCCGTGCCGCCCGCCGCGACATAGGCGTGCAGCCGCTCCTTGAGGGTCTGCAGGGCCGGGCGGGTGTTGAAGGCGCGGATGCCCAGCACGATGGCGTCATAGACCTGGAGGTTCTCCTGGGCCAGGGCCTCGTCCGAGAGCAGCTCCACCTGGTAGCCCAGGCGCCGCAGGGCGTGGGGGATCTCGTCCCCGGCGCCCATGACGTAGCCGATGCGCTGGCCCGCCCGCCGGAGGTCGAAGCGCTCCAGGCGCGCCCGGGCCAGGGGCAGCAGGGTCTGCAGGGGGATGTGCGGGTGGTCCAGCTTCAGCAGGCCCCGGGCGGGCTGGAAGCCCGAGCCGGTGTCCACCTCGGCGCGCAGCTCGCCCGACGCGGTCCCGGCGGGGGGGCTGAGGCGGAAGGTCAGCTCCTTCTCCTCCCCGGCGCGGGCCAGGGTGAAGGGCTGCTCGCCCGGTGCCACCGTCCAGCCTGCGGGCACCCGGAGGCGCACGCGCCCTGCGGCGCCGGCGCCGCCTGCCAGCACCTTCAGGCGCAGCTCCCGGGCGCTGCCTTCGGCGAAGACCTGCACGGCCTCGGCCAGGCTCACCAGCACGGGCGGCACCACGGCCAGGGGCTGGATGCGCTCGCCAAGGACCGGATCCCGCAGGCGGAACTGCACGGGCACCGTGACCTCGAAGGCGCCCTCGGGCAGGGCCAGCCGGGCCCGCAGGCGGAGGGGCGCCGGGGCCTCTGGCAGGATGGTCCAGGCGTCCGCGCCGGGGCCGTCGAGCCAGGCGGGCTGACCCAGGGGCGTGTCCGGGGGCAGGACGAAGGTGAACACCTCCTTGCGGGCGCTGTTGTCGGGCAGCGCCTGGCGGTCGCCGCGGCGGACCAGCTCCCGTACACCTCCGGGCGTGACGAGTTCCAGGGTGAGGGCCTCCAGCGCCAGGGGCGCTCCGGCCCGGGCCAGCAGGGCGGCGTTCACCGTGAGGCGGTCGCCCAGGGCCACCCGCTGGCGGTCGGCCAGGGCCTCCACCCAGAGGCCGGCGGCGCAGCGGAGGACTTCTTCCAGCTCGGCAGCTTTGGCCTGAACCAGGGGCTCGGCCTGGACCGCCGGGGGCAGGGCGCGCAGGGCCTGCAGCGCCCGCAGCAGGGCGGGCAGGCTGGCGGCGGGGCGGTCGGGACGGAAGCCCTGCCGGGCCTCGCGCAGCCGCGCGGCCAGGTCGGCGGTGCCCGGGAAGCGGGCCCAGGTGAGGTCGATGCCCTCGAAGAGGTCGGTGGTGGCGGGCGCCCCCGCCAGCAGCTCGAAGCCCTCCTCCCACTGGCCCCGCTGGGCCAGCCCGCCGAAGCCCTGGCTGCGGTGCTGGCTGCGGCTCTCGGCCGCCAGCTCGCCGTAGGAACGGCCCAGCAGCGGATCAAAGGCGCCCACGTCCAGGCGCAGCGCAGCGGTGGGCCTGGGGGCGTCCTCGCCGAAGCGGAAGAGGTTCCAGAGCAGCCGCTTGGCCTGCCAGGGCCGGAGACCCGCCCGGACCTGCTCCGGGAACCGGGCCGGGTCCGCGGCGGCGGTGAAGGCCTCCAGGGCCAGCAGGGCCGAGGCCGTGTGGTGGCCGTGGCCCGCCCGGGCATCCGGCGGGAAGCGGGTGAGGATGACATCCGGCCGGAAGCGCCGGATGACGCGCACCACGTCCCCCAGTACCCGGTCGTGCTGCCAGAGGCGCAGGGACTCCTCGGCGGTCTTGCTGAAGCCGAAGTCCACGGCCGAGGAGAAGAACTGCTCCGCCCCGTCGATGCGCCGCGCGGCGCGCAGCTCCTGGGTGCGGATGGCCGCCAAGCCGTCGCCCAGCTCGGGGCCGATGAGGTCCTGGCCGCCGCCGCCGCGGGTGAGGGACAGGTAGGCGGTGCGCAGGTGGCGGCCCCGGGTCAGGGTGGCGAGCACGGCGGTGTTCTCGTCGTCGGGGTGGGCGGCCACATAGAGCACGCTGCCCACGGTCTGCAGGCGGTCCAGCTGCTTCAGCAGGTCCGCCGCGTCCCGGACCGGCGCCTGGGCCCGGAGGCCGGGCAGGGCCAGCAGCCCCAGGGTCAGAAAAAGGCGGTGACGAAACAGGCTCATGGCTGCGGGCTCGGGGAGGGGGCGGCGGGATGCCTGCGAAGGATTGTCGCACTGGGTCAATCCACCAAGATGGGGATTATGTAATGACCACCGGCAGACGGGCTTCCAGGCCTACACTGGGGCTGGTAACCATTCGTGAATTCGGGAAAAGCGGGCGGGGTCGAGTCATGAAAAAACCAACAGCAGCCCCAAAGGTGGAAACCGCACGCGCGCCCCAAGGCACGGCGGCCATCAAACAGATTCCCCCCATTGTGGGCATCGGAGCCTCGGCGGGCGGCCTGGAGGCGCTGGAGCAGTTCATGGCCCAGATCCCGGCGGCCAGCGGCCTCGCCTTCGTGGTGGTCCAGCACCTGGATCCCAACCACAAGGGCATCATGGTCGAGCTGCTCCAGCGGGCCACGCCCATGTCCGTGGTGCAGATCCTGGACGGCATGAAGGTCGAAGCGAACCGCGTCTATGTGATTCCGCCGAACCGGGACCTGTCCATCCTGCGGGGCGTGCTGCACCTGCTGGAGCCGGTCTCCCCCCGGGGCCTGCGCCTGCCCATCGACGCCTTCTTCCGCTCCCTCGCTGATGACCAGCAGGAGCACAGCATCGGGGTCATCCTCTCGGGCATGGGCTCCGATGGCACCCTGGGCCTGCGCGCCATCAAGGAGAAGGCCGGTTCGGTCTTTGTGCAGTCGCCCGCGTCGGCCAAGTTCGACGGGATGCCGCGCAGCGCCATCGATGCAGGGCTGGCGGATGTGGTGGCGCCCGCCGAGGAGCTGGCGGCGAGGATCCTGCTCTACCTCCAGCACGTCCCCCTGCTGACCGACCGTTCGGCCACGGACACGGTGGACCGGGACCAGAGCTCGCTGGACAAGGTGGTCCTGCTGCTCCGCAGCCAGACGGGGCATGACTTCTCGCTCTACAAGAAGAGCACCATCTACCGCCGGGTCGAGCGGCGCATGGGCCTGCACCAGCTGCCCAAGATTGCGGACTATGTCCGGTTTCTGCGGGCCAATCCCCAGGAGACGGACCTGCTGTTCAAGGAGCTTCTGATCGGCGTCACCAGCTTCTTCCGCGACGCCTCCATGTGGGCGCAGCTCAAGACCGAGGTGATTCCCGCCCTGCTGGCCACCCATCCCAACGGCCAGACCCTGCGGGCCTGGGTGCCCGCCTGCTCCACGGGTGAGGAGGCCTACTCGCTGGCCATCACCTTCTGTGAGGCCCTCGAGGAGGCCCGGCCCGCGGCCCGCTACGCGCTGCAGATCTTCGCCACCGACCTGGACTCCGATGCCATCCACCGGGCCCGCACGGCGGTCTATCCCGCCAACATCGCGGCGGATGTCTCCGAGGCGCGCCTGCGCCGCTACTTCGTGCAGGAGGAGCGGGGCTACCGCGTGGGCAAGGACATCCGGGAGATGGTGATCTTCGCGCCGCAGAACCTGGTCATGGACCCGCCCTTCACCAAGCTGGACCTCCTCAGCTGCCGGAACCTGCTGATCTACCTGGAGGGGGACCTGCAGAAGAAGCTGCTGCCCCTGTTCCACTACAGCCTGAACCCCGGCGGCTACCTGCTGCTGGGCAACTCGGAGACGGTCGGCGCCTTCACGGACCTGTTCCTCCAGCAGCCGGGGAAGACCCGCGTCTACCAGCGTCAGACCGCCAGCCTGAGCGGGGTGGAGGTCCAGTTCCCGTCCGCCCTGTCGCGCCTGAACCCCGGGACGCGGCAGGTGCCGCCCGCGCCGCCATCACATCCCTCGGAGTCCTCCTCCGCCCACCTGCAGGCCCAGACCGAGGCCCTGCTCCTGCAGCACTTTGCTCCGGCCGCCCTGCTGACCACGCCCAAGGGCGACATCGTCTTCATCAGCGGCAAGACCGGCAAGTACCTGGAGCCCGCCGCCGGAAAGGCCAACCTGAACGTCTTCGCCATGGCGCGGGTGGGTCTCAGCGATGCCCTCTACTCCGGGTTCGCCAAGGCCCTCCGGGCCAAGGAGAGCGTCACCCTGCCTTCGCTGCCCGTGGGTTCCAACGGGGGCACCCGCCACGTGGACGTCACCATCCAGCCCCTGACCGCGCCGCCGGCCCTGGCTGGCATGGTGCTGATCGTCCTGGCGGACGTGGCGACACCGCCCGACTCCCCCAACCTGGGCAAGCAGGGCCGGGCCACGCTCCGGGACTCCCAGCTCGCGGCCAAGGCCGAGGAGCTGCAGCAGGCCCGGGAGGAGCTGCAGACCACCCGTGAGGAGATGCAGACCTCGCAGGAGGAGCTGAAGTCCTCCAACGAGGAGATGCAGTCCACCAACGAGGAGCTGCAGTCCACCAACGAGGAGCTGACCACCTCGAAGGAGGAGATGCAGTCCATGAACGAGGAGCTGCAGACGGTCAACCACGAGCTGCAGGCCAAGGTGGACGAGCTGTCCCAGGCCAGCGACGACATGAAGAACCTGCTCAACAGCACGGACATCGCCACCCTGTTCCTGGACGAGGAGCTGCGGGTGCGGCGCTTCACCCCCCAGATCAACAGCATC
Source organism: uncultured Holophagaceae bacterium (assembly GCA_903863195.1). Classification (GTDB taxonomy): domain Bacteria; phylum Acidobacteriota; class Holophagae; order Holophagales; family Holophagaceae; genus Geothrix. The sequence goes on from CAIPAY010000240.1 coordinate 10,048, forward strand.
ATCAACCTGATCCCGGGTGACGCCGGCCGGCCCATCACGGATCTGGTCACCCAGCTGGACTACAGCACCTTCGTGGGGGATGTGAAGGAAGTGCTGCGCACCCTGATCTACCACGAGCGCCAGGTCTCCACCAGCGACGGACGCTGGTTCAAGGTGCGGATCATGCCCTACCGCACCCAGAGCAACCGCATCGACGGCGTGGTGATCACCTTCGTGAACATCAGCGAGTCGAAGGTGCTGGAGGTCTCCCTGCGCGACATCCTCACCCTGCTGGAGAGCCGCTTCCTGGGCCAGGCCAGCGGGAGCGCCTCGGTGGCGGAGCTGGAGACCCTCCTACAGAAGACCCATACCGTGCTGGACAAGCGCTTCGTCACCCAGCTCGCGCCTTCGACGCAGCCTTCCCCAGAATTCCCGGATGGACCGAAAAAATGAAGCCTGACAAACCCTCCAGCGAGGATCTACGCCTGCGTGCGGAGGCCCGCATGAACAGCCTGGCCCCCCCGGCGCTGGAGGTCCCCACCGCGCTCCAGGTCATGCGCCAGGTGCATGAGCTGCAGGTCCACCAGGTCGAGCTGGAGATGCAGCACGAGGAGTTGGAGCACACGCGGGCGCAGCTGGAGGAGGCGCTGGCGGGCTTCAAGGAACTCTACGACTTCGCCCCCGTGGGCTACCTCTCCCTGGAGCCGAGCGGCAGCATCGTCCGGGCCAACCTGGAGGCCGGGCGCCTGCTGGGCCTGGAGCGGGCCTTGCTCATGACCCGACGCTTTGCCGACTTCTTTGCCCAAGCGGACAGGTCCGCCTTCACGGCCTACCTGGAGCAGGCCTTCCTGGGTGAGCCCATGCAGCCCTTCGAGGGGCGGGTGCAGAGGACCGAGGCTCCACCCCTGGTCCTGCAGCTGGAGGTGGGGCTCTCGGCCGACGGTCGCCGCTGTCGGGCCGTGCTGACCGACCTCACCCGCATCCGGGAGGCCGAGACCGAGCTGCGGGAGAGCCACGTGCGGCTCGGCAAGCTCTCCCAGCGCCTGCCGGGCATGATCTACCAGTTTCAGC